>DIFC01000073.1 GCA_002418945.1 Deltaproteobacteria bacterium UBA5758 | reverse complement strand
TATATAACATACAAGGGGAGAGGGAATGTTTTGTTGCTATGACCATTTTCCGCCAGGGGAGAGGGAACTAAGAAGCTTGTATTTATTTCTGACATTTGCCTATTTGAATTTTGATACTGTTTAGGGCTTGGTGCTTAGAATTTCGTGCTTGGCTTCGCTATCAGCTATCGGCTTTTTATGTTGCTTGCCAGCTATGAGCTATGAGGTTACGTTTTCAGTTGACAGGCAGTCTCTCGCGTACTAAAAATGAACTAATGATGATGCACAAATTGTTTGTATCCCTTGCAGCTCGTAGCAAGAGCGGCACCCGGAGACATAAAGGAGGGCGTATGAAATCAGTTATCACTATTGTAGTGTCGGTAATGATATTTTTCAGCGCTTCGTCGACAATGTTTGGATCTGACACGGCAACGGCCACGCTTGATGAAGCCGTTAAGAGGATCTCTGCGGTCCTCAAAGAGGTGGACAAAAGCCTCTCCGGGGCTGCCGGCCGTATCGGGAAAGGGCTTGATGCGCAATCCGACCTTAGAGGGGCCATAAAAGGCCTCTGCGCCGGGAAGCCCTATGCGATCGATTGTTCCTTTGTTAACGCCAAAGGGGTGATAGAGATAATGGAGCCTGAAAAATACAGAAAGCATGAAGGGGCGAACCTGTCGGCGCAGGCCGTGACGGCAGGGATCATGAAGAATAAAAAGCCTGTTTTCAGCGAGCTTTTTATCGGCATCGAAGAGACGCAGGCTGCGCTCTTCGGCTACCCGGTATTTAATGCCAGGAACGAATTCGTCGGGTCCGTAGGCATATACTTTACTCCTGAGTTTCTGGCGAAAGACGCCTTAAAGGGCCTGACGTTGGGGAAGGGAATAATGATCCTTGTCATTCAGGGCGACGGCACCCATGTATTCTCCTCCGACCCCGCCCAGTCAAGGAGGAATGTATTGAAGAGCGCAGAGTATCAGGGCTTTCCGGAGCTGAAGGGGCTTGTGGGCTACATCGTCAGCCAGGAGGAAGGTTCCGGCCCTTACCGGTATGTGAAGCCGGGGACGCAGCAGGTGATAAAGAAGAAGGCCCACTGGAAGACGGTCTCGCTTTATGATGGTTTCTGGCGCATCGTTGTGACGGAGCCGGAAAAGCCATAAATTATTCCCCGTGCCTCACTGCACGCGGACCCTCATTCCCTCTCCCCTTTCAGATGAAGGTCAGGGCACAGGCGGTACGTAGCAACAATATTCCCTCTCCCGCCAGGGGAGAGGGCCAGGGAGAGGGGGGAATAATACGGCCGGGCTGCCTATTACAGTTTAAACAGCAGCTCCGCGTAAGTGGGAACAGGCCACATGTCCCTGGGAACGATCATCTCCAGGGCGTCTATACCGCCGCGCAGCGCCTGCATTGCCGTGACGACTTTATCCCGGCAACTCTCCGCCCTTTTCACGACATTCGCGATCTCCTGAGTATTGGCAACCGCTGCTTCAAGCTTTTCCAGGCTCTTATAGGATGATGCGAGCAAGGAGCCCAGCTGCTTCAGAATGCTTTGTTGAACGGGGGACGGCAACGACACTGCCTTGAAACTGCTGATCGAGTCCGAGAGAAACGTGGCGTATTCGATTACGGCAGGCAGGAACTGTTTTTTCGCCATATCGATCGCCAGCAGCGCTTCAATATTGATCTGTTTCGAGTAATGCTCTACATATATCTCGTAGCGGGAATGGAGCTCTTTTGGCGAGAGAACCCTGTGCTTTTCAAAGAGCGTCAGGGATTTATCGGTAACAAATGCCTTTAATGCATCGACGGCATTTCTCACATTTGGTAAGCCGCGCCTCTCAGCCTCTTTCACCCATTCTTCCGAGTAATTGTTCCCGTTGAATATCACCCTGCTATGTTTTTTATAGATCTCCCTGATGATCGCCCCTGCCTCTGTATTGATATCCTTGGCTTTTTCCAGGCGGGTGGCTATTTCGTCAAACGCATCGGCCGCGATGGTATTTAATGCCACATTCGGTCCGGCGATCGACTGTGCCGAGCCGACCATCCTGAATTCGAACTTGTTGCCGGTAAAGGCGAAGGGAGATGTTCTGTTGCGGTCCGTGTTGTCTCTGGGGATATTTGGCAGCGTATCGACGCCGACGTTGACGAACTGTACGCCCCTCGAGGTGATCTTTACATCCCTCGAGATCTTGTCAAGGATCTCTGTGAGTTCCTCACCCATAAAGATGGAGACGATTGCCGGGGGCGCCTCGTTAGCGCCCAAGCGATGATCGTTGCCCGCGGTCGCGCAGGTGGCCCGCAGGATGTCGGCATGGGTATCGACAGCCTTAAGCAATGCGCATACGAACAATAAGAACTGCAGGTTCTCGCCGGGCGTTGTACCTGGTTCCAGCAGATTGATGCCGTCGTCCGTCGAGAGCGACCAGTTGTTGTGCTTTCCTGAGCCGTTGATGCCTGCGTAGGGTTTTTCATGGAGCAGGCAAACGAGATCATGGCGGAAGGCGACCTTCTGCATGGTCTCCATGACAAGCTGGTTGTGGTCGGTGGCGATATTTGCCGTTGCAAAGATAGGGGCCATCTCATATTGCGCCGGCGCCACCTCATTGTGCTGCGTCTTTGAAGTAATACCGATCTTCCACAACTCCTTGTTAAGGTCCTGCATGTAACTGGAAACCCTGTCCTTTATGCTGCCGAAGTACTGGTCCTCAAGCTCCTGCCCTTTAGGGGCCGGCGCGCCGAAGATCGTCCGACCTGCCAGCATCAGGTCCAGCCGTTCTGAATAGAATTTTTTATCCACCAGGAAGTATTCCTGCTCGGGGCCAACGGTGGAGGTTACCTTGGCCGAGGTGGTGTTGCCGAGCGCCTTCAGGACTCTGACGGCCTGTTTTGATAAGGCCGCCATAGACCGGAGGAGGGGAGTCTTTTTATCGAGGGCCTCACCGTTATACGAATAGAATGCTGTAGGGATCGTAAGCGTTACATTGCCGGCCTCGTCCGTCTTCAGGAACGCAGGCGAGGTGCAGTCCCAGGCGGTATATCCCCTTGCTTCGAACGTGGCGCGCAAGCCGCCGCTTGGAAACGACGAGGCGTCCGGTTCGCCCTGTATCAATTGCTTGCCGGAGAATTCCATGATCACGCTGCCATCCGGAGAGGGGGATATAAAGGAGTCATGTTTTTCTGCCGTTATGCCCGTTAAAGGCTGGAACCAATGTGTATAGTGTGTTGCGCCTTTCTCAATGGCCCAATCCTTCATGGCGTTTGCGACCACGTCGGCAACATCAGACTGCATGGGTATGTCTTTTTCAATCGTTTCCTTCAGGGCCTTGTAGATCTGTCTGGGCAATCGCTCTTTCATGACCTTGTCGTTAAAAACCTTAGATCCAAAAACTTCTGTAAGTACCATGGCTTCCTCCTTGCATTGACTATAAAATAAGGGACTTATTTTCATCAGGTCACTATACGTTGACGGTTGTTGAACCACTTTGTTCTGAATGCTTAAAGATCCTCAAAGGCCTTGAGGAAAGAGCACTTCAATGTGCTGGAATATTGTATCTTAATATTTTTACCAATTTTTACAAGGCAGTTTTTTTCATTATTGGTAACCACACAAAAGCCTTTTAACCCGTTTTGGTATTGGAACATTTAAATCCGGATGATTCCCCGCAGCGTGCTGCGAGGCGGCACCGTCCCCGCTCCCCCCGCGGGAGATGGTCACGGTATGGATGGTACTCGGTATCATTGTCCCCGCTCCCCTTGCGGGAGATGGTCACGGTATGGATGGTACTCGGTATCATTGTCCCCGCTCCCCTTGCGGGAGAGGGTCAGGGAGAGGGGGGGATGATCATGCCGTTCCTATCCTCTTATTTCCCGCCGCTTATGACGGGGCAGTTCATTTTGTCGAGAGCTTAGTATCGGCCACAAGCTGTTTCCTGGGTTTGCCCGTCGGCGTCTATGAGTTTTTCAATGTGGGACCTTACTTCAAGCATCAATTTATCCTTGGCAGGCCTTCCTTCCTCTGTCCAGCATACCGGCCGGCCGATCCTGATCTGTATCAGTCCTCTTCCTTTGGGAACAGAACAGCCTTCCGGCTGCAGTTGGCCTGTTCCCCAGATGCCTACAGGGATGATCGGCGCCTTTGTCTTCAGCGCGAGCGAGAACCCTCCTTTTTTGAATGGCAGGAGCGTGCCGTCAGGGCTCCACGTCCCTTCCGGAAAGATCACGATATTCATGCCCTCCTTGATCCTGCCGGCCGCCTCCTGCATCGCCTTCAGGGCCTTTCGCGGATTCTGCCTGTCGATGCTGATGTTTTTCCCGGCCTTGAGCGCCCACCCCAGAAAGGGCACCACAAAAAGCTCCTTCTTTGCGACCCATTTGAACGATAAAGGCAGTGAAGAGAGGAGGGCAAATATGTCGAGCACGCTCTGATGGTTGCACATGATGATATAAGGGGGTTCGGTTATGTTCTCGGCCCCCTCCATCGCTACCCGGATGCCGCACGCCTTGAGATGGATCCTTGCCCAGATCCTGCCCAGCCTGTTTGTTCCCTCTCCCTTCCGGTCAAAGGGGAATATTACCAGGGCTATAATGGAAAGGAATATTGTGGAAAAAATAATATTCAGCAACGGAATGGCCCTTCTCATACTCCCCGCCCCTTTTTGTCTTTATTTTCCTGCAATTTGGACAGACTGTCAAGATTTTTAGCGATTGGTTACCACCCTGTGACCCTGACCTTTCAAGGACGCCGGATAGTTCCTCCCTAATGTTGATAAGGTCGTTGTCGCCGCGCCTGTTGACGGCGATCGTGTCGTTTATGATCTTCCTCGTATGCCTGTGATGAATGTATTTATCTGAAAGACATATGAATTATGGTCGGGATGACTGGATTTGAACCAGCGGCCTCTTGCTCCCGAAGCAAGCGCTCTACACCATGCTGAGCTACATCCCGTGACCATAAAGATAGCAGAGAAATCGGAAAAATTCCATTGATTTTTAACGGCAGACATGATACTTATTCACACTTTTTCCGTGGAGGTTGACGATGTCGGAGAAACAGCCCATTCGCATTACGGATCTGACGCTGAGAGATGGCCATCAGTCGCTCTTCGCGACGAGGATGACCACCGACGACATGCTCCCCATAGCCGCCACAATGGACAGCATCGGCTTCTACTCCATGGAAGTATGGGGTGGCGCGACGTTCGATGTAATGACGCGGTTCCTGAATGAAGATCCATGGGAAAGGGTCGGGCGTCTCAAAAAAAAGATGCCAAATACTAAGCTGCAGATGCTCCTGCGCGGTCAGAACCTCGTGGGATACAGGAATTATGCCGATGACGTTGTCGACGCATTCGTTGAAAAGGCTGCCGAGGTCGGTATCGACATCTTCAGGGTCTTCGACGCACTCAACGATGAACGGAACTTCATCGCGGCATTCAAGGCGATCAGGAAATGCGGCAAGCACATCCAGGGGGCGATCTCATACTCCCTGACCGAGAAAAGGCTCGGCGGGCCGATCTTCAACATAGACTACTATATAGACAAGGCAAAGAAGATCGAGGATATGGGCGCCGACTCGCTCTGCATAAAGGATATGGCGGGGATCATTTCACCCTATGACGCCTTCGACCTGATCTCTCAACTGAAGGCACACCTCACGATCCCCATACATCTCCATACGCACTACACGAGCGGAATGGCCTCCATGTCTTTGCTGAAGGCGATCGAGGCAGGAGCGGACGGGATCGATACCTGTCTGGCGCCTTTTGCGCTCAGGTCTTCCCACTGTGCTGTGGAGCCTTTCGTTGTAACCCTGAAAGGGACACCCCAGGACCCTGGTTTTGATCTTGAGAAGATAGCCGAGGTGGACGATTACCTTGAAGCCATAATCCCCAAATATATGTCCTTCGCGGACACGACGAGGTTCTCCGTGATCGATATCGGCGTGCTGATGCACCAGATACCGGGAGGCATGATCAGCAACCTTGTAAGCCAGCTCAAACAGGCAAAGGCGATCCACAGGCTGAAAGATGTCTACGAGGAGATACCGGTAACGAGGAAGGATATGGGATTTCCGCCGCTCGTTACCCCTACGAGCCAGATTGTCGGCGTCCAGTCCGTCTTCAATGTCATCGCGGGCCGTTATAAGATGATATCAAACGAGGTGAAAGACTACTTTTACGGGCTGTACGGAAAACCCCCGGTGCCGGTAAACGACGAGATAAGACAGAAGGCATTGAAAGGCTACGCAAAGGGAAATACGCCGATCGAAACAAGGCCCGGCGACATTCTCGAGCCCGAACTGCCAAAGGCGCGGGATGTGCTCAAAGGCATCACGGAGGATATGGGCGATATCCTGATCTATGCGCTCTACCCCATGACAGGGCTTGAGTTCCTGAAGAAGAAGTACAACGTATAGTAATAGTAATCCGGCAACACATGAACGAACTCACTATAGCAGTCGGCTCGAAAGACAATGCCCTTGAAGATATTCATGCCCTCGCAAAACGTTTCGTCAATGAGCCTGAACTGGTAATCGTTGCAGGGAAGGATGCGAGGAGCGCCATTATCGAACACGCATCCAACCTGTTCCCTAACCCTCGCCGTGTTCTCGCAATCATTGACCCTGAAAGAAGTTGTATTGAAGAGCTCAAGGGGCAGCTCGATGTCTTGAAAGAAAAGATCTTTGTCATTCTCTACTCAACGGGCAAGACGTCTGACCTCCATACAGTCGTCGGGGGCAACCGGGTTGTGCTCGAACAGGACAAGGAAAAGCGCATCCGTGAACAGGTCCTCAGCGTTGTGAGGTCCTACGGGAAAACGATGACAAAAGAAGGGTTTGATCTTTTGAAAGAAAGGATAAGGGACGAGTCGATCCTTGAGTCCGAGCTCCTTAAGCTTGTTCATTATGTCGGGAAAAGGAAGGAGATAGGATCAAAGGATGTCCGCGCTGTTGTTACGCAGACCAACGAAGAGAGCTTCCTGAAACTTTTTGAGGCCTTTGCTGCGTTGGACAAGAAAAAGATGATCGCCATCTTTGAAAACCTCCTTGAGAACGGTGAAGATATCCTCGCCATTCAGAGCTACCTTGTAAATCAGATACGGCTTTTGCTCCAGGCAAAGGACATGGAAGAGGTCTTCAGGGCCGGGCAGGCGTTCCCCTCTTTCAAGAAAACCTTCCTCGAGTGGAAGGAGAGCCTCGGGCTTGAAGCCTCCGAACAGAAGCGTTACCTCCCCTATAAGCATCCTTATTATGCCTTCCAGCTTTCACAGACAAGCCGGAAAATGTCCAAAAAGGACCTCATCTCCTTTCTCGATATGCTTGCGGAATTTGACGTGAACGTAAAGAGAGGTACCAGATACAGCCGTATCCACCTCGAGTATGGCCTTCTAAGGGAATAGATGATACACATCGTACTTTTCATTCTCACCATCGCCTCAACGGTTTTTGTAGGAGGAGCCCTGTACAGTATCGCCGTTATGTCGATACTGCTCGCCCATGAGATGGGGCACTATTTTATGAGCAGGCGGTACGGCATCCCTGCGACGCTCCCCTATTTCATTCCCTTTCCGCTCTCTCCGTTCGGCACATTCGGCGCAATCATCAAGATGAAAGGCGTTATGGTCAACAAGATGGCGCTCTTCGATATCGGCATCGCAGGGCCTCTGTCCGGTTTTATCATTGCCATACCTTTTATCGTCATCGGAATCAGCTTGTCGGACGTTCGGCCTTTGCCGGAAAACATGCCATACCTTCAGCTTGGCGACCCGCTGCTGTTCAAGATCTTGCAGGAGATCCTCATAGGAGACATCCCGGGAGGTCATGACCTCGTGCTTCATCCCTGCGCCTATGCCGGATGGGTAGGCCTTTTTGTAACAGCGCTTAACCTGCTGCCCGTCGGCCAGCTCGACGGAGGACATATTGCATACGCGCTTTTCGGCGATCGGAGCAAGTGGATCTTCGGGGCATCGATCGTGCTGCTTGGTGTGCTTGCAGCCTTCTATAACCCCGGGTGGCTGACCCTCGTGATCATCCTTCTCATCTTTGGCATGCGCCACCCGCACCCCGTAGACATGGAGACAGAGCTCGATACAAAGAGAAAGATTTTAGCATTTATCATACTGGCCATATTTATCCTCTCATTTACCCCGTCGCCGTTCCCGGGCCTGAATGTATGGACACAGGAAGGGGTCTTGACATGAACTATCAGGAACTTATTTCATTTGGGTTGTTGTTCGCCACGATGCTTCTCTGGGGGGCAACGCCGCTTCTTGAAAAGATAGGGCTGAAGGAAGTGGAGCCGCTTACCGGTGTGCTCATCAGGAGCGCCTCTATCACGGTCATACTGTTCCTCGTATATATCTTTTCCGGAAGGGCCCAGGAACTGACGAAGGTCTCCCTGAAAAACTATGCGCTTTTTACCGCAAGCGGCGTAATGGCGGGCCTTGTGGGCATGTGGACCTATTTCTACCTCCTCAGGTCCGGCATGACCTCAAAGATTGTCCCTATAGCCGCATCTTATCCCCTGATAACGGCCATCCTGAGCATCGTAATACTGGGAGAGGCTTTAAGTCTGCAAAGGGTGATCGGGATCATCATGACAATAGTCGGCATCATCCTCATACAGCAAAGCTGACTACAGACCAAGTACTTGATGCCGGCAGGCCGGCAACCATCCCAATGCGCATCTCATCGAAATACTGAGGTTAAATTTTTTCTTGACAAATATTTGCTATTAGCACACAATTGTTCACAATGATAAGAATGGAGGAGCAGGCACGAAACATATGCATTGCCATCGGGAAGCGTATCAGGGGCATCAGGAATGAGAAAAGGATGACGCTGGACGAGATGGCAGCAAAGACCGGATTTGCCAAAAGCTATCTCAGCCAGATAGAAACGCTGAAGAGGGAGCCCCCCATCAGCACCCTTGCCAAGATCGCCTATGTCCTCGGCGTTGACGTCTTTTTTCTCCTCACCGGCGAGGCACGCGACGATGAGGACCGGGATTTTTCTCTCGTTAAAGTGCCGGAGAGGAGGATCGTCCACAGGCCCTTCGGAAAATACGGATACGTATACGAGTCGATCAGCTACAAAAAGGCCAACAGGCTTATGGATGCCTTTGTCGTAACCACAGGATTTGAGTTTCCGACGGAGCCCTTAACGCACAAAGGCCAGGAGCTGATCTATGTCCTTGAAGGGCGTCAGGAATTTTTTTACGACGGAAACATCTATGAGGTAGGGGAGGGGGATTGCTACTGTTTCGAATCGAATAAGCCCCACTATTCCCGCAGCATCGGAGATAAACCGGGAAAGGTACTGCTGGTATTCGCATCGGAGAAATCGGATCGCCTTGGCTGATACCGTATATATCCAAAATTGAGGAGGTTAATGCATTGAAGAAGACAACACTTTTCAAAAAACTGATCCTGGACAAGGAGATACTTGTGCTGCCGGGGGCATATGACGGCCTCTCGGCGAAGATAGCAGAGCAGACGGGGTTCAAGGCGGTCACGCTGGGAGGATACCCCGCATCGGGCTCTCTCCTGGCGAAGCCCGATGTATCGCTTTTGACGCTTTCAGAGATGGTTGACCACGTGCGGTATATCGTGGATGCTGTCGATATCCCTGTCTTCGTCGACGGCGATACGGGACACGGCAACGTAACCAACGTTGCCAGGACCGTAAAACTTTTCGAAAACGCCGGCGTAGCGGGCCTCTTTCTTGAGGACCAGGTATTTCCCAAGCGCTGCGGCCACATGGAAGGAAAACAGGTGATAATGGCTGAAGAGATGGTCGCCAAGCTGAAGGCGGCTGTTGATGCGCGAAAGGACGATGACCTGGTGATCATGGCCCGCACAGACGCGCTGGCGGTTTACGGCATCGATGAAGCTATCGAGAGAGGAAACAGGTATAAAGAGGCAGGCGCCGACCTCATATTCATCGAGGCGCCGGAATCGGTGGAGGATATGAGGCGCGTCTGCAGAGAGGTGAAGGCCCCGATTCTGGCAAACATGGTGGAGGGAGGCAAGACGCCGATCCTCACTGCAAAGGAGCTGCAGGATATAGGGTACAGCGTCGCCACTTTCCCGCTCTCAACGATCTACGCAGCCGCCTATGGGGTAAAATTAGTGCTGGAGGAGCTTGCTGCCACAGGCACCACTGCCGGTTGTATGGACAGGATGATCGTTTTCAGCGATTTCAACGCTCTTGTTGGTCTCGCAAAGGTGAGAGAGACAGAGGCGCTTTATTACGCCAATCTTTTCGAGATCCTGCAAAAGGCGAATAAAAAATAAAAAAGGAGAGAGAGATGAAGACAACGAAGACGCTTTTGGTTTTAATTGTATCAATGCTTCTTGCGCTGCCTGCCGGCGCGGCTACGTACAAGATGCGGCTTACCCACCAACTGCCCGAGACCCACCATATCGCCGTTGACATTAAGTACTTCAAGGGCCTGGTAGAGCAAAAAACCGGGGGCAAGGTGGAAGTGGAGATCTACCCTGCGGCGCAAGCTTTTAAACCCGATAAGGTCATAACTGCCGTGGCAACCGGGGCGATCGAATCTGGAGTGACCACAAACTTTGAGTGGGCCGGTGTTCTTCCGGTGATGGATGTCTTTATTGTACCCTTTCTCATTACCGAACTGCCTGTGATCGAAAAGGCATTGAGCGGTGAAGTGGGTGCGACACTGTTCAAGAAAATGGAGGCGAAGGGTGTGGTGCCCCTTATGTGGGTATTGCAGTGCCGTACCAACGTCTATACCTCTAATAGTGGCCCGATGATAATGCCCAAGGATTTCAAAGGTAAGAAGATGCGGGGGACATCGAAGATTATGAACCTCGGATCGGAAGCCCTGGGCGCTTCAACTATGCCCATAAGCGGCCCCGAAGTCTATACGGCCCTTCAAAGGGGCACCATAGACGTAGGGCTCACTGGCATTGACGCGGCGCTTGCCCGCCACTTTTACGAGGTCCAGAAGTACGGAACCGTGTCGAACAACTTCACCGTAGCGCACTGCGTCTTCGTCAATCCGAAGTTCTGGAACTCCCTTCCGGAGGACCTCCGCAAGATTATCAAGGATGCCGGCCTTGCGACCCAGAAGAAAAGCATAGAAGACAGCGAAAAGGCAAAGAATATTTCGGTCACAGAATTGAGAAACAAGAAGATGGTCATCCACATTCAGACCCCTGAGGAGGCAAAGGTCTGGAAAGATGTCACGCAGAAACCCGTGCTGGATTATTTCCTCGAAAAAACGGGAAAGGACGGCAGGGAGCTGGTAGACATGATCAACAAACTTTAAAGAAATACGGGGGTGTGTGATGCTGCGGCGTCTGGAATGGATCATAGATAAAATCACTTCGCTGGCGGCCGTTATAGGTGGCGTGTTCACGGGCATCATGACTTTGATAGTCGGCTATGCGGTGATAGCCCGGTATGTTTTCAAGCGCCCCATCGGATGGTCAGAAGAGATAGCAGTCTACCTCATGGTCTGGGCGGTATTTCTTGGCGCTGCGTACACACTGAAAGAGGATGCACACATAGGAGTTGACATACTGATCTCCAAGGCGCCGGTGCGGGTGAGATGGGCCTTGCTGCTATTTCATTACCTTGCGGGACTCCTCTTAATGTCGATCCTTTTGTACCACGGGATCGATATGGTTGCGCTTACGATCAAGATGGATAGCCGCTCCATAGCCATTGATTTTCCTCTTGTTCTGACCCATCTCGCCGTGCCGGTAGGAGCCTTTATACTGATGCTCCAGTACATTAACAAATTTCTTGGGCTGGCAGCGGGGAGGCGCTAATGGAGATAATACTGATTTTTGCGATACTCCTTGTGATCCTCGCCACGGGACTCCCTGTTTTCATATCGCTGGCCTCTCTTGCTGTGGGGATCCTTTTCTTAACCGGCCAGAGCCTCTCCACCCTTCCCTCGACTATGTACGGCGCAATGGACAACTTCGTGCTGCTGGCGGTACCCCTTTTCATGCTAATGGCACATATAATGACAAAGGGCGGGGTCGGGGACGACCTCTTCGACTTCGTCCATGTCTGGCTGAAGCACTTGCCGGGAGGGATAGCGATGACCGCTGTGGTCACCTGCTCCATATTTGCGGCTATCTGCGGCTCCAGTGCGGCCACGGCCGTGACCATAGGCATCGCGGCCATTCCTGCCATGCTGCGCTACAAGTACGAAAAGCCTTTCGTGCTCGGCCTTGTGGCCGCCGGGGGAACGCTGGGGATACTGATCCCGCCAAGCGGGCCGATGATCATCTACGGCGCTATCACGGATACCTCGGTGGGAAAGCTTTTCATAGCGGGGATCGTTCCAGGCGCCCTCGTATCACTGTTCTTTCTGTTCTACTGCTGGTTCTATGCATCCCGCACGCCGGGCCTGCAGGGCGATACCCCGTCTTCATGGCTTGAGCGATGGAAGGCGTTCAAACGGGCGGCCCTTTCGCTCGTTATGCCCCCGGTGATCATTGGAGGCATCTACCTTGGAATATTTACACCTACTGAAGCTGCCGGTATCGGGGCCATCATGGCCTTTGTCATCTGCTTCCTGATCTACCGGCGGCTCGGCATCAAAGATATCCCCGGCATCATGAAGGATACGGTGAAGACGACGGCCATGATATTCATGATCATAGGAGCAGCGGTCTTCTTCGGCCAGGTGCTTACCATAAACCAGATACCCCAGAAGATAGTCAATTTTGCAGTCCAGATGGAGCTGGGCAAATGGACCTTTCTTATCCTTGTCAATCTTCTCCTGCTCTTTCTTGGATGTTTTCTCGAGGTAGTCTCCATCATTCTCATAGTGGTGCCTATATTTTTCCCTGTCATCCAGAAGCTCGGGATTGACCCGGTCTGGTTCGGGATCATCTTTACGATCAACATGGAGCTTGCGCTTATCACCCCGCCCGTGGGGATGAACCTTTATGTGATCCTGGGGATCTCCGACAGCAACATGAAAGAGATAGTGAAGGGTGTCTGGCCGTTCATATTGCTTCTTACGGCGGGGTTGATAATCGTGATGCTTGTGCCTGACCTGAGCTTGTGGCTTACCCGTTTTGTGGGCTAACTCCGAACAAAAAAGGAGGAATAAGGTTATGGCGACAACGGCTATGCACGCCACGCATAAAATACTGGCAGCGGCAGCAGGCAAAGACCACGTCAGTCCCGGCGAGGTCGTTACCGCAAAGGTTGACCTTGCCGGGATCAACGACGTCTACCTGATCGTTGTGAGGTCCTTCCGGGAGATGCTCGGTACAAAGGTTTGGGATCCCCGGAAGGTCTATATCTTTCTGGATCACAATACCCCGGCCTCGGATCTCAAGGTGGCGGAGGCGCAAAAGGCCTTCCGGGAGTTTGCCGGGGAGCAAGGCTGTTGCCTCACTGAGATCAATGAGGGGATAGGCCACAACCTTTTGCCGGAGCGGGGGCTGGCAAGGCCGGGGAGCGTCATCGTGATAACCGACTCGCACACCCCTATCCACGGGGCATACGGTGCCTTTGCCGCGGGCCTCGGGGCGACAGACATGGCTGCTGTATTGATCGAAGGCTCAACGTGGTTCCGGGTGCCGGACGTGGTCAATATACGCCTGACCGGAAAACCGGGTCCGGGCATTATGGCAAAAGATGCCGCACTCTCTATACTTGGGCGCCTGGGCACTGACTTTGGCACCTACAAGGTGATCGAGTTCTCAGGGCCGGTTGTCGAAGACCTTCCTATGGAGGAGAGAATGGTTCTCACCGTCATGGCCACCGAGATGGGCGCCAAATCGGCCTTCATCAAACCTGACAGGACAACGATCGATGACGTGAAGGGCTATACGTCTGAGCCTTTCACCGTATATGAGACCGACCCCGGCTTCAGGTATGCGGCCGAATACGAGTTCGACCTGTCAGGCCTTAAGCCCCAGGTTGCGCTTCCCCACAGCGTCGATAACGTCAGGAATGTGGAGGAAGCAGAAGGAATTCCCATCGACCAGGTTTTTGTCGGTTCCTGTACCGGAGGAAAGCTCTACGATATAGAAACGGTGGCGAAGACCCTCGCCGGGAAGAAGATCGCTGGGGGTACCCGCCTGGTTGTGACCATGTCGACAAGGGAGACTGTTCAAAAAGCGATCAGGAAAGGCTATTATCAGATCCTGCTCGACGCCGGGGCTTCCATTACTTCGCCGGGATGCGGGGCCTGTTCAGGTCTGCTCGGCGGCATCGTGGCAGCGCGTGAAAGGTGTGTATCCACAGCCAACCGCAACTTTCCGGGCCGCATGGGCGGCAGCGTAGAGGCAGAGGTCTACCTTGCTTCGCCGCTCACAGCGGCGGCAACGGCCCTGACAGGGAAACTGACCAGCCCTGAGCGGCTGTGAAGCGGAGGGATGAAGTATGAAAATCTCAGGAAAGGCAGTTGTCTACAACCACGACAATATCAGTACTGACCAGATCTTCCCAGGGCAGTACGGCTACATCCAGGACATGAAAGAGATGGCGGAGCACACCCTCGAAGGCGCTGACAGGACGATCCGGGAGCGTTTCAGGACAGTGGGGAATATCTTTGTATCAGGTTCTAATTTCGGCTGTGGGTCAAGCCGTGAGTTTGCCGTCATCGTCCTTATCGAATCAGGGGTGAAGGCGGTCATTGTCAAATCGGCGGCGCGCATCTGGTATCGCAACGCCGTCAACCTCGGCCTGCCGGTATTGTTCTGCCCAACCCTTCCGGATGCCGTTGCCGAAGGCGCTGAGGTCGAGATCGACCTCGAGAAGGGCACCG
Organism: Deltaproteobacteria bacterium UBA5758; assembly: GCA_002418945.1. Taxonomy (GTDB): domain Bacteria; phylum Desulfobacterota; class Syntrophorhabdia; order Syntrophorhabdales; family Syntrophorhabdaceae; genus UBA5609. The sequence continues at coordinate 14,749 of DIFC01000073.1, read as the reverse complement.
TCCTTGATGTTGCAACAGGCGCGCTCCACCAGGGTGAGGCCCCGAGCGAATTTATTATCGGCATATACAGGGAAGGCGGGATCAAACCGTTGATGCGAAAGAAGGCATTGGAGAGATCGCAAAAGAAGGAGCGCGCAGGGGACTGAAGGGCTCGCGCTCGAAAGGGGGATCATCGATGGATTTTAAAATAGCTGTCATACCCGGAGACGGGATCGGGGCGGACGTGGTAAATGAAGGCGTGAAGGTGCTGGACCGCATCGGAGAGGTGTACGGCCATACCTTCAGGTACGAGCATATGCTCGCAGGCGGCGCCTGCATAGACAAGCATGGTACGCCGATACTGGATGAATCCATTGAGAGTTGTAAAACCTGCGATGCAATACTGTTCGGCGCGGTAGGAGGTCCGAAGTGGGATGCCCTTCCGAGAGAGAAAAGACCGGAGAGGGCATTGGCGAGGCTGCGCCGTGAATTCAATCTTTTCGCAAACCTGAGGCCGGCAAAAATATATGAAGATCTTAAAGAAAACTCGCCTCTAAAGAACCGCGTCATTGAAAAAGGGATCGATCTCATGCTCATCAGGGATCTTACGGGAGGCATCTACTTCAATGAGAAAGGACGTCGTGAAGGTAAATACGGCTTAGAGGCCTATGACGTGGAATGCTACAGCGTCATGGAAATAACAAGGGTCGCCAGAATGGCCTTCGGGATCGCCATGAAAAGGCGCAAAAGCATTACCAGCGTGGACAAGGCAAACGCCCTTGAGGCCTCCAGGCTCTGGAGGGATACGGTCGCCGAGGTTGCCAAAGATTATCCTGAAGTGGAGCTTAAACATATGCTTGTTGATAAGGCTGCAATGGAGCTGGCATGCAACCCCCATATCTTCGACGTCATACTCACGACCAGCATTTTTGGGGACATCCTGTCCGACGAGGCAGGGGTGACGACAGGCTCCGTGGGCATGCTTCCGTCGGCAAGCCTCAACGAGAAGAGCTTCGGACTTTACGAACCCATCCATGGCACAGCGCCTGATATTGCGGGGATGGGCATCGCCAACCCTCTGGCGACCATAGCGTCGGTCGGGATGATGCTGGATATTGCCCTCCATCTTCCACAGGAGGCGGAGGCCGTTGACAGGGCGATCAGCAGGGTCCTTCATGACGGATACAGAACCCCTGACATATATATGGAAGGAACGAAAAGGGTGACTACTGCAGAGATGGGAACATTGACCGCCGGGAGGATAGCAAAAGGTTGACGGTAAATAGGTAACATAGGAGAACGGCAGATGGGACTGAGCGTTGCAAAAAAGATCATTAAGAGCCACCTCCTCGATGGAGATATGGCCGGGAACCAACAGATCACCATCAGCGTGGATCAGGCTTTAGGTCACGACCTGACGGGGATCATGGCCGCCCAGATCCTGGAGAGTGTTCAGGCCGATAAGGTAAGCACGGAGACGTCGATCTTTTACTGCGATCACAACACGCTTGCCACCTCGTCTGAGAACGCGGACGACCATCTGTATCTCAAAACAGCAGCAAAGAGGTTCGGCATATATTTTTCAAAACCGGGCAACGGCATCTGCCACTTCCTGCACTGCCAGAGGTTTGCAAAGCCGGGAAAGGTGCTCCTTGGAGCGGACAGCCACACGCCCACGTCCGGCGCCCTCGGCATGATCGCCATCGGCAGCGGGGGCTTAAGCGTGGCAAGGTGCATGGTGGGCGAAGGCTTTAAGCTCGCGCCGCCGAAAGTATTGAATATCAGGTTGACTGGGGTGCTTCATCCCGGTGTGTCGGCAAAAGATATCGCCCTTGAGGCGCTGAGGATGTTGTCCGTAAAAGGCGGGATCGGATACATCCTTGAATTCACCGGCGAAGGGGTTCGATCGCTTTCCATACCGCAAAGGGCGACCATCACCAATATGAGCACCGAGCTTGGCGCCACAACGGCTGTTTTTCCCAGCGACCAGGTTACCCGTGATTTCCTGAAGGCACAGAACAGGGAGCGGGACTGGATAGAGCTGCTGCCTGACTCTGACGCTGAATACGACAGAGCTATTGAGATAGACCTCGGCGCCCTTGAGCCGCTGGTAGCAGAACCACATATGCCCGACCTGGTCATAAAGGCAAGGGAGGCAGGAAATGTCAAGGTAGATTCGGTCTTTATCGGCAGCTGTACAAACGCGTCCTACTCGGACATAGCAAAGGCCGCAAAGATATTGAAAGGCAAAAAGGTAAACAGGGACGTTGACCTGACGGTTGCGCCGGGCTCAAGGCAGGTGCTGGAGCACCTTGTTAAGGATGGCATATTGGCCGATCTCGTCTCTGCAGGGGCGAGAATGCTCGAATGCGCGTGCGGGCCGTGCATCGGCATCGGCCAGGTGCCCCATGAAAACGGTGTTGCCGCAAGAACGATAAACCGCAACTTCAGGGGGAGAGGAGGCACCAATGAAGCCTCCATCTATCTGGTCAGTCCTGAGACGGCAGCGGCGACCGCGATAACCGGCCGCATCACCGACCCGAGGGACGTCTTTGACGTAGAGAGCCTGAAAGACTGCAATGAGCCGGAGGCGTACAAAGTGGATGACAGCATGATCATTGCGCCGGGCGATGTGGAAGATAGCCTGTCGGTATCCGTCATCAGGGGGAAGAATATTACACAGTTGCCGGGGAGAGGCGCATTAAGGGATTCTCTGAAGGCTGCAGTGGCGATCAAGCTGGGCGACAACATCACGACGGACGACATAATCCCTGCCGGCTCGGAGATCCTCAGGTACATCGCAAACATTCCCCGGTTCGCAGATTTCACCTTTTGCTATACCGACGGGACATTTGTGGACAGGGTAAAAAAGATGAAAAGTTCGGTGATTGTCGGCGGAGAGAACTATGGACAGGGCTCAAGCAGGGAGCACGCGGCACTGCTCCCCATGTATCTGGGTGTTGAGGCGGTGATCGCGAAATCCTTTGCAAGGATCCACAAAGAGAACCTCATTAATTACGGGATACTCCCCCTTGTGTTCAGCAACAAGGAGGATTACGACAGGATCAACGCGGACGATGCGCTTGCAATCGATGATGTATATGCACAGGTTGATAAGGGCAGGGTAAGGATAATGGCGGTTGATAAAAACATCGAATTTGAAACAATCCTCGACCTCTCCGATTTTGACAGAAGGGTATTGAAAGAAGGCGGCGCCTTGAACTATTTAAGGAACAAGTTACGGGTGTCCAGCAATGATCTATGAACTTTTAAAAGACCGGCCTCACGCTTTTTGCAGGCTGGAGGTTGAGGCTGGTCATGATCTCTACATCCCCCTTCAGGCTGTCAGCGTATAGCAGCCTTCCCTCGAGGATATCCTGTGCGTCATTTTTCCTGAAATAAATATGGATGTACTCGATGAAGCCGCCAAAGGTGTTGCACTGGGAGTAATCGCGGACAGGCCAGTATATCCCGAAGGCCAGGCCCTCGATGTCATCCCGGTCGAGGTCGCTGCTTTTTATGAACTTTAAATATTTAGGGAATGCGGTCATGAGAACATGGGAGAAACGGTCTTCCGGTTTCGTTGTATTCTCATCGAAGTACACGTCTGAAGGCCTGATGTTTACCTTGAGATAGTGAAGCTGCTCATTGTGTTGATCTGTCAGGGTTGTTATGCCTATGCCTCTCCGGTATATGCCCACGTTGGACCTGATCAATCTCCAGTAAATGTCCCTGATAAGATCTGAGTTTTTCTGATGCAACGACTCCACCCGTGGGTCCTTGTATGTACTTTCAATGCTGTCTGATTCTGTTGTTGCTATGTGGACAGGCCCGGGCCCGGCGCAGCCGAAGATAAAAAAGACAATGCTGGCGGCAACGATGATCTTCACTCTTATTCCTCCTTCTTCAGTATCTCCACAATCTCCGTCAGGTCTTCCCTTATCTCGTTCAGGATGCGCTTGTGGTTTGCGAGATACTGTTTTGCACCGTCAATGGTGAAACGTTTTTCGTGTAGCAGTTTTTTGATCGTAAAGATTATCTCGAGGTCTTTCTTTTTATACAACCGCTGCCCGGTAGGGCTCTTAACGGGTTTTATATCTTTAAACTCCTGCTCCCAGTACCTGAGAACGTGGGGTTTCAGGCCCGTTAATGTGCAGACCTCTTTTATTCTGTAGAATACCCTATCAGGAATATCCCTTTTCATCTTTTGCTTTTGTTGTTAATTTCGTCCTTCAAAACCTGGCTGAGCCGGAAGCTGAGAACCTGTCGTTCGGTGATCTTGATCTCCTCGCCTGTCTGAGGGTTTCTGCCGCGCCGGGCCTTTTTCTTCCTCACGAAGAAATTGCCGAACCCGGATATCTTAACATTATCGTCTTTCTCCAGAGTATCCTTGATGATTTCAAAAAAGGTGTCAACGATATTTGCGCACTCCCTCTTGGAAAACCCGAGTTTCTCATAAAGATTTGTAACGATATCTATCTTGGTCATACGCCCTCCTTATGCCCGTAACGAAATTCCATTTATATTTGTAAGTTCTTTGATGATAGTCTCCTGCAAGCGGTTCACCTCTTCATCTGTCAGGGTGTCCTCGTAAGACTGAAAAATGACACGGAAGGATACGCTCTTCTTCTCTTTACTAAACATATCGAAGATGCCGACCGATGTAATAAGCGGCGAAACCCCCCTGATTTTGTCAGTAAGCACCCCTACTGGTACCGTATCGTCTATAAAAAAGGAAAAATCTCTCGTGACCTGAGGGAACCGTGGTATAGGACGGTACCGTGCTTCCAGCTTCACCTTTTGTAAGATTATATCAAATTGCAACTCAGCACAATAGGTACTTTGTTCTATTTCATAGGATTTCAAGACTTCTTCCCTGAGTTCGCCGATCCACCCTGCCTGTACCCCGTCGACAAGAATATCGGCCCCTCTCTGTGGATTGAGAAAAGGTTCCGCTGTCTTCCTCAGGGAAAATGTAACTCCTAAGACCCCCATCAGTCCTTCCATTATACCCTTTACATCAAAAAAATCATAGTCGCTATATTTATCCCTCCAGAAAAATTCTGCCTCCCGGCCTGTCATTGCAAAGCAGAAGGCGGTGCGTTCGTAGGGCTTGCCCTCTCCGGAAAGGAAAAAGGCCTTGCCTTTCTCAAAAAATCTGAGGTTTTTCGCGCCCCTGTTGATATTATACGCAATGGCCTTCAGCATGCCCGGGGCGATAAAGGTCCTCATCACGGCATATTCCCTGGAGATAGGGTTTACTATGGGCACAAAGGAAGCCCTCTCGTCCGCCGGGAGGACAAGAAAGTTTTCCACATCTTTCTCACTGAAAAAGGCAAAGTTGATCAATTCAAAAAAGCCCGCGCCCTTGAAAAACTCCTTTGCGGCGTTAAGAGAGACCTCCCGGGGGCTGCGTTTTTGTCCTGAAAGCGCTGAAACGGGCCTTGTGGCAGGAATACGGTCGTAGCCGTAGAGTCTGGATATCTCCTCGACGATATCGGCGGGTTCATTGATATCGTGGCGAAAATTGGGTATCGTGGTGAGGAGGCCTTCCTCGCTTTCCTTTTTGATATGGATGTCGATGGACCGTAATATCTTTGTGATATCCTCCTGCGGTATGTGGGTGCCAAGCAGCCCGTTAATATGACTGTAAGTGATGAACATGGTCTTGAGCTCTTTCTTTGTGTGGACCTCGCGTTCGCCCTTCATGACCGTGCCGCCTGAAAGTTGGTTCATGAGAAAGATGGCCCTTTCAGCGGCAAGGCCTACATTGTCGATGTCGATGCCCTTCTCGAAGCGAAGGGATGCCTCCGATTTTATCCCGAGCCTTCTCGTCGTTTTCCTGATGTACAGAGGATTAAAGTAAGCGCTTTCCAGCGCCACATCCTCCGTGGTTCCGGATATCTCCGAGTTCTCCCCGCCCATGATTCCGGCAAGGGCCACGGGGCCTTCCCCGTCGCATATGAGGATATCGCCCTCGCGGAGCTTCTGCTCCTGGCCGTCCAGCGTTCTGAAGGCCGTTTCCTTGTCGGCAAGCCTCACCTCTATCCTTTTCCCCCGTATCCTGTGATAATCGAAGGCATGGAGGGGCTGCCCGAGCTCAAGCATGACGTAATTGGTTACATCTACTATGGTGTTGATGGGCCTCATCCCGCATTTTATCAGCCTGTTTCTCATCCAGAACGGCGAGGTGCCGATGGATATGCCGCTTATCATGCGGAGGACGTATCGGGGGCAGGCGTCCGCGTCGAGGACCTTCAGCGATATATGATCTTTGACCTTTTGCTGCGTGTCTGTTTCGAGGCTGAAGATGGGTGTTTTCGCCCTCTGGCCGAGGATGCTTCCTACCTCCCTTGCAATTCCGTACATGGAGAGACAATCTCCCCTGTTGGGCGGGATATTGATATCCAGGATCACGTCGTTGATAAAGGCCTCTTCGTGGAGCCAATGGCCTGCCTTACATTCTTCGGGGAGTATGAAGATGCCGCTGTGGTCGTCGGAAAGGCCAAGCTCCCTTTCGGAGCAGAGCATGCCGAGGGATTCTATGCCGCGGACCTTTTTCTTTTCGACGACAAGACCATCTTTCAGCTTCGCGCCTACTGTCGCAAGAGCGACCTTATCCCCCACGGCCACATTTTTTGCCCCGCAGACGATCGGCAGTATTTCCATGCCCGCATCGACCATACACAGGACAAGGTTCTCTGCGTCAGGGTGTTTGTCGATCCCGATGACCTTGCCCACGACAACGCCTTCGAAAGACGGAACCTGTTCTTCAGTGCCTTCCACTTCCAATCCGCACATGGTCAGCTTCGCCGCAAGATCCTGCGGATACATGTCGATTACGACGAATTCACTGAGCCACTCAAAAGGAACTTTCATCTTTTTATCTCAAAACTGCGACAGGAACCTTATATCGTTATAATAGAACTGCCTGATGTCATCGATGCCGTATCGGATCATCGCGATCCTCTCAACCCCCATTCCAAAGGCGAACCCCGTAATCTCTTCCTGGTCATAGCCGACGTTCCTGAATACCTGCGGATGCACCATGCCGGAGCCTATGATCTCGATCCAGCCGGTGTCCTTGCATACCCTGCACCCCGTTCCGCCGCAAATGACGCACCCGATGTCAACCTCTGCAGAGGGTTCTGTGAACGGGAAATAGCTTGGCCTGAAACGCAGAGGCGTGTCCTTACCGAACATGTCCTGAACGAACATGCTGAGGATGCCTTTCAGGTCCGAGAACCTCACGTTCTTATCCACCATAAGCCCTTCAACCTGGTGGAACATCGGGGTGTGGGAGATGTCATTATCGCACCGGTAGACAGTGCCCGGCGCGATAATCTTCACCGGAGGAAGCTGAGTTTCCATCACCCTTATCTGCACCGGTGACGTATGGGTCCTCAGCACAATGCCGTCCTTAATGTAGAACGTGTCCTGCATATCCCGCGCAGGATGGTCTGCCGGGATGTTGAGGGCCTCGAAGTTATAGTACTCTAGCTCAATGTCGGGGCCTTCGGCGACAGAGAAACCAAGGGAGGTAAAGATCCTGATCATCTCATCGAGCGTCTGGGTAAGAGGATGCCTTTTTCCGGCCAGGGGCATCTTGCCTGGCATTGTGATGTCTATTCTTGACGCCGCTTCCCTTTTCTTTTTCTCCTCTTCACCGTAGAAATCCTCAAACTCCCGGAGCTTGCTTTCCGTATGTAGCTTGAGGGCATTGATCGCCTGGCCCGCCCCCTTGCGCTCCCCTTTATCGAGAAGCTTGATGTTTTCGATGTATTCAGAAAAGATGCCCTTTCTTCCGAGGAGAGACACCTTTGCCTTTCTGACATCGTCTATCGTTTTTATGGAGGACAGTTCTTTATCGACCCTCTTTTGTAAGGCGCCAATATCCAAAGATCACCCTCAGTTAACCATTGCCTCTTTGACCTTTGCTATCACGGTGTCGAACCCGGATGGATCGTTTACCGCCATCTCGGCAAGAGATTTCCGGTCCAGGGCAATGTTGGCTGCTTTCAGGCCATGGATGAACCTGCTGTAAGGGATACCCTGCGCCCTGCATGCCGCGTTGATCCTCGTTATCCACAAGGACCTAAAATCCCTTTTCCTCTGTTTCCGCCCGGCGTAGGCATGTTTGAGGGCTTTGAAGACAGCCCTTTTCGCTACGCTGTAAACATTCTTCCTGGTCCCATACATGCCCCGCGCCAGCTTCAATAGTTTTTTACGTCTTCTTCTTGCTTTAAATCCTCGTTTTGCCCTTGGCATTTTACTGCACCTCTATTTTTCTTATGAGTATGGTAATAATGTCTTGATCCTCTTCAGATCTGCGGGATGAACAGTGTCAGATTTCGATAGCCTTCTTTTCATCTTTGGTGTTTTTGAGGAAAGAAGATGGCTGTGAAATGCCTTTGCCCTTTTCACCTTGCCTTTTGCCGTTATCTTAACCCGCTTCGCCAATCCCCGGTGTGTCTTTATCTTCGGCATGTTAACCTCCTTTATAAGGGGGCAAAAATCATTACGATATTTCTACCGTCAAATCTTAATTTCTGCTCCAGCACCCCTGCATCTTTTACTGACTCGATAACCTTCTGGGCAAGTTTTTCGCCCATATCTATATGGAGCACCTCTCTGCCCTTGAACATGATGATCACTTTGACCTTGTACCCGTCGCCGAGGAACCCTTTCATGTGCTTTATCTTGAATGCCAGATCGTGCTCCTCGATCTTAAGGCCCAACTTCATCTCTTTGATCTGGATAACCGCCTGCTTTTTCTTTGCCTCATGCGCCTTCTTGGCAAGCTGGTATTTGAACTTGCCATAATCCATGATCTTGCAAACGGGCGGGTTTGTTTTGGGAGAAATCTCCACAAGGTCAAGGTCCTGTTCCCGTGCCATCCTGAGCGCTTCAATCGTTGCCACAATGCCAAATTGCTTCCCGCTGTCATCAATGAGCCGAACCTCTCTTGCGCGTATCTTCTCATTGATGTTTATGTCCTTAGTGTCCTTTCCTATAGGGCTCACCTCCTGAGTGTATTATCCTCTTTTATCCGTGCTATAAGATCCTGTACCGTGATGTCCTTCAGTTCGCTGCCATCTCTCATCCTGACGGTAAGGGTCTTTTTCTCCATCTCCTTTTTTCCGACAATTACCATATAGGGAACCTTCTTTACGACGCCTTCACGAATCTTGAGGCTCAGCTTCTCATTCCTCGAATCGACCTCAGTCCTGATGTCTTCACTTGCCATGGCGTTGTAGAGTTCCCTGGCATAAGGCTCCTGGTCGTCGGTGATGTTCATGATTATTGCCTGAACGGGCGACAGCCAGACCGGGAAGCGCCCGCCGTAATGTTCGATGAGGACGCCAATGAACCGCTCGATGGCTCCAAGAACTACCCTGTGGAGCATGACAGGCCTTTTCCGTTTTCCGTCCCGGTCCACATAGTGGAGGTCGAAGCGTTCGGGAAGGGCGAAATCGCACTGTATCGTTGCGCACTGCCATTTTCTTCCTATGGCGTCTTTCAGCTTCACGTCGATCTTGGGTCCGTAGAACGCCCCGTCACCCTCGTTGATCTCATAAGGAAGCCTCTGGTCATCGAGGACCTCTTTCAGCGCCTTCTCCGCCTTTTCCCAGTCTTCGTCCGTGCCTATCGATTTTTCGGGCCGCGTGCTTATCTCCATCTCGTAATCGAAGCCGAAGATGGCCATCACGTCCTGCACAAATCGAATGATGCCGAGGATCTCCTGGTGAAGCTGATCTGGACGGAGGAAGATGTGTGCATCGTCCTGAGTAAATTCCCGAACCCTCATGAGGCCGTGCAGGACGCCCGATTTTTCGTGCCTGCATACGGTGCCGAGCTCGAAGTAGCGAAGCGGAAGGTCTCTGTAGCTTCGCACCTTGGAGTTGTATACCATGATATGGGAGAGGCAGTTCATCGGCTTGATCCCATAATCCACTTCATCTATCTTGGTGAAATACATAAAATCCCTGTAGTTGTCGAAGTGGCCTGACCGTTTCCACATGTCGAGCTTCAGGATATGCGGGCCCACCACAAACTGGTACCCCCTCTTGAGGTGCTCCTTTCTCTCGAAGTCTTCAAGGAGATACCGGAGCAGCGCACCGTTCGGATGATAGATGACGAGCCCTGCGCCGACCTCGTCGGAGATGCTGAAGAGCTCAAGCTCTTTGCCGAGCTTGCGGTGGTCTCGCTTCTTCACCTCTTCAAGGAAATTGAGGTATTGATTGAGCGATTCCTCATCGGGGAAGGCCGTCCCGTAGATCCTTGTGAGCATCTTGTTCTTCTCGTCGCCCCTCCAGTAAGCTCCGGCAAGGCTTAAGAGCTTGAAGGCCTTTATCTTTCCTGTCGATGGAAGATGCGGTCCCCTGCAGAGGTCCGTAAAGGAACCCTGGGTATAGGTGTTCACTTCTGGGTCGTTGATCGTCTCCAGAAGTTCCACCTTGTATGCTTCACCCATCTTTCTGAACATCTCGATGGCCTCATCCCTTTTCAAGACCCTCTTTTCGATGGGAATGTCCTTCAAGACGATCTCTTTCATCTTTTTTTCTATCTTGGGAAGGTCTTCCTCGGTGAAACCGGGGCCGTAATCAAAATCGTAATAAAACCCGTTGTCTATGGACGGGCCTATGGCCACTTTCACTCCCGGGAAAAGCTCCCGCACGGCCTGCGCCATGAGGTGGGAAGCGCTGTGGCGCAGCATCTCAAGGTCTTCTGTGGTGTGCGTTTCCTTATTTTGCATGGCTATTTCAATTTACCACTTTAACAACATTCTCCAAACAAGAAGATATTATTACCATTTTTATCTTTCCCTTGTCAATTCTTATAGTTAAAAAATAAGGATTTTTTTTGGAATAATATCCAAAGAGCTTTATAAACTCCGCGTCGTTCCCTTATGGGGATTATCGGCCTATCCAGGTTTACTTAACAGGACGGCATGAAGGCCGCGTACCGGGCAACCCCGGAGAATGTCATCCACCCTCTAATTGAGGAAAGGCGGTATTGGAATAGAGGTATTCCACCTTTTCCTTGTGCTTCGATTCTTCGTTCGCCATGCGGAGGAGCATCGTCTTTATCTCACCTTCAGGGTGTTCCCCGGCAAGGGCCATATAGAAATTGTACGAATTGGTTTCCCGGTGCGCCGCGACGAGGTATACATCCTTGCTCGCCATGTCTTTCGTGATGTCCGGTTTTTCAAGGTGCTCTGCTATCTTGTAGTTCACGACGTTGCTCATGCGAAGCCCGCTCGCACCGTATTGCCCGTTCTTGTAGCCGACGAGAAATTCCTTATGCCTTTTTTCTTCCTCTGCAAGAAATTTCAGCGTCTCTTTTGCCTCTTTGTCCTCTATCTTATTGTAGATACCGGTGTAGAACGCAAAGGCCTCTTCCTCTCTTTTGATCGCCAGATCGATAACGTCTTCAAGTCTTTTTTCCATTCTTCACCTCCGTACCAGATTAAATAATACTTTAAAAAGGCCACGTCAATAGCCTAAAACAACTTCATCTGTTTTTTATGGCGTTTTCTTGCCCTATCCTTCAGCGCCACTGTTCGCGTGAACACCTCCGGTATGTCCCTGACAAAGGACGACAGCAGCGGGGCCGTATTCCTTCCGTAAAGGGCCCTGCTGCGGGCATGAAGGAGGAAAAGCTCCTCTTTCGCCCTCGTCATGCCCACATAGAAAAGCCTCCTTTCCTCTTCCCTGTCATCCTGCCCGTCCCTGAGGGAGTAAGGTATCAGCCCGTCCTCTGCCCCTGTGATGAAAACGACCCTGAACTCAAGGCCTTTTGCTCCGTGAAGGGTCGTGAGCGTAACGCAGTCTGCCAGGGCATCGAAATCGTCAAGGGGGGTAAGGAGGGAAAGCATATTGAGGCAATCATCAATGGTGCGTATATTGCCTTCAGCGATGTGAAATCGCATAAGGTCATATAAGGACAGATAAAATGGGTCTTTGCCTCCTGCGGCGAGCCCCTCGAGGACCTCCATGATACATGAATGTGACCGTGCCGTCCCCGTGAGCGTGGTGACGCCGTCTCCGGCGGCGTATTCCCTTATACGGTCGGCGATCTCCGCGATATCCTTTCGTTTGCCCTGATACCGCCCGCCGATTATTTGGTAGGGGATGCCCGATGTACGAAAGACCTCCCCGAGCGCCTCTGCCTGTGCGTTCGTTCTGAAGATGACCGTGAAGTCGGAGAAGGCAAAGGTAGCGTCAGGCCCTAAGTCGCCGGACCGGGCGTTCATGAGGCGGTAATGGCTTGTACCGCCGATCCTTGCCTCGATCTCGCTAACGATGAATTCGCCTTCCGCCCTTTCATCCGGCACCGAGGCTATCGTGATCGGCACGCCGCCTTTTTTTACCGGCGAGAGCGTCCGTTCGATCCTTTGCGCGTTCTTCTCTATTATCGCATCCGAGGCGTTGACTATTACGGCAGTGGAGCGGTAGTTGTGCGAGAGGGTTATCCTCCGGGCGCCGGGAAGGTCCTTCTCAAAATTAAGGAAGTTCGTCACATCGGCGCCGCGGAAGGCATAGATCGCCTGGTCGGCATCGCCCACAACGCAGATATTGCCGCCGTCGCCCGCGAGAAGCCTTAAGAACCGGTATTGTGCGGGATTGATGTCCTGGTACTCATCGACGATGATGTGCCTGAACCGGTCCCTGTATCTTTGAAGCAGCGCATGATCGCTGAGCATCTCCATGGGCGTGAGGATGAGGTCATCGAGGTCAAGGAGGTCCTTGCTGCGGAGCGCTGCCTGGTACCGATCGTACAGCGCCCGCATCTTTTCGTTGCCATCTTCAAGGAGATTTTTGAAGCGGGACATGCTGTCGGCTGCCTCCTCCGCCTTCCTGCCCGGATCATCGAGGACCGTCTTCAACAGTTTGACCTGCTCTTCTCTTGTGCAGACGGTAAGATCGCCCGGCTTATTGTCGCGGATAATGGCAAGCCCCAGCATGTGGAAGGTGCCGATGAAGACGCCCCCGGCAGCCTTACCGAGGAAGGCCCCGGTGCGGCCGCGCATCTCCTGCGCGGCGCGGTTCGTGAAGGTTACGGCAAGGATGCTGCCCGGGTGCGCTCCACGGTGGACCAGGTACGCTATCCTCCTCACGATGGTGAGCGTCTTCCCTGTGCCCGGGCCTGCAATGACCATGAGAGGGCCATCGATGGCCGTAACGGCCTCCCGCTGCGATTCGTTCAGGCCGGCCAGTATCCTTGTTTCAATGTCTGTCATACTTTTTTATTAGAAGAGGGTTGCCTGGCCCTTGAGCTGCTTTCGCTCCCTGGTTTCGAATATTTTGATCTTGCCGTATTCGCCGTCAAAGCCGGGAACAATGTGAACCTCCCCCTTGCGTATGCGTGAGATCGCCTCGCGGATAAGTGGCGAGCCGGCCCTTTCGATGTCGTTAAGCGGCGCGTCCATGAGTATCCTGAGCTCATTGCCGAGCTGGTGGATAAGCCTCCGGTATTCTGCATCGACCCTTTTGCTTGCACCGCCAGTGCCCAGAGTTTCGGCGAGGACCTCCGGGAGGGGAATCAGCGAGTAAAAAGGCTTCGCGCCGTCAGGCCTGAACCCGCAGGCCCTGTCTGCGAGCCTGTTGACCCTGTGCAGCACCCCGACAGTCACCTTTCTCCCACAGACAGGGCAGAGGTAACCCTGCCGTATTGTTTCGTCAGGGGTGAGGTTGACGCCGCACGCCCTGTGTCCGTCGTAATGGTACTTCCCTTCTTCGGGGAAGAACTCGATGGTCCCGAGAAATCCTTGCCCTGTACTGACGGCGTGCGTTATCGCTTCAAAGGAGATATCGGTATCGAGGATATTCGCCTCCCTCCCCATCTTGGCAGGAGAATGGGCATCGGAGTTCGATATGAGCGTCAGCCTGTCGAGTGCGGAGAGCCGCCAGTTCATCGACGGGTCCGAGGAGAGCCCCGTCTCTATGGCATTGATGTGAGGGGTAAGATCTTCGAAGCACTCCTCGAGGGAGTCGAAGCCCGATACGGCGCCGAACACTGAGAAATGGGGAGTCCATGCGTGTGCCGGCACAAAGAGTGCCCCAGGGCATACATCGAGGACGATCCTCAAAAGCTCCTTCGCATCGAGCCCCAGTATGGGCCTCCCGTCAGCGTTCAGGTTGCCTATCTTTGACAGCGCGAGGTTGAGATGCAGGGCATCGGCGACCCGGGGGACGAAGATGATCGAGTGGACCTTTCTGGTCTTCCCGTTCTTTCTGTATATGGTGCTGATCTCTGAGGAGAGCATGAAGAAGACGTTGGCGCTGCAGGAGGAAGGGACATCGTTCGCCTCGAATTCTTTTTTCAGCTTAAGCAGGCCGTCGCCTGCCGGCTCGGTCTTTTCGCTCAGCTCTTTGAGCCACGCCGGATGGGTAAAGTCGCCGGTGCCGACAACGGTGACGCCCTTGATCTGCGCCCATTTCCAGAGCGCCTCGGGGACCATCTCCCTGCTCGTTGCACGGGAATAGCTTGAATGAATATGAAGGTCCGCGATGAACCGCATGGACAATTTGTATAGCATGGAGACAGGTAAGTCAAGCGACAAATAAAAACCGGCTCATTGCCGACAATTCATTGCTAACTGCGCAAGACAAATACTAATATCTAAGCACCAAATCGGAAACAATTACCCATACCGCGCTGCGAGGCAACACTACCCTCTCCCTCGTGCAGGACAGCGCGAGAGCAAGACAGCACTTGGTAACATTATTCCCTCTCCCCTTGCGGGAAAAGGTCACCCACGCTTTCC
>DIFC01000083.1 GCA_002418945.1 Deltaproteobacteria bacterium UBA5758 | reverse complement strand
CCTCCTTGCCGGCGTCCTTGGCGTCCGCCTTGGCCTTGGCTGCTTCTATGGCGGCCTTTGCTTCGGCCTGTTCGGCTTTGGCCTTAGATTTGGCTTTTTGTGCAGCAGCTTTTGCTTCGGCTTCTGTCTCGACCTTTTCGGGATCGACAGGGTACAGTTCAAATAGATAACCTAAAGCACGAGCATCATATCCTGAAATATTGAGTTTTGTGTAATATAAGGACTTTGCCTTCCTTGCCTCTTCGGCGGGGTCTAGCGCCGTTCCGCTTGGCGGTTGCGCATTATGCCATGCGCCCTTGAACTCGTCTTTTGTCTTTAAGCCTGCGCCGGTGCCGGGAGATGCACCACCTCCCCCGCCCTTGGATCACTGGGCCCACAATGGATAGGCAACGAAGAGGATGCCCACTATGCTGAAAGCTACCATAAGGGATGTGAGGCGAAGCCTGCGGATGGTTTGATCTTTCATGTCCGGCCCCCTTATTTTCTGCCAGGCTGTCGATCAATGATGTTTCAACCTTCATTATCGAACATAACCGCAAAATGTCAAGGAAATTTTTCACGAAGCGTAGCGTTTCAAAAATAAACAAATGCCCCCGGCATGACTCGAACATGCGGCACATGGATTAGGAATTACCTAAAGGGTACACCCTATCCTTTCCCGATTTCCACCTTTTTCTTACTCTTTCAATGCTTTACGGAGATTATGAAGGATGGGGTGTTCCCGATTTTAGGGGTTAAAATCCCCATGTGTACTATACAATCAACTATACAGTCAACGGCATCAATCCCGAAAGGGAAATCTAAATGAAAAAGGAGAGGAACATGGACAAAGTAGTAAATATAGTAGAGGCAGCGGACAAGATCAATGCGGCATTGGGCAAGCTCAGTTTTATCGGTGACGCGATAATGGACGGCGAGAGTGCTTTAAGTGCAGAATCACGGGGCGGGCTTTCAAGGATCATATCGGAAATCCATCAAGACCTTGAAAAAGCAACGGATCAGCTTTTCGCCGTAGCGAAACAGGCAGGATCAGTAGGGGCGAATGTTGCATGAGTCTACCGACAGACCCCGCTTTTCCTCTATGGGGAGGCGGGGTTATTCTTCACACCACTCGTAATTTTTACCGGAATAATTTATTTTGTGATACTTATTTATTGCTTCTCTGAAAACCTTGTTTAATCTCAAGAATACCGTCAGTCCATCTGACATCAACGAGCCCGACAACGATGCGTAAGCTCCAGCTGAATTTAATCGTGTTTTTATTTCAAGTTCATCATCTTGTATAACATATAGAAAATAATCTGATGGTGAATCTGAATTTATTTTAAAATAATACTTTGCTGGATTTGGGTATTTATATTGCACCAATGATGTGTAGCAATCATCAACCAAATCCCTTTTCCAAAGCAGGTGAAATAATAGATAACTCACCAAACTCTTAATAAACCATAGAAACAATTTAACTATTTGCAAAGCTATAAACACATACCACATTGACGTTTCAAATATTTTTGCAACAATCCATGAGAAAATTAATTCTGGTATCCAAGCCACAATAGATGAAATAATCATGTTTATAAAATATTTCTTATCCTGATTTTCAACCATTGCCTCACCCCCTTACCATGCATTATGACATAGTCGGGCAATAATACAATAAGAATTTCTATTTTAAATCTTGACTTATTTTAATACTATGCTATTATAATTACAAATATGTATTTATAGTAACAATGGAGGTTAATTACAATGAACTTTAACAGTAAAACCGTAAGTCAAATCACTGATTTAAGCCTAAGACAAATAGGTTATTGGGATCAAACCCACTTTATCAAACCCTCTGTGAGGGAGGCTTCTGGCTATGGATCAGTCAAGTTATATTCTTTTACCGATTTAATACAATTTAAGATTGCAAAAACATTGAAAGACAATGGTATTTCTCTTCAAAAGATTAAGAAAGCCATAACCTACCTCAAGAAAAATATGCCAGAGATTAAGAAACCCCTTGCTGAATTGAAGTTCTTAACTGATGGTGCAACGATCTTTGTAATCACTAAAGACAGTAAGGAAATTATTGACACCCTTAACAATGGACAACTTGTTTTTGTCTTTGCGCTTGGTGAGATCATGGAAGAACTCAAGGGAAGGGTTATAGAGCTTCAGAAAGAACGGGGATATACCGTGACTGTAAAAAGTAAAACACATAGTGTCATTTTGCATGAAGACACCGAGGACGGAGGATATTGGATAGAGTGTCCCGAACTTCCTGGGTGCGTTTCTCAGGGAGATACGATAGAAGAGGCTCTCGATATGATTAAGGATGCGATAAAAGGACATCTTGAGATTATCGAGAAAGAGGGAAAGAAGGCTTTTAAGGTGAAGAAGGCTTCATGAGTAGCCTTCACGGTCTTAAATCTGAACGTGTAATTAAAGCATTTGAACGCGCTGGGTGGATTGTAGTAAGAAGAAGCGGAAGCCATGTACATATGAAAAAAGAAGGTAATCCCAATATACTTTCAATCCCGGTACACAAGGGCAAACCGATTAAACAGGGATTAATGCAAGCCTTGATAAATAAAGCTGGGTTAATGGAGAAAGAATTTTTGGGGCTATATAAATGACTTAACTGCTAAGCAATAATTGAGGCAAAGGAAATGGAAAGGGAAATCGAAAACAGATTTGAAGAAGCTATAAACGATGTTGTCAAAATGGTTCAACTCAACCGCATCCCTGACAATGTGCGCTTTAGATTATTGCGCGATCTCTACGAGAGGGGTGTTGACATAAAGGTTATACTTACCGCCATATTTTCCGTGATGGACAAGTGGTACGAGAAGACAGGATTTATAAAGCTTGAAGTAGATTTTTCAAAAACTCTTAGTGCTCTTGAACAACACAACCGGAAGGCGAGAGTAATAAAAAATGCTATACGAACATTGCTACGGGAAATAAAAATACCACGAGCGGATTCATTGCTTGCTTATGGTCACACAGAAGCCTTCGACAAGATTGTTCGTATGCAAACCATATTGAAAGAATGTGAACCAGCGATAGACGAATACCTTGGGTCTGTAGACTTAAGAAAGCGACATACCCTTAACCTCAACACTGATGATTTTTTCAATGAGATTCAAAAAGCCATTACCTTAAAACAGAAGCCTCATCTTAAAGGAAAATTTTACAATTATAAGCTAACGAGCAAGGGGAAAGCTACATCCTCTATAAAGCTTACACAATCCACGCAGGGGGTTTGGAATGAATGTATTGTAACGATTGTTAATGAGTTGAATCGGATATACGACGGTTACAATAAATCATACACAAAGACAGCGGAACTACTTGGTGCTTTTTATCCTAAAATTTATAAAGATACTGATCCTGACCTTGTAAGACAAAGGTACACTTCCTCTAAGAAAAAATAATTTTTTAAAATTCACTAATCAGTTTCAAATACTCTAATTTACATAATGATATTATGCTGTTATAGTTCTTCTTATACGGATATGATCCGTAATGAAACGAAAGGAGGAACAATGAAAGGATGTTTAGAACTATCTGATCCGTATCAAATCGCTTTTATCTTTTTGCAAAGTCCAAACATTGAAAACGCATCTGCGTATACCGTGAAGAACGGTTTCACTTACGCTCAAGTACCCGCTACACATGAAACCAACAAGATAATAGCGAAATTCAACGAGGGTGCGCTTGTTGATGCATCGGAGTTTACGAGGACTATAAAAAGGGTCCGGGGTCAAATGATCCAAAAGAAAAATGAAATGAGAGGAAATAGCCATGAGAATAGAAACATTTCGTAAGCCCGATATTGTTTCCGTCATAGAGCCAATAATACCCTTAAGACGTGCCGGACGTAACCTGATAGGCCGATGCCCTTTTCACGAAGATAAAAACCCTTCCTTCACGATCAACCCTGAGCGACAGACCTTCCGTTGCTATGGTTGTCAAATGCATGGCGACGTGATCGAATTCATCAGGCAGTACCACGGTCTTTCCTTCCGTGATGCACTCCGGGAACTCCGGATTGAACCTGCGCAGCGAAAAAGAAAGCAAGGTCTCACACACATCAAAGAAACACTAAAGAAGGTTATCCTTGAAATCGAGTACCGTACTTTCCTGAACCACTATTCTGCCATGTTTGCCTGTTTCCTCAGAACCTTCAACCGGATACTGCTGTCTAAGGGCATCGAGGTTGATCCTTGCGAGCTTGACGAGGAAGAACTGATTCAGCTCTTGCCGGGAATCCTGAAAAACGTCAAGAACATCGTTGAAGCAGAAGCCCTCACGACATGGATTCACGATGCACGGCAGTGGTACCGGGATATTCAAACCATTCATTCACGCAACGAGCAAGCACGCTTTCAGCTATTCAGGGAGGTCATGGAAAATGCAAAATAGTTTTAACTTACGAGACAACCTTTCTGACTTTGCAGACCAGCACTTCACCAATACCACTAATGTTGACAGCACCATCAATCACGATGAGACCCTGCTTTCCATTACCCCTTATCCCTTTGAGGCAATGCCTTCACATATTCATTCTATCGTTGAGAAGATAAGCGCGGCGCACCATATTGAACCTGAGATCGTTGCAAGCATCATGACAGGCTTTCTCACGGGAGCCATAGGCAACACCTTCCGGGTATCGCCACGGGAGGGGTGGAACGTTCCCTTGTTTACATGGCACATCATTGTTGCTGAGACAGGTTATGGGAAATCCCCTGTTACAAATACCCTAATCGAGCATATCCATAACCTTCAGGCCGATGCCTATAAGGAATATTCCACTAAGCTCCGGGAATACGAGACAAAGCTGAGACTGTCGAAATCAGACATTACCGTTGAAGTACCGGATAAGCCGAAGCTCAAGCATTACACCCTGTCGGATACAACCGTTGAGGGCATGGTAAAAGTTTTTGAAGACGATCCACGGGGGGTTATCCTTCACCGCGACGAGATAGCAGGCCTGATCCTGGGGTTGAACCAGTACAAGGCAAAAGGCAGGGGAAATGACAGGCAACGCTTAATTGAACTCTATGACTGTCAACCGTGGAAGATAGACCGGAAAGGAAGTGTTGTCTTTATCCCTAACACCGGGGCTTCTATCGTCGGCGGTATTCAACCCCGTGTCATGCCGGAAGTTTTTGAGAACGATAGTTTTGACGATGGATTGATACCCCGTTTCCTACTCTCGCTGTCGGAGCAAAGCAACATTACATTCCACAGGCAGGGGATCAGCAAAGACGTTACCGGATCATGGAGTGATATCCTTTCGTTTTGCTACGGCATACCGCTTCGTGTCGGAGAAAGTGGATTTGTCGCACCGTACATATTAAAGTTCAACGACGATGCCCTGAACGAGTTTGAACGATTCTTCAACGGCCTTCACCAAATCGCACCATTCCTCTCATACCGTACACGGACATTCATGCCGAAGGTCATAACCTACTGCCTGAAGTTTGCCGGGTTGCTCCATGTCCTCAGGGCATACCCTCAGCAGGACCGCATCTACACCGCTATCAACGAAAAGGTCATGCAGGATGCCGTAAGCCTTGCAACCTACTATTTAGGGCAAGCCTTGAGGGTTATGAAGCTCTACGACAGGGAGGGCAAAGAGCTTGACGAGCTTTCTCGGAGGCTCATTGCAACGCTTCACGAACTGAAGGACGGCACGAAAGAAGGAAGGCTGTCTCTTGAGACTATACGGGCGACCTTCAACGAGAAACTCCCGGATCAGGTCAAGGTTGAACACAATAAGCGCATCGGCTCCATGCTCAGGGGGTTAGGCCTCAGCACAGAGGAAGGATCACAAGGGTACTACTATCTTGTATGGGAGTCTGAAAAGATAGAAAAATTATTTCTTAGAACAAAGTCCACTTTCCCCACTTTGTCTGTAAAACCGTAGGGGAGAGTGGAGGAAGTGAACAAAGTGGACATTGAACATAGAAACAAAAATATCCAGCAAGGAGGCATCATGGAAACTGAAAGACAGCTTTTAGAATCAATGGGAACTGAGGCATTACTAAACCTTTTAAAGATTTTTGCAAACGAGTACCAGGACGGGCATTACACCATCATGTCTTTTACCACAGGATACAAGATCATGTTTGGAACCCCAGACCTTGACAGCGGCAAGGGCAGAGATCGAGTGAATCAGCTGCCAATATATCAAACCATGAAAGAGGCTTTGGTATGGGCTATTTTGGTAACCATAAAGGGACCTGATTGTCTACATGAAAATTAGCAGGCTCCGGGATCCTTTTTTGTGTGTGCAGTCGCGTGCAAAGAATTATTGCACAAGGGGGTGAACAGTGACACTTGAGGAAAAAGAGAAAATCAAGGTTATGTATGCTTCAGGAGAGAGTTATCGTGCCATTGCGCAGGCAATAGGAAAGGCGCCGAACACGATTAAGCATTACTTGAAATCGTCTCCCGCAGTCATGGTGGAAGTAGCCGAGAAAAAGAAAGACCTCATTGCTCTTTACGGAGAGCTTGCAGAGCGCATGGTTGTAAGTATCAGCGATAAGGACATTGAAAAGATTAATGCTCTTCAGAGGACTATCGCTTCGGCAACGGCAGTTGATAAGATGAGACTGCTAAGGGATGAAAGCACGGATAACGTTTCCTTGATTGTCAAGACGCTCCATGAGATTAAGGCGATGAAAGACGATGAAGATTAGCGGCCTCTTTTGCGGGGGGAGACTATCAAGGGGATATACGGATATTCAGAGGGGGTGCCCCCCCAAAGCCACCCCCTCAACGTTAATTAACCAGTTTCAGGAGGTAAGCACATGGCAAGGAAGTTAATTGATGATGAACTCCTTTCCCTCTACAAACAGGGTATGCTTCAGAAGGATATTGCCAAGCACTTCAACGTCTCTCCTGTTGCGGTATGCAAGCGGTTAAAGAGGCTCCTTCCCGCTCCTGAAGCTATCCTCAGCAAGCACAACCTCACGGAGAAGGAACGAGGATTTGTCATTGAGAAGGTGAAAGGTAAAAACAACATGCAAGCCGTAATGAATTCTTATGAAGTGACAAGCAAAGAATCGGCAAAGGCAATGGGTACCAAGCTCATGGATAATCCTGAGATACGGCAGGCGATTGATGAACTCATGGAAGCAAGCGGATTGAGCAGAAGCTATCGCGTCCAGAAACTCAAAGAACACGTTGACAACCGTGATCCGGGAGTTTCGCTCAAGGCTCTGGACATGAGCTTTAAACTCGATCAGAGTTATCCCCCGCAGAGAAGCGTCAACCTCAACGCCGATGTTCATTACGATCCGGTAGATTTGGAGCCGTATCGTATCAAGAGAAATTAACTATGCTGATATTTTGCGCGGACTTCAGAAGAGGATTAGTAGTATCCGTGGCGGTAGGCGCGTTCCCCCTCCCCCATACCCACCACAGTGAACATGGCCGCCGGTACGTACCTACTCAAAATCAAGGCTCAGAACGCAGGAAACGGCCTTCTCAGCGTACTTCATGGAACGGGTGCAGTAGAATGAAACATGGCATTTCAGCAGCGGTGCATCTGGCAAAAAAGGGCATGGGGAACCGGGACATGATTTATTACTCATGGAAAGAGAAACGCGCTCAGAACCCCCGTTTTGATGATCTCAACATATACACAGTGCTTAATTTAAAATGTGAGGTAGTGAAGCATGAGGTTTGAGTTAGAACCGGAAGACATTCAACAAATAGTTGCCGGAGTGATAGCGGGGATAAGACCGCTCCTTAAGAACAAGGACGCTCATACCGACGATACAATTCTTGATGTTTCTGAATTATGCAAATATCTCCATGTAACTCCCAAATGGATCAGGGAACGAACACACCTTAAAGAAATCCCTTACTACAAGCTCAGCAATAAGCAGTTACGATTCCGGAAGAAGGATATTGACAAATGGCTTGATTCACTGAACACCCCTTTCCTATCGGAGTATGTCGGATGTTCTAAGGCCACGTTGAAGATTGCGCACAATGGATAACTTATCCATCAACATAATATTATTAACTAACAATATCGCCATGATAGGCAATGCTGTATAGTGAATTGTATAGTTGAAAAATAAATGAAGAAAGTTATTGACATAGTCATTATAATGGCTATAATGATGACTATAGGGGGTAAATATGGGTTTAGGAGATAAAAATAAAACCTCATCACGGTTTGATACAGAAACAATGGTGACAATCTTGGGGTTAGTTTTTATAAGCTTCATTGCGTATACATGTAGTGAAAATGGATATATTTCTATTGTTGGTGCTATTATTTTTATTGTAATGTCGGGCCTTAGTCTTGGCTGTTACTTAAGGCGGGAGGGATACGCGAGGGGTTATAGACAAGGCGTAAAAGATACGGAAATAAAATTATCGAAGGGTGACAAATGAAAGTCATAACAGTTAGCGAGTTAAAGTTAAAGGCAACACAGATAGTATCCGAAATCGAATCCACAAAAGAGGAGGTGATTATAACAAAGAACGGTAAGGCTGTTGCATGGATACAATATTTCAGTGAGGATGAATTCAGTCTTACAAAAAAGAAAACTGAAAAAGGAAAGGAGAGTGGTAAAATTGGCAAAGGTAAAAGGCATCTATAAACGCGGGAATGTTTACTGGATTCGCTATGTCGGGCTTGATGGTAAGATAGTATTTGAGTCTTCATGCTCAGACAAATTCCGGGATGCTCAAACGCTTCTTACAAAGAGACGGCAAGCGATAGCAGAAGGCAAGCAACCGGACATCAAAAAGAAAATCCCCAATACTCTGTTTAAAGACCTCGTTACGGAATACCTGAAATGGTCTGAACGTCAACGCAGCCATGAGCAGAAGGAGATCAACGCGAATCAGCTTAAAGAAAAATTTGGTAACATCCCGTTACGCTACTTCACAACCATGATGTTGGAACAGTATCAGACCGAGAGGCTTGAAAAAGGAAATAAGCCCGCTACTGTCAATAGGCACGTGGCATTGATTAAGCACATGTTCACGAAGGCTGTTGACTGGAACCTGGTTGAAGAAGAAACCCTGAAAAGAGTCAGACGAGTAAAGCTCCTTGAGGAAAACAACAGAAGGCTCCGGTATCTCAGTATAGAGGAATGTAAAACCCTTTTAGATGAATGTGAGAAGCTGGGTAAAAAGAACGCGCACTATGCACACCTGGGACCCATTGTCATTACAGCATTGAACACGGGAATGAGGAAGGGTGAAATCCTCAACCTTGAGTGGGATAACGTTGATCTCAAGCAGGGGTTTATCCTACTCGATAAGACTAAGAACGGAGAGCGAAGGGAGATACCCATTAACGAAACACTACGAGAAACCCTGCAATCCATTGTCAGAAGGTTAGACGGACGGCACGTGTTCTATGACACCACAACGATGAAACCATTTGGCAATGTGACCCGTTCCTTCACCACTGCCTGCAAAAACGCCAAGATCAAGGACTTCAAGTTTCACGATCTCCGGCATACCTTTGCAAGCCATTTGGTAATGGCAGGAGTGGACATAACCACTGTAAAGGAACTGTTGGGACACAAGAATCTGTCAATGACGTTGAGGTACAGTCACCTTGCACCTTCTCATAAGGTCAAGGCAGTTGATATTCTCGATTCTACCTTGAAACAGCACAACGAAGCAAAGGAAGAAGCTCAGGTAAGATGAACTATACAATTACTATACAATTTGGATTGATTCGGGTAATGCCACTTTTAGAATCTTCAATAAATTCAAATGCCCCCGGCATGACTCGAACATGCGGCACATGGATTAGGAATCCATTGCTCTATCCACCTGAGCTACGGGGGCAAGGTCACAGATTATAATAATTTTTTAGTTCAGTTGCAATATTATATCGCAACTTCTGCGCCCTACCTTCCCATCAGGTTCGGAAGATAAAGGGCAGTCTGAGGGAAGATAACGAGTATTGCAGCGACAATTATAATTGAGAACAAGAAAGGTGCCGCTCCTTTGAAGATCTCTGCCATGGGCACGTCTTTCGCTACTCCCGCAAGGGTGTATACGTTAAGGCCCACAGGCGGTGTAATGAGCCCCGCCTCCATCATGAGAACGGCCAAAACCCCAAACCAGATGGGGTTGAATTGAAGCGCCACGATAACAGGAAATATGACAGGCAGTGTAAGCACCATCATCGATACTGCGTCAAGAAAGCATCCAAGCATAAAATAGATCGCTATGATTATCGCAAGGACAATGTACCGCGATACTTCAAGCCCGGCGATCCACCCCGATACAACGGCAGGGATCGTTGAAAGCGCGAGAAAATAACTGAAAACGGTTGCACCCGCTACAAGGAAGAGCACCATAACAGAGATCTTCGCCATTTCAAGGAGCGAGGTGAAAAACCCCTGCCAGCTCAACCTTCTATTCAAAAGAACAATGACAAAAAGAGCCATGGCCCCTATTGCCCCTGCCTCGGTGGGGTTAATATACCCCAGGTAGATCCCTCCCATAACAATAAAAAAGACAAGAACTGTCTCCCATATTCCTTTCAGTGCTTTGATCTTTTCCTTCAGGGAAACATTGCCTGATGTGGCCGGGGCAAGGGATGGATTTAACTTTACCTGGCCTATGATAACTGCGATGTAGGCACATGACAGCAATAAACCTGGCAGGATACCTGCTACAAGCAATTTTCCTATGGACTGTTCTGTCAGCATTCCAAAGACCACAAAACCCAGGCTTGGCGGGATAAGAAAAGCGAGCGTCCCGCCGGCTGCTACTATCCCTGTTGCCAGCCTGGGGTGGTAATGAAATCTTTTCATCTCGGGAAGGGCGATATTACCCATGGCCGCAGCTCCCGCAACGGAAGACCCGCTCACCGCAGCAAATCCCGCGCAGGCAGCAATGGTAGCAACCCCCAAACCTCCGGGAAGCCTCCTGAACCACTTGTCAAATGTCTCGTAAAGCTCCTTCGTGATGCCTGCGCTGCCGGCAAAGCCGCCCATAAGGATGAAAAGGGGGATGATAGTGTAAGGGTAGTTGGCGGCAACCTCATACACCGTCTTCGCAACGACCGGAAGCGCAGCTTCGAGCGAGGTGAGCGTCCATATCCCTATAAAGCCGACGAACATCATGAGGAATGCAATGGGCATGCCGAGCAAAATAAGAACCACTACCAGCACGCTACCGAGAATTCCCGCTACGACAGGATCTATCATGCAGCTATTGTTTCCTCATTCCTGCTATCGCATTGAAAAGATCAAAAAGGAGCTCCAGCCACAAAAACAAACCGCCAATTGCCACAAGGAGCCTGAAAGGCCATTGGGGAACTCTCAGCATATCTGATACGGTCTTCTCCTGTATCCCCTCTGTAAAGCCCTGCCAAATCATAATGCTGATTACCGTGATGCACATAAGGGTTGTTGCTATACCAATGGCGCTCCTGGACTTTTGAGAAAATCTTTTTGTCAGAAAATCGACGCCGACGTGGCCTTTAACCTGCTGCGTATACCCGGCACCCAGCAGGATAATTATACTCAACATATATTCAGAGAGCTCAAGGGTGCCGGGGATCGGCTTGCTGAAAAAACCCCGGCCTATAACGTCACCTGTTGTAATCACCATGAGAGGAACAACAAGAAACATCCCAGCGGCGCAGGCAAAGTAGGAGATACGCCGCACTATCTTCTGAAAAGTCTTTATTTGTCCCATGTTCAGTCTGCAGCCTCAGGCCTTCTTAAACTCAGGGGGGCATGCAACCAGTTTGACATTTCTCTTCTCGCACTCCTCGTTCATGATCGCTACGGTCTTCCGCGCTGGAAGCCCCTTGGCTTCGAGATCCTTCACCCACGCCCTTGTCACATCCTGAAATTTTACGTACCACTGGTCCGCTTCTGCCCTGGGAAGATCAATAAACCTGACGCCTTGCCCGGCAATCTCTTTCATGATCACCTTGTATGCATCCTGGTTGAGGCCTCCCGTCACCTTGAAAGGGTTGGTGCACACCTGCTCTACAAGTTTTTTCTGATCCTGAGGAAGCCTTTTCCAGTAGCCAATGTTCATGACCATGCCCTCGGAAACACAGCCGAAGGTTAGGACCGTTGCATGCTTCGCCACTTCATAGAGCTTATAGCCCTGGATCAAAGGAGGGCATGTCACAATGCCGTCGACAGTGCCTATCTCCATTGCCATGTAAACATCACCGAGAGGGATGAAGACCGGCTCTGCGCCGAGGGATTTGATATAGTGAGTCTGGTGGCCGCCGGGAGACCTTAATTTCATGCCTTTCAAGTCCGCCATCTTGGAGATGGGCCTTTTCGACCATATAAAAGACTGGATGCAGCCGTTGAGCTCAAGAACCTTTACGTTTCTGAACTCATCCTTCAGCGCCCTGTTGTAAACCGCATTGCCTATGTCAGCAGCAACATCTTTACCGTCGATCCATACGGCAAGGGAAAGGACATCGGTCAACGGAAAACGCCCCGGCGTCCACGTGGCAGTAAAGTAGCCCAAATCCGAGAGGCCCTTGGCAACGATATCGAAATGCTCCGGTCCTTTTCCGAGGGCAGCGCCGGCGTACATCCTATAGTCCATCTTGCCGCCGCTCCTTTTCTTTAATTCCTCAAGCATCGGGGTCCATACCGTCTTCACCTCTTTGCCGACAGGCGGGTGCCACGTGCTGAACTTAATATTCGTGTTACCTGCAAGAAGCATATTGGAGTCCAATACCCCCATCCCTACCGCTGCGCCGCCGATGAGGGCGCTTTTAAGAAAGTTCCTTCTGCTTAGATCTTTACATTCCCGGCACATGAGCTCCTCCGTGTTTCGACTGCTGACCCTATATCCCCTACATCAAATAATTGTTTTGAAAAACAAACGGCGTTATCACCCTGTAACAATGTATGTTATATTTCATTTACCGTCAATAAAAAGTGCCCTGTCTTTTCAGCATTATGACGCCCCGGACTTGCGTCTGTACAGCTCATATATTGTCCCTATTATTTGACATTAACCCCCTATTTTGTTATAAATTTTATGATATTCCATGGCAAAAATACGCACATCTTTCTATGAAATGCTTGATCCACTGCAATGATAATAAGCAGATGATATTTTCAGGATTCACACATCTCAAATGGAGGTAGTCATGGGCAACGTAGATGTCTTAGAAAATAAGCGCCCTGTACTCGGCATCAACAGTCTTGGCAGAATAGGAAAGTTGTCTTTGTGGCACCATGTCGGCAGGAAATATTTTCAGGAAATCATCGTAAATATAGGCAGGGAATCCGGGACCGGGCTGAGCTCTGTTGCCCAGTTTATAGAAAAAGACGTAACCTACGGAACGATACACAAATTTTTATACGGAATAAATTCCGGCCGCATTATACAGATAGTCGATGAAAAGAAAGGCAAGCTTCTTATAGACGGCATTCCGGTTACGATCTTGCGGGAGGCCAGAAACCCTGTTGACATCGGGTGGCGCAATTACGGTGTTGATCTGGTAGTTGAGTGCACCGGAAAATTCAGAGACCCTACCCTTGCCCCTGAAGACCCAAAGGGATCCATTAAGGGGCACCTCGCAAGCGGGGCAAAGGTTGTTATCAACTCCTCCGCTTTCAAGATCAAAAACAAATCATTATCCGCTCCGTCAGATACTGTTACGCTGATTTATGGGATCAACCACACCGCCTTTAACTACAAGAAGCATCTCATCGTATCGGCCGCTTCCTGCACGACAACGGGCCTGGCACATATGGTAAAACCGCTTCTCGAAAATGCTGAAACGAGCAACATACTGACCGCCTCTATGTCAACAGTGCATGCGGTAACAAACACGCAAAGCGTTCTCGATAACCTGCCCAAGGCAGGCGAGAAGGACCTTCGCAAAAACAGGAGCATCTTCAATAATATCATCCTGACCTCCACAAACGCCGCAGAGGCGTTAAGCCAGGTTATCCCTGAGGTCAAAAACATCGGCTTTATGGCAGATTCCATAAGGGTTCCCATCAATACCGAATCGCTCATCGTTCTTAATGCGACTTTTCAGTCACAGTTCAACGAGGATGGAACAAGAACCCCTGTGACTACAAAAACGATCAATGATATTTACAAGAAGGCCTCCGAGAAGGACCTTGAACACCTTCTCATTTACTCTACCGAACAGAACGTATCAACAGATCTTATCGGTATGAATGCTGCGATCGTAATCGAGGGCCAGTTCAATCATACGCGTACGGCATTTATAGATGTTGATGTATCGCGGATCCCGAACATACCTGCGGCGATAAAGACCGGCGCATCCAAAAATATGCTGAGAATACCGGTAGTGCATGCGAAGATCTTCGGCTGGTACGACAATGAATATGGGAGCTACACCAACAGGATGGGAGACCTGGCGGTGTACGTTCACAAGTCGCTGCGGTAGTATTTGGAATTTCGATATAAGATATACGAATTACGGGTTTCTTTTATACCTCGATCTGATAAGGCACTTCCGCTTCGGTCTCATGGCGGCCGTAATACACGGCCCCACTCCATCCGTCGACGCAAATGAAGTCGCCGCCGACTATCTTTTTATTATATACGGTGCAAAAACCTTCAGATTCATATACTTTCAGTTTTCCGAATCCGACAACTCCGACTTTTCGCAGTTGTGGTATCGTAACCGCTGCATGGGAGGTTCCTCCCCCTCGTGCGGTAAGGAGCCCTTCGACCTGAAGGAGGACCCCGACATCATCGGGAACGGTGTCAGGTCGTATCAATATAAGCGGCGTATCAGGTTCTTTTGAACGAAAATGACGGATCTCCTCCTCTGAGAATACAACCCTTCCGCAGAGGGCCCCTCCGCTTACTCCTATCCCGGAGCCGAGAAAAGAGCTGAGAAGCTCCGGCGTCTCCTTAAACAGTCTTCTCTTTTTTGTCTCTCTCTGGATCATATCCCGCGTCTGCAGAATATAGAGTCCCTTCTTTGTTGCGTTTTCAAAGGTAAACTCTATCTCCTGGTGGTTAAACCCCTTTTCGTATATAAGCGCCTCAACGAGCCTTAGCAGCTCATGATAAATATCCGGGAAATTCTTCTCGAGTGATACGTCGGATTCGTGCCTCTCGGCCAGTCGTTGTTTTTCCGAGATCGGAAAGGTCCCTACGAGCCCCGACACGATATCGTCGCCCTGCACACCGAAGATAAAATCTCCATAGAGGGCGATATTCGCCGATGACCCCTTGGGGTCTCTTGTAAAGATGACGCCTGAACCTGAATTCTCATCGAGGTTTCCAAACACCATCGATTGCACGATAACTGCGGTTCCCCACTCATCAGAAAGGTGCATCTGGTGGCGGTATGTCTTTGCCTGTTCGGAATACCAAGAATCAAAGACCTGCAAAATTGCCTCCTGCAGTTGCTCTGCGGGATCATCAGGGATCTCCACGTTCCGCCGTCTTATTGCCTCTTTATAGGAAAGCGCGAGCTGCTTCATCTGTGCAGAGTTAAAATGTATCTTGCGAGTAACATTGTACTGCAGTTTAAAGCTGTTGATAATTTCGTCAAAAACATTCCTTTCAAGGCCTTTGAACATTCCCCAGGTCTGCAGGAACCTCCTGTACGAATCCCAAGCCGCCCATCTGTAATGTTTTTTCTTCCCCAGTCCTTCCGCGATCGTCTCATTGATGCCAACATTGAGGAATGAATGCATCATGCCCGGAAGAGAAACCGTCGCCCCGCTCCGGACGGACAGCAGCAATGGGTTGTCGGGATCTCCGAATTTCCGTCCGGTCAATCTTTCCAGCTCCACCACCTCGTTATGAATCCTGAGGCTCAAATCCTTGAAAATATATTTATAAGCGATAACCGCGTCATATCCCCTGAAAACCTCCGTCGTAATAATAAAGCCTGGGGGCACCGGAAAATCGAAGGACACGAGCTGTTTCAAAAAATAGCCCTTGTTGCCGATCAATATCTGGTTGTCCATCTTTTTGTTTCTCTTGTGGATAGGAGATATGGCCAGCTCCGGAATATATGCCATTACGAGGTTCAGTATCTGCTTGTTGTCCTTGAATTTCTCTAGTTCAGCGCTCAAAGTCCTGATAATATCATTCACAAAATTATCCAGCACCTGGAGCCCAAACGCTGAAGATATCATGGAGCGTATAAAATTTTCAGATATCCGGTAGGTCTGCTCTTCATCTTTTTTAAGCATTTGCTTTATGATTATTGACAGGTTGTCCCTGTGCGCATCGATATAATAATCACGTATGATATCCTGTATGCTTTTTTCTATAAACTGAAAGATGTCGATATACTGATCGATGGAGAACTGCCTCACCTGGAGAGCGCTTGAGATATACTTCATCTTTGAAACCAGGCCCTCCGTCGCAATCCCTTCAAGCTCAAGCGCCTTTACGTAGACCCATAGGTACTCATGTATCCTTACGAGGGTGCTCTTTGTTATGA
Organism: Deltaproteobacteria bacterium UBA5758; assembly: GCA_002418945.1. Classification (GTDB taxonomy): domain Bacteria; phylum Desulfobacterota; class Syntrophorhabdia; order Syntrophorhabdales; family Syntrophorhabdaceae; genus UBA5609. The sequence continues at coordinate 14,076 of DIFC01000083.1, read as the reverse complement.
ACTTGAGATTCAGGGATTCAACGAGCTTTTCGAACAGGACTCCTGCAAAATTTTCAAGGCGGAAGGTCAGCCCCATAGCCTCAAACTTTTCTTCCCTGTATGTTCCGTACATCGATGGGATGCCTGCGGCAATGTGCCTTTTATAATAGATGTTTTCAAAGGGTGTGATTTTTCCTGGGGAAAGTATCTTCCCCTTCAGGGATGAAAGCATCTCCATAATGATAACAAGCGCGCGGTAGATATTCTTATTTTTCAGTGCATACCTCAACCCCTTTATCTTTGGCAATTCGAGCATACAGGAAGCTTCAAGGTCCTGCAGGAGGTCGATGGGCTGATAGTTATATTTTTTAAACAAAAGCTGGTAGAGCCTTATCATAAGCCATGCGCGCTCTTTGTCCCTGTCCGATATTCCACTGACCTGCTTCAGTTCATCTTTGATCTTGTGCATATCCCATTCGAGAAAACCGCAAACATCACCGTTCACTTTCGAAAGAAGCTCAATAAATATAGTATGCATTCCGTCGAAATACTCACCGCCGTTGCGCACCTCTTCAAATACTTCTTCGGGCAAGTGCCTCTTCACATACTCCCTATCCCCTGAGTGCCAGTAGCGGAATATATCTTCAACAAAGGGAACGAGGAGGCTGTTGCTCTCAACGTGCGACTGTTTCCGGAGAAAATAGACCAGCTTGTCATTCCTCATGGTAAGCTCGTCGACTCTTGTCGATACGTCCCTCAGCTCTCCTTCTGCGCCGATCTCGGTGTAATAGACGGGAAAGATTCTTAGAAGCTGCTTTGCCAGATTATAGGCGGGAGATATATCTGCATTGAGCAGTAAAGAGATGTCTTTCTGAAGCAGATCGGTATCTTTTACAAAAATACCTTGCAGCTTCAGGTTGATAATAAATGCAGAGAGGAGCCGCTTTGTCCATCGCGGCTTCAAGGATACGATCTCCAGCCACGCCCTTATATTCCTTATATGGGCAGGATTAACCTGCACCTGCCATTCAGTATTCGATCCTTTTACGTTAGGAGGCTGAAACCCAAATGCTATAAGTTCGTCTATGAAGGTATCTACGAACGAGTGGCTGTTCCGCTCAAAAACACCCCTGGCAAATGTCGTGATGCAATCGATTAAGGTAGACTGATGCCGGCGGGAGACAACATTCTTTTTTAACAAAAGGAACACCTTCCTGACGAAATCATGAAGGTCTTGAGCGCTTTCCTCCCTGAAAACCTTTCCAAGACAGCGGTTGATCTCGAGAAGGGTATTGTTGTGTATATCCGAAAGACCCTTGACATTCATTACATTAAAGAGAAAATCAAGCTTTACGAGATAGTGCCTCCCCGCAAAAGCCTCCTTTTTTTCAAGCTCATCAGCAAGAACGGGGTAGGCGTTTACTATCTGGAAAAAATCCGGCATAGCGCCGTAGGCCTCGAATGTATCTTTCAAATCCAGGTATTTTGCGTTATGCACCTTCTCAAGCTGCCCGATCAGCGAAGAGATGTTTTCGTGCGTAAGGGGGTTGACAAGGGTGCGATACAGGTCGGCCATCTCGCGGGAGATGCTGTCGCCCTGAAGCCAGTGAGTAGGGTCGGGCTGCGTCAGCCAGAATTCGTATGTTGCATGAAAAACTTTATAAAGCAGCAATTCGAAGGAGGTTGTTTTGAAATAAGCGTTATGTTCATTGGCAAAAGGAAGGATGGTCTTGAAATAGCTTGAACTTTTTTTTAATAGAAACTCACCATCGCCGGTTATCTTCAGGAGCGGATCAAAAACGTCAGGAAGCAACGACAGGTTTCTCTCAAGATGCCCGTCGCTGTGCGTAAACATCATGTTCACATATTCAAAAAGGTACCGCACTGCGTCATCCCGGATGTCTTCCGGCGCTGTCGATGAGATAACGCTGATATAAATCCTGCTGAGCATTTTCAGTGCTTCCAAGCCTTCTTTGTGGTTATTAAAATCGTAAAAATCTCCGATAGAGATCGTCTTAAGCTGAGTTAAGACGTATTCCCAGTTGACATAGGGGTGATAAAGTTCTGTAAGAAGCTCCGTTGTGCGCTTCAGGACGCCATAGTGATCTTTTGCTACGTTGAGCAGAACCTGATATTCCTCCGGTATCTCAATAACTGCGGCTGTCCTTTCGAGATTCACCTGTAATGCCGTCGACTGCCAATCTATCCTTTTGTCTTCCATGTCTTATTGCCCTTTACGTGCAGACCCGCTTTATAGTATACATGTTCGGAGTGGAATACACAACTTAGCGCTTACCTCGCGTGTTGAATTTCAAAAAGGGTTACCTCAGGCGGCGCCAGGAAGCGTATCGGAGGCCCCCATGTCCCGGAACCCCTGTTGACGTAAAGGCGCGACCCGTTCTGCAGGCTGTAGTATCCCGCGTACAGGGGAAAGAAAAGCCCTGTTATATATCTGAAAGGAAAGATCTGCCCTTTGTGCGTATGGCCTGAGAGCTGAAGGTCGAAAAGCCCTGTCGCATTTTCGTCAATGGCCGGAGCATGCTTCAGGAGAACCGTGAACAGGCCCCGCGGCAGCCTTGAGAGAAGGAACCTTTCCGGGACATCGGCATAGCTGAAAGGCAGCCCGGCCTTATCGTCCACGCCGGCTATATTGATAACCCCTTCTACGGTCACACCTTCGCCCCGCAATACCCTGAATCCCGCCCTCTGGGTGAAATTGAGCGATTTTCCTATGCCCGCGTAGAATTCGTGATTTCCCGTCACCGCGAATTTCCCGTATCGCGGCCTGATCTCTTGAAACATCCCCGTGAGACCGTCGAGCCCGTCGAGCTGCCCGTCCACGAGATCGCCCGTGGAAACGAGCAGATCAGGGTTTACGCTCTTGACCGCATCGACGACGGCCCTCAGCCTCTCCTCGCGCACGATAAGACCAAGGTGCACATCGGATATCTGGGCGATGGTGATCTTCCCGACAGACGCGGGGACCTTCGATGTCCCTATGGCGATCCTCTCGATGGTGACGCTCTTCGCTTCCCAATAGCCGTAAGCAGTTGCGATGAGCGCATAGATCATGGGAGCTATGAAGAACAGCTTGTACGCGGCGGCAATATGAGATATGTCTTTTTTTGCTATAAGGCTCGCGATATGGAGAATCATGCGGATGACGTCTATGCAGATCGACAAGGAGAAGAAGAAAAATAGGAATGCCATCCAGGTATATCCCGCGTAGGCCATGAAGCGGGCAAAATGCTCATGCCCTGCCCTCTCCGCAAGGCGCACGGCGAAAGGAGCAAGGGTCGTCACCAGCATAAAGGCGACGATGAACACGTTCGGGACAAGCCTGAGATGAAAAGCTAATTGCAGCTTTACGAACACGTAGAGGTGAAGGGTGCCGTAAAGAAGAACAAAGGTAATTAAAAAAAGGGTCATCGACTGCCGGCCGCTTTCCTGAAAAGCTTTCCCTGAAGCTCATCAAAAAGATCGTACGCCACCGGCACGGCAACAAGGGTGAGCAGCAGCGACGTTAAGAGGCCCCCGATCGTTGCAAGCGCCATGGGCGAACGAGTTTCAGCGCCCTCCCCTATTCCGATGGCTATAGGCATCATGCCCATTATCATCGCAAAGGTCGTCATAAGTATGGGGCGGAGCCTTACGGGACCTGCCTGAAGGATCGCATCCCTTCTCGACATTCCCCTCGCTCTCAGCACGTTCGTGTAATCTACGAGGAGTATGGCGTTCTTCTTCACAAGACCCATCAGGAGAATGAGCCCTATAAAGCTGAAGATGTTCAATGTCTTGCCGAAGATCAAAAGGGCGCCGAAGGCCCCGATAAAAGAAAATGGCATGGAAAGAAGAACAGTAAAGGGGTGTACAAAGCTCTCGAACTGGGCGGCAAGGACCATGTACGCCATGATTATGCCGAGCATCATGGCGAACATTAAATAGCCGAAGGACTCCGCCATCACGTCAGCCTGCCCCTTATAGCGGCCGGAATAGCCTGAAGGAAGAACATTTGCAGATACACTGTCGAGTTCATCCTTGGCCTTTCCGAGCGGCGTCCCCTCGAGGTTCGCAAAAACAGTCACCGCCCTCTGCCTGTCAACCCTGTTGATGATGCTCGATCCACCGCCTTCCTGAAAGGTGGTTATATTTGCAAGCTGCACAAGCCTCCCGTCTTTTGCCCTTACGTATACCTTCCCAATATCATCAGGGCTCATCCTGCCCCCCGGCGTTAACCGCGCCCTCACATCATAGCGCCTCCCCTTCCCCTCATCCTTGAACTTTGTGACATCAGCTTCGCCCCCTATGAGAAAATTCACCGTCTCGGCAACGGACTTGATATCGACACCAAGGTCAGCGGCCTTATCCCTGTCTATAAATACCCGCACTTCAGGCTTTCCCGTCTCAAGGGAGGTATCAAGGTCAACAACGCCCGGCAGCTTCGAAAACTGCTTCACAATATCGCGCGTATATGTTTCGAGTTCCTGAAGGTCCAGCCCTCTTATGCTGTACTGGATCGCCGTCTGCCTCTGCCCCCCTCCTATCATGGATGCATTCTCAACAGATGCCCTGAGCCCAGGTACAGCCCTCAGCGATCTTCTTATCTCTGCCTTGATCTGTTCCTGGTGTTTTTTTCTTTCAGACTTAGGCTTAAGGTTGATCATCATATTTGCCTTGTTGAGTTCTCTTGTCGCCCCTCCTCCCTGGGAATACAAAACGGTGGTCACTTCAGGAACCTTTCTTAATATCCCCTCCACGCGCCTGCACATGCGGTCTACTTCCTCGATCGAATAATCCACGGGGGTTTGCAGCCTGATGATAAACCTGCTCTGATCTTCCGATGGCGTAAATTCTTTGCCTATAAACTTCGTCAGGGAAAGACTGAGGACAAAGATAATTACGGCAATGGACAGCACTATCTTCCTGTGGTTTAGTGCGAACCCGAGAATGGCCCTGTATTTCCCTTCCAGCCTTTCGTATCCTCTTTCAAGCATATCGGATGCCCTTTTCAGATAATGATGGCGGGCCAGCCTTCCATAAAAAGAACTTTGTTTGTTTCCTCCGTCTTCGCTGAACTTTCCATTATTATGTTTTTTCAGAAATAATGACGACATCATAGGTGTAAGGGTAAAGGAAACGAACCACGAGACCAGCACCGCAAACACGACAGTCATGCCAAACTGGAAGAAGAACCTCCCTATTATTCCTTTCATGAAAGCGACTGGAATAAATATTACTATTATGGCAAGCGTGGTTGCCGAAACCGCGAGCCCTATCTCTGACGTGGCGAAGGTCGATGCCTCGCGCGGGCCCATTCCCTCTTCGATGTGGCGGTGGATATTCTCTATAACAATGATCGCGTCGTCGATGAGAATGCCGATGGAAAGGGAAAGGGCAAGCATGGACATGTTGTTGAAGGTAAAGCCGAAGGCGTTCATTATGGCAAATGTCGAGATGACGGAGGTAGGTATCGCCAAAGCGCTGATAAGCGTTGTGCGGACGTTCCTTAAAAAGATCAGCACAGCGAAGATCGCGAACAGCCCTCCGTAGATAAGGTGGTGCTGGACCTCGTTGATCGACCGCTTGATGAAGTCTGACTGGTCAAAAGCGATGGAAAGGTTCATTCCTGCGGGCAATGTCTTTCTGATCGTTTTTAGCTCCTCTTTGACCCTGTTGACAACTTCAACGGTATTCGTGCCCGACTGCTTCTGAATGCCCAGGTTCACGGAGTTCACGCCGTTGAAACGGGCGATCGTACGCTTTTCCTCCATCCCGTCCTCGGCGCGCCCTACGTCTTTTATTTTTACAGCAACCCCGTCTCTGTAGCCCACTATGAGGTTGTTAAAATCCTGGATGGTTTGAAATTCGCCCTTTACCTTTACAAGGTATTCTTTTGTATCACCTTCAACCGACCCGCCGGGCAGCTCCACATTGCCCCTCGCGAGCGCGCTGGATACGTCCTGCGCGGTAATCCCGTGAGACCGCAGCTTGTCGTTGTCCAGCCAGATCCTTGCCTGCCTCAGCCTCGTCCCGTAGAGCCTTAGCGCTCCAACGCCGTTTATCCTCTGGAACTGCTCCTTCAGGACCTCGTTGGCATATGTGGAGAGGTCTCGCGGCGATTTATCGCCGTGAAGCGCAAACCAGAGGACCGGCGTTGAGTCGGGATCCACCTTCTGAATGATCGGCTCATCGATATCTGTCGGCAGCTTGGACCTGATGGTTGAGACCTTTTCCCGCACGTCCTGTACTGCAAGATCGATGTCTCTTTCCAGAACAAATTCTATGCTTATTACAGATGCTCCTTCTGTGCTGGTCGACGTGATCGTCTTGATCCCGTTTATGGTGTTGACCACCTCTTCGATCTTGTCCGTAACATCGATATCCATGATCTCAGAGCTGGCGCCTTCAAGGGTTGTCCTGATATTTACGATCGGCAAGTCAACTTTCGGGAAAAGGTCAACCCCGATATTCGGGTAGCTTACAACCCCCAGCACAACGAGAACCAGGACCAGCATCGTTGCAAAGACCGGGCGCTTTACAGATGTATCAGAGAGCCACACAATAGCCTCCGGCTGGCGATCTCAGTTTTTTTATTCCCTGCTTTTCGCTATTCACTTTTCACCTTTGACTGCTGGATATTTACCTTAACACCCTCTGAAAGGCTCTGCTGGCCAGCGACAACGATCTTTTCCCCCTCTTTTATCCCCTCAATGATCTCCATCATCTCGCCGTATTTACTCCCGATCTTCACCTGGACCTCTTTTGCCCTGTCCCCGACAACAGTGAACACCTTCACCTTTTCCGCTTCGTACAGGAGCGCTGTTACGGGCACCACCACCGTGTCTTTTGCGGCGCCGGTATATAATATTACCTTCGAGAAGAGGCCCGGCTTCAACATGCTCTCGGGATTAGGCACCAGCGCTTCCACTTTCAGCGTTCTCGTCTTTTCATCGAGGCTCGGAAAAACTATACTGACCTTGCCCTTGAAATCGCTATCGGGAAAGGCGTCGACCCTCAATATCACATCCTGGCCGATCTTAATCTTCCCGACATCCTTTTCCGTCACAGCAAAGTTGACCTTAAGCGGGTTGGTTTGTATAAGTATAAAAAGCTGGGTGCCGACTTTCACGAAGTCTCCCGGCGAAACCTTTTTCTCCTTTACCTTTGATGTAAGAGGGGCATAGATCTTCGTTTTCGCAAGCTTCTGCTTTGCAATTATCAGCGCCGCCTTTGCCCTCTCCACCTCAGACTCTGCGTGGGCCAACCTCGTGGAAACATCGTCAAACTGCTGGCTGGTAACGAGCTGTTCTTTGAAAAGCGCCTCTTTCCTTGCAAATTCGGTTTTCGTATTTGCAAGCGTGGCCTCGGTCTGCCTGAGCAATGCCTCTACCCTTACCACCTCGTGAGAATATTCAATATCTTCCATTGCCGCAAGGAGCATGCCTTTTGTGACTGCCGTGCCTTCATCGGCCTTCACGCTTTTAATAATTCCGTCTATCTCTGCCCCTATATTCACCTCTTCGTATGGATTCAACGTCCCTGTCGCCTCTATGAAAGGGCGCAGCTGCTGTTTTTCCGACACCCTGACAATTACGTTGTACGTCTTCTCTTCGGGCGCTTTGTCATCTTTTTTGCTGCAGCCATCCACCAGGAAAAGGCATACTGCGGTAAAAAATACACATAGCGCCACGCGTGAGAGTCTTTTTTCTTTCATCCCTTTGCTCCTTTGCATCCGGCATCATTGTTTTTGAAGCGCTGTGCTGCCGCCCGTAACAAAGTGCAGCAACGTGCCCGTTGCCCGTTTTAACCTGGCGATAGACAACTGGTAATTGTATATGACATCGGCCAGTTGCCGCTGGGCGGTAACAAGCAGCGTATTGGCATCCATCACATCTATACTGTGGGCAAGCCCGTATTCGAACTGCCTTGTAACGGCATTGAAATTGTCCTTTGCAAAGAGGAGCTGGTCCTCAAGGGACTTCAGAGTGCCTTTTTGTGTAAGAAAATCGAGGTATGCGGTTTCGACCTCGACTGTCACAGATTTTTTGATATCTTGAAATGTATAATCGACCTGCCTCTTTTTTGCCGCAGCCTCCTGTACCTCCGCGTTTCTCAGCCCCCCCTCAAAAAACGGGAAAACCAGCCTGACGCCGCCATACAGGTTGTCTCTGATAATGCCCGGCGTTTCAGGACTCTCGACCCTTTTCTGGTATGTCCCTTCAACGGCAACGGTGGGCCAATAGGAGCCGCGCGCGAATTTGACCGCTGAGTCGGCTATGCTCTTCTGCAGGTCAAGCGATTTCAGCTCTGCGCGCTCCGCATACGCAGCCTCTTTCAGGCAATCTATCGCCGGCATTGTACATCCTTTTATAACGCTGTTCAATTCGTCGCCGCGGGAGCCCTCCGGTACCTGGCTCCGATCATCCTTCACGTCAAAGTCACCCTGAAGGCCGACGATCCTTGCGATGAAGGCCTTGGCCAGCTTCTGGACATTTTCGGCCCTGATCAGGTCAGACCGAGCCCCCGATAGCTCTGCCTCCGCCCTCAGGAGCGTGGTTTTCGTGACCTCACCCACCTTCAGCCGGGCCGAAGCAGCGTCTCGGTACTTTGTCAGCCGCTCCACGTTCTGTTTTGCGATATCAACAACCTTTTTTGCCTTCAGCAGCTCATAGTAGGCGCTTGTAACGGTAAATATGTAGCCTTCTTTAACGGCGAAAAGATCATGCCTGCTTTTGCCGATGTTGTTCTTGGCCATTCCGTAAGCGATGAACTCTTTCCCTCCAAGGGAAAATGATTGATCGAGCCTGAGGCCCCAGTTCGCCGTTTCATCGGGCTGCGTCAGGCTGTCGTTGTCGTTTGTCTTGTTGTCCCGGTAGCTCGTATATCCCCCTACCCCCGAGAGCTTCGGCAGCAAAGCCGCTATAGCCTTGTCTTTCCCCTTTTCGGCAATAAACAGATCTTCTTCGGATATTTTGATCTTTTCCGAGCGCTCCAGGGCCATTCTGTAAAAGTCGTCGAGGTCATACTCCAAAGCAAAGGCCCGGGAACACGCCAGTATGACCGCCAGACATAAAAAAAAATATCTTTTCACGTCATCCCCCGTTTTTGATGTCTCACGCTATTGCCGTCTTATGTTCTAATATGATTGCAACTCTCTTTCCCGCCTTACAGCCCTATGCTTTTCGCAATCTGGTACACAACTACACCTCCCGCATAAGAAAGTACGATCATAAAGATCACGGAAGCAAAAAACAATTTCCAGTTGCCCATCTCCTGGCGCATGACCGTTATGGTGGGTGCGCATGGGAGAAACACCATCAGGACGAAAAGAAAGGCAACGGCAGATGGGCGGCTTACCACGAACGGCAAAACGCTCATAAGGCCTTGTTCCCCAACGTTATAAAGAACGCCAAGGGTCGCAATGGCATTCTCTTTCGCAACGATGGTCGATAAGAGGGCCACAAGCATTTTCCAGTCGAGGCCAAGAGGAATTCCTATGGGCTCAAATAGCATTCCTACCCAGGCGAGGAGGCTTTTTTCGATCGCTCCGCCGGGTACATTCGACATGATCCACAGTATAACGGAAAATATGAGTATCACCGTGCCTGCCTTCTTGACAAAGGCCATTGTCCTTCCCCACACTACAGAGATGATGGTCCTGAAATCAGGCTTATGGTAAAGAGGCAGTTCCATAATAAAAGGGACCGGCTCGTCTTTATAAAGGGTTTTGCTGATTAAGATGCCGGAAAGCCCGAGAAGCACAATATTCAATGCAACCAGAAGCCAGGAAACCACAAGCGCATTTCCCGCAAAGATCGCCGCAGTAACAAATGTCAGCACCGCCAGCCTTCCGGTGCAGGGTATGAAAGGCGTCAGAAATATTGTAAGCAACCTCGCCTTTTTTGATTCAACGATGCGCGCACCCATAACAGCAGGCACATTGCATCCGAAGCCGAGGCACATTGGCATAAAACTTTTTCCGTGGAGGCCGATAATATGCATGAAGCGATCCATGACAAAGGCAGCGCGGGCCATATACCCTACATTTTCGAGGAATGTCATGGAAAAGAAAAATATAACGAGGATCGGCGTAAACGTCAGTACCGAACCTGCTCCGCCAATAACGCCGTTCACCAGTATCCCGCGAACCCACCACGGTTCGTTGATCAGACTGGCATCGATCCACCTTCCAAAGGCGCTTGTGATCGTTTCAAAGAACTTCTGCAAAGGGAAGCCTGCCTTGAAGGTCAGCAAAAAGATGACCGCCAGTATTCCCAGGAGAATAGGGACGCCAAAGATTGGGCGCGTCAGGACATGGTCCATCCGGTCCGTGATAAGCACCTGCCCTCTTTTGAAACGAGAGATCGCGGCCCTTGTTGTTTCTTCGATCCAGGCGTATCTTCCTCCCACAACTGCCCTTAAGGCATCCTCGTGCTTGACAAGCAGCGATAGAACGTCATTCCATGTTTCATGAGGTATAATGCCTTTCACGGCCTCCGATACCTCCGGATCGCCCTCCATGAGCTTGGTAGCCACCCAGGTATCGTTATAAGGGATCGGGAGGTAATCTTTGATCATTACGAGCAGCTTCAGGAAAATCTCTTCATGGTCCGGGGATACCTCCGGCATCCTCGGGGTGTATCTCAGTTCGCCCTCTGCAAGCTGGATTATCTTGTCAACAAGCTCCCTGATGCCTTGGTTTTTTATAGCAACCATAGGCACAACCGGTATGCGCATCGATTTCTGGATGGCGTTGATATCGATATATACGCCCTGCCCTTCCGCCATATCAACCATATTTACAGCGACAATGACAGGTGTTTTTAAAAGGAGTATTTCGGTAAGGAGGTAGAGACTTCTTTCGAGGGCAGAGGCATTAACGACAAGGACAACGACATCGGGTTTTTCATGGATGATAAAATCCCTCGCAACCCTCTCCTCTTCAGAAAATGCGCTGAGGCTGTACGTACCCGGCAGGTCTACAATCTTTAGCTCAAAGCCGTCTAAGTTGTGAAAACCCTCTTTCATTTCGACGGTTTTGCCCGGCCAGTTGCCGACGTGCTGCGATAATCCTGTAAGAAGGTTGAAAACGGTTGTTTTTCCTACGTTAGGCTGGCCGGCCAGGGCCACCAAAAGACTCTTTGTTGATTTTTGCTCCTTACCTTTCCCCTCGGCAGCCGCTATCTTTTCAACCAGGATCTTGTCCGCCTGTCCTTTGCCGAGGGCAACCCTGGTATCGGAGGCAAAGACGATGATCTGTCTGCCGCTGTTTCTTAAGACCCTGATCTTTATGCCCGGCATGATCCCCATCGAGGCAAGCCTGCTTGTTAGCCCCCTGCCGCCGGATAAAAGATGGACTATGCCTTCCTCATTTTCTTCAAGCGACGTAACGGGAAATAACTCGTTGTCCATTCACAATACCTTTTACAGATTTTTCAAGGGGCCATGAGTCTTTGTCCGGCCTGATAGACATCAAGCAGGGCTGTAGGATGGTCAACAACCACACCTTTTTTGTCAACGCCTAAAAAACCAACGGTTTCGTGCACGGGAACGCTGATAGACCTGAAAAAGGCCTTTGCCGTTGCATCTCCGCATTGTATCCCGATGTCTTTCTTCATCCCGCCCACGAGAATAAGCAGTCCCTTTCGACCATTTCTTCCTTCAGGTATAGCCTTTTTTAAAAGATATTTTTCACACCACAGCGCCTGGCATCTGTCTATCATCGTCTTTACCTGCGCGGAAAGACCAAAAAAAAATATCGGGGAAGCGACGATGATCCTTTCCGCTTCCCTGATGGCTGTATAGATCGTCTTCATATCGTCTTCAATGACGCACTCCCCTGTTTGTTCACATGCGCCGCAGTCCTGGCACGTCCTGAGGTTCATATCGTTCAGTCTGAATGAAATAACACTATGCCCTGACTGCTGAGCCGCCCCAAGCGCCTCACCGAGCAATATATCCGTATTTCCACCAACCCTCGGGCTTCCGTTAAAGGCAACAACCTTCATCTTCCCTCCTGGAATTAGCCGTACAGCAAAAAGCAGGAACCGCCAAGCCTCGACAGATCATGCTGTCGACTGCGCGCTGAGAGACTCTGCGATTATAATTAATCTACCTTATAAAAGGCAACCTTCTTCGCTTTGCAAACCGGGCACTCATCGGGCGGCTCGCCTTCAACCGTATTGCCGCAAACCTTGCAGATGTAATAATCAACAGGCGCATTCTTTCCGAGGTTGTCGAGGGCCCTCTGATAGAGTCCCGCATGTATCTTTTCGACCTCGTTGGCGTAATTAAAGCTCCGTAATGCCCCGCTTTGCCCCTCCTGCTTTGCGTCCTCGATCATCTGGGGATACATGCTTTTGAACTCGTGGGTCTCTCCGCCGATAGCCTCCTGGAGGTTCTCCTTGGTACTTTTAATGCCTTTCAGTTCTCTGAGATGGTTATGGGCGTGGACAGTCTCAGCTTCAGCCGCTGCCCGGAAAAGTTTAGCAGCCTGCCTGAACCCCTCCTCCTCGGCCTTTTTCGCAAATGCCAGATATCTCCTGTTTGCCTGTGATTCGCCTGCAAATGCCTCCTGAAGGTTTTTCTCCGTCATTGACATGTTTTATATGTCCTCCTTAAGGTTTTTCTTTCAGCCATGCTGTTATCAAAATCTGCTGTGGTATTCTTTTACCTTCTGTGCGAAGGTCCTGCCGAATTCATAGCACCTGTCTTCGTCGTCCGACGACGGCTTATACAACACCTGCATTCCCGGCTCTACCATCTCGAGCCCCATGCGCTTTAGCAGCTCGTAGACCTCTTTGACGGCGCCTCCTCCCCAGCCAAAGCTTCCAAATGCGGCGGCAATCCTGTTCTTGGGGCGCAACCCGCCGAGGTGGTGGAGAAATTCCGCTACAGAGGGGAACATGACATTGTTGATCGTCGGCGTCCCTATAAGGCAGCCCCTTGACTTCCAGAACTCTTTGATTGCCGTGCTCATCGGCGTGGCCCTCAGTTTTATGACCTTGCAGTCAAGGCCCTCATCCTTAATTCCCTGCATGATCGGGGCCGTCATCAGTTCGGTGCTGTGCCACATGGTGTCGTAAATGATCGCGACCTGCTCGGCGGCCTTGCCGGACGCCATATCGAGATACATCCGGATGATCTTTCCCGGGTCTTTTCTCCAGATGATGCCGTGGTCGGGCGCTATCATGTCGATCTCAATTCCGAGCCTGACGATCTCCTCGATCTTGGATTTGATCAATTGCCCGAAAGGCATGAGGATGTTCGCGTAATAGTCTGCTACTGCGTCATCGAGCTCAAACACGGAATGGCACTCAATAAACTCGTCATCAAACCGTGAAGAGGTCGCTATGTGCTGCCCGAAGGCGTCCTGGGAGATCAGGAGCTTTGCCTCTTTCACATAGGTCACCATAGAATCGGGCCAGTGGAGCATCGGCGTCTCAAGGAAAACAAGGGTGTATTTGCCGGTATTAAGGGTATCGCCGCTTTTCACGACCTTCATGGTCCATTTTGACGTATCGCAATGCCTGTCGAGGCCTTTCTTTCCTTTCTCCGAAATATAGATTGTGGCATCGGGCATGTACTTCATAACCGTGGTGATCCCGCTTGCGTGGTCCGGCTCTATGTGGTTGACCACAAGATTCTTTACCTTTGATGGATCAACTATCCTCCTGATGTTCTCTATCGTCACCATGTCAAAATCATGCTTCACCGTATCAACGAGGGTTGTCTGATCGTCTCTGATAAGATAGTTGTTGTAGGTAGTGCCGTTCTGCGTGATGTATCCGTGAAAATCCCTCACTGCCCAGTCAATCGCCCCCACCCAAAAGATATCGGGCTTAATCTCAACGGGTTTCATTTTTCCTCCTTATTTGGATGATCTCTTCATTGCGCCGCCTCATATGCCTCAAAGGGCATGATAGCTATAAATATAATACATATCTGAGGATTTTGCCATTTCGTAATGAATTTTTCTCATTGTTTGTTCTATTGACGGCCGGAAAGGAACGTGTTATGAAAAAACATGTACGCCACAAGGATATACTACCAGGATACCGATGCTGGGGGCGTTGTGTATTTCGCAAACTACCTTAG
>DIFC01000035.1 GCA_002418945.1 Deltaproteobacteria bacterium UBA5758 | reverse complement strand
CGTTGAGGCCTCGGGCGAGGCGGGAGAGCTCGTGGTTGCCCCTTGTGATCAGTCTTTTGTCGAAATGCCCCGCTTCGATATCTCTGACAAAGGTCATGCACTGCTCAAGCTTCCGAAGAAAAGGGTCAAACAGGAAGAAGACGGACACGGAAACAATGGCCAACAATGCAATCAGCGTGATCATCGCGACCTTTCTCATGGTCTGTATCGGTGCAAGGACATCCTGAACCGGCCGTTCGACGACAAAAAGGAACTCCGGTTCGGAGCTCCTGAAAAAGGCAACCAGCCGTTCAGTGCCGTTTGAGACATATCGCACACACCCTTTCTTTTCGGTGGCAAGCTCAGAAAGGTCAGGCACCTCCGGCTGTATATAGGGTTTTGCCGTCAGCACATTGGTCGCCTTCCATCCTTCCGGCAGCGTGGCATCAAGCTGCGGGTCGAAGAAGTATGCCTTGCCGCCATGGACATACTCCTGAGTACGGAGGAAGTAATCGTTGAAATGATCGAGGTCGAGAACCGCACGGAGGACGGCGACCACCCCGCCGTTGTCCCGGACAGGCACGCTGATAACGATGATGGGCCGGCCCGTTCCCTGGCTTAAGAATATCTGGGATATAAAAGATCTCCCGATAAGGGCCGAATGAAAATCAGCCCTCCCGTAGACCGCCTGCTGAAGGATGGGGATGTTGATCCGGTTCGGAAAGTTCGAGGCGATGCACCGGGCCTTCCGGTCAAGAAGGTTGATCGATTGATATACCCCGGCCTTTTTCACGATCCTTTGAAAATACCTGTTGCCTTCATCTACAATGGCGCGGTTCCACGGAGAGGCGGCAATCCTGCGGACCAGGGTAAGCTCTGCCAGGACCTCTATGTCCGCCTTGAACGTATCGAGCGCGATCTCGCTTTGCTTTGCTATAAGCGCAACCTTTATCTCCATCTCCTTCTTTGCCATTGACTCAAGCTGCCGTTCTGCGCACATGTAGGTGATCGCCGAGGACAAAAGGACGCTCGCAAGGATCACTGACCCCACTATAATGAGGAGCTTATTGCGGAAGCTCATATTGGTGATGAATCTCCTCGATCGAGATAAGCGGCGTCTGGTCTCCACTGTTATTTCTCTTTTATTTCTCTATCTTTATTTATTTGTTGAGTTATTCTGCCTTTACGACCGCAGCGATTGAAAGAAAAATGTGTCCAACAAGCCAAACAAAGTGACGGATACACC
Source organism: Deltaproteobacteria bacterium UBA5758 (assembly GCA_002418945.1). Lineage (GTDB taxonomy): Bacteria > Desulfobacterota > Syntrophorhabdia > Syntrophorhabdales > Syntrophorhabdaceae > UBA5609. The sequence continues at coordinate 48,575 of DIFC01000035.1, read as the reverse complement.
ACATAGCCTTAAAATCCCCGATAACAATATCCCGCTTTGCAGCTCCAAAATGGCCATGCCACTAATGTACTTGACTTTGAAAGCGTTTTTTACTAAGCTGTTATACTTTTTTGGAGGTGCAGCAATGGGAATAGGACTTATAGGAAAAAAGATCGGCATGACCGAGATATTCGATGAGCACGGCAGCATGATACCCGTAACAGTGATACAGGCAGGGCCCTGCTATGTTGTCCAGAAAAAAAGCCCTGGAAAAGAAGGATACGCCGCCCTCCAGTGCGGTTTCGAAGAGATCCAAAAGGTGCAGCGTGTGAATAAGCCCCTCATGGGCCATTTTAATAAAGCAACAGCAAAACCTGCAAAAATACTACGGGAATTCAGGGTCACTCAAGAAGACTTAGAGGCGCAGGACGTAGGCTCAACCTTTTCCGTTGAAATGTTTGAGCCAGGGGAATTCGTTGATGTTACCGGCACCTCGAAAGGAAAAGGCTTTGCAGGTGTGGTAAAGAGGCATGGTTTCCACGGGGCCCCGGCTTCACGTGGCAGCCACGAGTTTTTCCGGCATGGCGGTTCAATAGGCCAGAATATGACACCTGGCAGAACTATGAAGGGTATGAAGATGCCCGGACATATGGGCGCAAAAAAGGTAACGGTACAGAACCTGAAGATTATAGACGTGCGGGGCGATACGAACATCCTCCTTGTCGAGGGCGCCGTTCCCGGTCCTACAAACGGATTTGTGATCGTAAAAAAGGCTGTCAAGAAACAAAAATAGACTGCTATCGGCTGAAGCATACAGTTCTTTCTTAGGGTTTTAAGGGTCCGAGGGTTCACGGGGTTTATTCACTCACACACCGACACCACACACTCACTCACATGTTCTCATCTCCTGCCCTTCCCGGCTCTTTCTATTGACTTTGGGCCTCCCAGACGATAGATTATTCCATGTTTACGCTGAGCGTCAAAGATTCCTTCGCTGCTGCCCATCGGCTTGAAGGCTACAACGGGAAGTGCGAAGAGCTTCATGGACACAATTTTGTTGTCGAAGTCCTTGTTGAAGGTGAAACGCTCGGTGATGACGGCCTCCTTGTCGATTTCAAAACCATTAAAGGATACCTTCACGAAGTCCTGGAAAGGCTTGACCACAAATACCTTAATGAGATCAGGTTTTTTGCTGAAAGGGCAAGCTCTGCAGAAAACATATCGATGTATATCTACGAGGAGATTCAAAAAATTATCAGGGAGGAGAATATTTCTCTGAAAGAGGTAAGGGTGTGGGAATCAGAGAAGGCGTACGCGGCGTATGGCATTTAAAACAGACATGGTAGATGTTCAGAGCATGGAAGACACGAGAAAGATAGAGATCGACAAGGTCGGCGTGAAGAACGTTAAGTACCCGATCGTCGTAATGGACAAAGCGAACGGCTTTCAGCATACCATCGCGACCATTGATATGTATGTCAATCTCCCTCACAATTATAAAGGCACCCACATGAGCAGGTTTGTCGAGATCCTCCATGAAAACAAAGATATGATCAATATGAAGAACTTTCCCGGCATACTAAAAGAGATGAAAGAGAGGCTCAATGCCGAATCCGCCCATATGATCGTAACGTTCCCCTATTTTATGAAAAAGGTCGCGCCGGTCTCGAAGACCCAGAGTTTTCTTGAGTACCACTGCGGCTTTTCAGGCTTTATGAATGACCAGAACAGGATGAAACAATTTACCGTTTCCGTTTCCGTGCCGATCAACACCCTATGTCCCTGCTCCAAAGAGATCAGTGAGTACGGGGCGCACAACCAAAGAGGGGCGGCAAGGCTGGAGGTAAGCTTTAAAAAATTTTTCTGGATCGAAGACATGATCAATGTCATAGAAAGTTGTGCGAGCACCGATGTATATTCTATTCTTAAGAGAGAAGATGAGAAATACATCACCGAAAAGGCATTTGAAAACCCGAAATTCGTCGAGGACGTGGTGAGAGACATCGCGGAGATCTTGTCAAAGGATACCAATATCACGTGGTTTGCCATAGAGGCTGAAAATTTCGAGAGCATCCACAACCACAGTGCATATGCGTATCTCGAAAGAAAAAATGAGGGAGGGAACATATGAAGAAAATTTTCATCCTATTGTTTATCATGTTGCTGGCATTCTCAGGGTGTGCAATGTTCAAAGGGTCCAAGGCTGCCGATGAATCGGCTCAGCCCGGGCAGGAAGCGCTCAACCAGGCCTTCTACGGCTTCCCCGATATCCCCGTTCCGCAGGAACTGGCCTATGTACCAGAGAATAGCTTTATTTACGAAAGCCCCTCCATGAGGGCCGGTGTAATGTTTTTCAACGGCAACGTAGAGATGCAATCCCTCGAAAACTATTTCAAAATCAATATGGCAAAAAATGGATGGAGGTATATCAACAGCTTCCGCTACAAAGACGTGGTGCTTAATTATCAGAAAGAAAATAAGACGTGCAATATAAAAATGTCACGGGGCGCTTTTCAGACCGAGGTTCAGATCTGGGTAGGACCGGCAGATCAGATCGCGCCTCAGAAAGGAAATGCACCCAAATAGATGGGTTAAGTTATCGGTCGTTGCTATATGTTGTGCATTCAGAAGAGTGACCCTCTCAACGACATCCTCAATAAAAAGTTTGTTACATTTGTCGGCGCCGGCGGCAAAACAAGCCTCATCGAATACCTCGCGGCCGGGGCGGTAAAACGAGGCAAAAGGGTTGCACTCACAACGACAACAAAGATCTTCGTAAAAGAACCCTATATCCTTACAGAAAAGACTGGGCTTTATGACCGGCCTGACATGCCGCCCTATCTCAGGATAGGAAGGTCGATTGAGAACGGCAAGCTCACAGGGGTCTCCTTTGATGAAATCGACATATTGGGCGAGCTTTTTGATCTTGTCCTCATAGAGGCAGACGGCTCGAAGAGGCTGCCTCTGAAGTACCCTGCAGAATATGAACCGGTGATACCGCCCCGTTCAGAGTCAATATATGTCATAGCAGGCCTCGACAGCCTCTCCGGCACGGTAAAGGAAAAGGTCTTCAGATGGGAGATCTTCTGCGATAGAACAGGCATAAAGGCTGACGAGGTTGTCGGGCCCGACCTTTTTTTGCGTTTTTTCACAAGCAACATCCTGCTGAAGGGCGTCGAAGAGATACCCTGCACCATCGTCTTGAACAAATACGACATGCTGGCGTCCAGAGGAGAAGCGCTGAAGCTCGCCGGAGCGCTGCTCACGGAACTGCCGGTGCGAGGGGTCATCACCTCCTGCATACCCTTCGGCATATTCTACAAAACACAGTTAACTTAGTGTTTTCAATCAGTTGCCATAAGCCGCAGGCTTTGAGCCGCGAGCCGTATTTATACGATTTAGCTTGATTTTTACGGCGATATTCTTTTAACTATCCCCTATGGATAACCATAATATCCTGTCTTCAACCCTTGCAGACATATATCTGCAGCAGGGATATATAGAAACTGCCATAGGCATTTATGACGAACTTATAAGGAAAGAGCCTTCCAATGATGTATACAGGAAAAGGCGCACGGCCCTGAAAAAAGAATTGAAAGCGAAAGGCAAGGCCGCCGGATTTAAAAAGGTTCTAAAAAAGAAGATCTGGTAAGAACATGAGAGACAACAGAGTTGCAGCGGTTCTCAATATCATTGAGGACATGGATCTGGATGCCTGCGTTCTGAGAGGCATGGAAAATATCTTCTACCTCACAGGGTACAGGGGCTCCGAAGGGACGCTTGTCGTCACCCGAAAGGGCCTGTTCCTCCTGACAGACTTCAGGTACATAACCTATGCACGGGAGGCAACAAAAGGTATAGAGGTCGTTGAGATAAAACTTTTAAAGCACGGCCTCCTGGAACTATGCAAAAAGCAGGGAATAAAAAAGATGGGATTTGACAGCTTCCATACGACCTTTAATATTTACCAGATATGGAAAGATACGCTTCAGGATATCCTTTTTGTGCCTTTGGGCAACAGGATCGAAGAGATACGAAAATACAAGGACCAGGAGGAGATCGAATCTATCAATGAGGCAGTCCGCATTGCCACCGGCGCCTATCTGGAGGTTCTTGCAAGACTCCGTCCGGGCAAGACAGAAAAAGAGGTTGCCAACGACCTTGATTTCACGATGAGGAGGTTCGGCGCCAATTGTCCTTCTTTTGATACCATTGTTGCTTCGGGACCGAGGGCGGCGCTTCCCCATGCCGAGCCGACAGACAAGGTGATCGTGGAGGGCGAGACGGTCATTATCGATTTTGGCGCACAGGTGAACGGGTACTGCAGCGATGAAACGTGCACCATATCGTTGGGCAGGACAAACGGCAAAATGGAGGAGGCATTTTCTGTTGTCAATAATGCGAGAATGCTTGCCCTGGCAAACATTAAAGTCGGCCTCTCCATCAGGGAGTTCGATGGCATGGTCCGGGGATTCATCAAGGATGCCGGCTATGGAGACTTCTTCGGCCACGGGGTTGGTCACGGGGTCGGCATAGCGGTTCATGAAGCCCCTGCGATCAACAGCAGCAGCGAGGGGGTATTCGAAGAGAACATGGTGGTGACCATAGAGCCGGGTATCTATATTCCGGATCTCGGAGGCGTAAGGCTCGAAGACATGGTACATTTAACGGCCCATGAAGCAAAGATCATGACAAAGATCAGAAAAGATACGCTAAGGAGGATATGATGGTGGTTTCAACATCGGAGTTCAGGAAAGGGTTGAGGATCCTTCAGGACGATGAACCCTTTGTGATCGTAGATTTCCAGCATGTAAAACCGGGCAAGGGCGGGGCCTTTGTGAGAACCCGCCTGAAAAGCCTTATCAGCGGAAACGTCCTCGACAGGACGTTCCGGTCAGGCGACAAGGCAGAGGTTCCTGAGATGGAGGAAAAGCAGATGCAATTTCTCTACAAGGAAGGGGATAGCTATTATTTCATGGATGAAAATACCTATGAGCAGCTCTTCGTAAACGAAGCAAGCCTCGGAGACACAAAGAATTATCTTAAAGACGGCCTTGTGATGACGATACTCTTCTATAAGGGAAAGGCAATAGGAGTGGATATGCAGAACTTCGTCGTCCTCACTGTCGTCGAGACGGAGCCCGGCATCAAGGGCGACACGGCCCAAAATGCCACAAAGCCGGCGGTGCTGGAAACGGGCTACACGATCCAGGTCCCCCTTTTCGTAGAAGAAGGCGATGCCGTCAGGATCGACACGAGAACCGGTCAATACATTGAAAGGGTATTAAAATAGGAGAGCCATGCTGATCACCTTTGAAGGCATAGAGGGAAGCGGGAAGACAACTCAGATAGAACTTCTCCATGATCATCTGAAGCAAAAGGGATACGATGTAATAAAGACCCGGGAGCCGGGAGGGACCGCCTTCGGGGAGGCGTTGAGAAAGATCTTCCTTCATGAAAACCTTAACGTCCTTCCTCTCTCTGAGCTTCTGATATTCATGGCCATGAGGGCGCAGCACGTGGAGGAGCTCATACTGCCGGCATTAAAGAACGGCAAAGTCGTCCTCTGCGACCGGTTTGTGGATGCAAGCTACGCATACCAGGGCTATGGCAGAGGCATAGACCTTGGAATCATTGAAACGCTGAACAGGCTTGTCACAAAAGGCGTGAGGCCCAACCTGACCATACTCCTTGACTGCACTGCCAAAAAGGGGCTGAAAAGAAAGGCCGCCTTCAATAATGTAATGGACAGATTCGAGCAAGAGGACATCACCTTTCACCGCAGGATAAAAGATGCTTATCTTAAGCTCTCCAGAAAAGAACCGAAGAGGTTTCTTGTTATTGACGGCGGGAAAGGCATCGAAGCGATTGAGGTCCTTATAAGAAAAAATGTGGAGCACCTTCTGAAGAACTATGGGATTTGAAGAGGTTATCGGTCACGAAAAACAAAAAGGCCTCCTTTTGTCTTTTTTGAAACATGAAAGGATGCCCCACGCATTTCTGTTCAGCGGACAGGACGGCATCGGAAAAAAAAAGACTGCCGTCGAATTCGCGAAACATATTCTCTGCGAACACGGAACGGGCTGCGGCGCATGCAGGGCCTGCGCCAGAATTGACCGGGGGACCCATCCCGATCTTATGATCCTGTCAAAGCAAGAGGGCGAAGCTTCGATAGGCATCGACCTTATCAGGGGGAACGAAGAAAAAAAGGTCCGGGGCGTAAATCAGGAGGTTTACGAATATCCTTATGAGGGCAAAAAAAGGGTGATCATAATCGACGGCGCCGAGGACCTCACCCGCGAAGCGGCGAACGCCCTCCTCAAAACACTTGAAGAACCTCCGCCATTCAATGTCTTTTTCCTCATCACCGCATCGGAAGAGGAGCTACCTCACACGATACGCTCCCGCTGCTCACGGATCTTTTTCACCGCCCTCAGGCAGGAACAGTTAAGGCGCTACTTTGCAGACGTTCTTTCGATCGACGGGCATCACGCCGAAACCCTCTCGTCAATCTCCTTCGGCAGCATCGGCGCAGGGGTCTTCTGGAACGAGAAAGAAAATTTCGAGATGAGAAAAAGGCTGGCAGAGCTGGTCACCGGGAAGCATAAAAGCTTTATCAATGCAACGCTTCTCTCTCAAAGGATCACCAAAAACATTGACGGAGTTTCAATATATCTCTCCTTTCTTCTTTCTCTCTTCAGGGATATCTTTGTTTTGAATATTTACCAGGATTCATCAATGATAATGAACCGGGACATCAGGGAGATCCTTGAGCTCGGAAGGGTTGACCTCCGATGGATCGAGGAGTCTGTAAAAAGAATTCAGGAAACGATCCGGATTATGCGTTATAATGTTAATAAATGGCTTATCTTTGAAAATTTACTTCTTCACATCATGAGGCATGTATGAAAAGCTGTTATGTGAGCATAAACAGGCTGACGGGGGTAATAGAGATGGAAGCCCCCGACGATATCAGGATCGGGGACTATGTGGTCTGCGACATTGACAAGGGCACGTGCCTGGGCGTTGTCCTCACCGAACCCCTTGAAACAAACAAGACGGGATTAAAAAAGATAGAGCGAAAGGCCATTGAGAACGAGGTTGAAGAATTCAGGGCATTGCGGGAAAAAGAGCGCCACGTCTTTGATTTTTGCAGGAAGAAGATACTGGAAATGGGGCTGCCGATGAAGCTCCTCAGCGCAGAATATCTCTTTGGAGCCACTAAGCTCATTTTCTATTTCATCTCTGAAAACAGGGTTGACTTCCGGGAACTCGTCAAGGAGCTGGCCAAGGAGTTCAAGGTCAGGATCGAGCTCCGGCAGGTCGGCGTTCGGGACGAGGCAAAGATCATAGGGGGGCTCGGCAACTGCGGAAATGTCGTTTGCTGCAAAAGGTTCCTGAACAATTTTTCCATAGTATCCATAAAGATGGTAAAGGAGCAAGGTCTGGCGCTAAACCCGTCAAAGATCTCCGGGATATGCGGACGGCTGATGTGCTGCCTCGCTTACGAGTACAGCACGTACGTGGAAAGCAAAAAAGGCTTCCCGAAAGTAGGCAAAAGGGTGGCCGTTCCGCAAGGGGAAGGCAAGGTGGTGAAGCATAATACCCTGAACTTCACGATCACGGTTCATCTCGACGACGGCAAGGAGGTCACGCTGCCCTTGAAGGATATAGTAAAATGAATAAAACATATTATATAACAACCCCTATCTACTACATAAACGATGTCCCCCATATCGGCCATGCATACACGACCATAGCGGCAGATATCATGTCGCGCTACAAAAGGCTCTGCGGGTATGACGTCTTCTTTCTGACAGGGACCGACGAACACGGCCAGAAGGTCGAAAAGGCTGCGGAGCAGCACGGCATCCATCCGAAAGAACTTGCCGACAGGATGGTCCACAGGTTCACCGATCTATGGCAGGTGCTTAATATTTCCAATACGGGCTTCATCAGGACAACAGAGGAAAGGCACAAAAAGGTGGTCCGGTACATGTTCGAAAAGGCCTATGAAAACGGCGATATCTATCTCGGAGAATATGAAGACTGGTATTGCGTTCCCTGCGAAAGCTACTTTACCGACCTTCAGCTTAAAGATGGGTGCTGCCCTGACTGCCTCAGGAAGCCTGAAAAGCTGAAAGAGGAAAGCTTTTTCTTCAGGATGTCAAAATACACAGAAAGGCTTTTGCGCCTCCTTGAGGAGAAGAAGGATTTTGTCATGCCCGAGATCAGGTACAACGAGGTTGCAAGTTTTGTAAAAGGCGGCCTGCGCGATCTCAGTGTAAGCAGGACAAGCTTTTCCTGGGGCATCCCCGTGCCGGTGCAGGAAAGGCATATTATTTATGTCTGGTTCGACGCGCTCACAAATTACCTCACCGGCATCGGCTTTCTCGAAGACCAGGGTCAATTCAACAGGTACTGGCCGTGCGATGCACACCTCATAGGGAAAGACATCCTGCGATTCCATGCCGTCTACTGGCCAAGCTTTCTTATGTCCCTCGGCATAGAGCCGCCGAAGCATGTCTTTGCGCATGGATGGTGGACCATAGAAGGACAAAAGATGTCAAAGTCTCTGGGCAACGTCGTAGATCCCTACGAGATCGTGAAAACCTACGGCGTTGATGAATTCAGGTTTTTCCTCTTCAGGGAAGTGCCCTTCGGGTCTGACGGGGATTTTTCACGGCATGCCATCATACACAGGATCAATGGGGACCTTGCGAATGACTTTGGAAATCTCACGAGCAGAAGCGTCACGATGATTGGAAAATTTCTCCAGGGAAAGATAGAGCTGCCCGAGAAGAAAGGCGGCATGGACGAGTATGTTGAAGAAAATGTCAGGAAGCTTGTCGACGAATACCAGAGAGAGATAGAGTCTTTTGCATACCACAAGGCGCTGCACAACGTTTTCGAGATTATATCCATCCTCAACAAATATATCGACTCTGAGGCCCCGTGGAAACTCGCCAAAGAAGGTGACGTAAGGCTAAAGACAGTGCTCTACAACATCTGGAACAGCCTGCGGATCGTTTCAATGCTCCTCTACCCCTTCATGCCGCAAAAATCAGAGGCCATCAGGAAGGCCCTCGGCATGGGAACATCTTTTCAGGAGGTCCTTTTCGACAACGAAAAGCAGTTCTATCGCCCCGATGGCGTATCGCGCATCGACAAGATAGCTCCCATCTTCCCGAGGATCGAGGGCTGACGTGCCTTTTGTCTCTTTGCAAAAGACCCTTGCAAAGGTCCTGAGAGAAAAGAAGATAACGGGAGATCTGGACCTATTCAGGATCTTCCCGATGTGGAGCGATATCGTAGGAGAAAAAACGGCACAGCATACAAGGCCTGCCAGGATAAAGGGGCATATCCTCTATATTGAGGTCGACGACCCCATGTGGCTCACGCAGCTAAAATATATGAGGGATGATATACTTGAAAAGATAGACGTGAAGATCAAACAAGACGCCTTCAAAGACCTGCGTTTTTTCCTGAAACCAACCGGTCAATAAAACCGTGAGGCTTTAGGCGACGGCCTGCTTTTTACCTTTCACTTTTCACTTTTTTGCTATCTCTGCCTTAATGGCGTCAAGCACCGTTCTGTAAGGGAGGTCTCTTTCTTCCGAGATCTTCTTCACGTCTTCAAACTCAATGTGCGTTTTTATAAGCCTTCCCCCTGCATCAAAACCCTTCTTGACCCTCAGCGGGCCGAAAGACGTCTCTATTGACAGCTCTTCCCGCTTCAACACCCTTCTATGCTCTTTGATCAGTCTCATACCGAAGGTGGTTGTTTCACGGAAGACGCTCTCGACCAAGCGCTGTACCTTGTCTGCAGGGGCTGTGACGGAAAGCCTTATGCCCAGCCTCCCCTTTTTCATGTAGACGGGGAAATAGAGGGCGTCAAGGGCCCCTTCCTTGCGGATCCTCTCTGTGACCGCCCCTGCGTATTCCATCTCCATGTCATCGAGGTCGGCCTCGATGAGCCATACCTCTTCGTCTGATTCATGCTCGCTGCTTTCGCCTATGAATATCCTGAGGGCGTCTGGTTTGTCTGTCGTATAGGAGCCCATTCCATACCCGATCCTCTCTATATCGAATGGCGGGGCAGCTTCCTTGCCCTTCGCGTAATACCTCACGATCGAAGCCCCCGTCGGTGTTGTCAGTTCCAGCGGCTCATCAACAAAGAAAACGTTGCAGTCCCTGAGGATCTCCACCGTTACCGGAGGCGGATTAGGCATGATCCCGTGAGATGTCCTGATGGTCCCGCGGCCAAAAGGGACCGGGCCGCAGAATATCCGGTCAATACCAAAATAGTGCACACCCTTTGCAACCGATACGAGATCAATCAGGGTATCTATGTGGGAGAGTTCGTGGAGGTGCACTTCATCCCTTGTCGTTCCGTGGACCTTCGCTTCACCATTCAGAATGATTTCGAGCATTCCCCGCGCATCTCTTTTCACTGCGTCTTCCGCGTTCATCCCGTCAATTGCATCTTCCATTTCCCTCACGGTCAGATGCCTGTCGCTTTCACCGATATCAAGATGAGTGCCCTTGATGATCCCTTGCGCCTTCTGTACGGGGATTATAGAGGGCAACCTTACGGGGAGCTTCCGGAGCGTATTCTCCAATTCCTCGAATGGCAGTCCCGCGTCAATAAGAGCGCTTGTCATCATGTCGCCGCTTACGCCGAATATGGGATCTATATAGAGCACCTTCATAAGTAGAGCACCTTCATAATGAGTAGATTGTTGAAATCCATACTGTGAGCTCGGCGAGCATGAAGGGGAGGCTCTGGCAGCTCTTGCTGACAGAGTGGGCGACGTAAGCCCCGGTAATAGCGTATCTTCATAGGCGATTTATAAGCGTTGCAAAGTAGGCAGCGCCGAAGCCGTTATCGATATTGAAAACCGAAACGGTGGAACAGGAATTGAGCATGGCGAGAAGCGCTGTAAGCCCTCCAAAACTCGCCCCGTAGCCGATGCTTGTCGGAACCCCGATCACAGGAACGCCGACAATACCGGCAACTATAGACGGCAAAGCCCCTTCCATTCCTGCGACGACGATGATCACCCTTGCCTTTCTCAGCGCGTCGATATTCTTGAGCAGCCTGTGGATCCCCGCCACTCCGACATCGTAAAGCCTTTCCGTGTTATTCCCGAAGAACATGGAGGTAATATACGCCTCCTCGGCAACCTTTATATCGCTTGTCCCCGCAGATACGACAAGGACTGCGCCCCTGCCCTCTATTGCGCTGTCTTCCTTTATATAAAAACAACGGGCCTCTTCGCTGTATCTGCCTGAACGGAACTTCCCGCACAGCTTCTTTCCGGCGGCCTTATCTATTCTTGTCACGAGCACATCGAGATCTCTCTTTCTCATCGACCCTACAACATCCACGATCTGCTGCAGGCTTTTCCCCTCTCCGAACACAACCTCCTGCATGCCCTTCCGCACCATCCTGTGATGGTCGATCTTCGTATGATCCAGGTCCTCGAAAGGCATATCCCTCAATCGGTCGTAGGCCTCCTCCACCGCCACCTTTCCGTCTTTAACGTCAGCCAACAGCTTCCTGATCTTTCTATCCACTGCGGTACCCCTATTCTACCATAAAAGCGTGCTTTACGATCTGCACGCCGCTGCCATCAATTCCGACCACATCAAACCTTACCTTTCTGTCAAAACATTTATGGTCTTTTAAATAGAACATAGCGGACCTGATAATATGTCTCTTTTTCTTCCCGTCCACGGCATTCAAAGGGCTTCCAAACCTCAGGGTATTCCTTTTCTTTACTTCGACAAATACAAGGTAGCCGTCCTCTTCAGCGATAATGTCTATTTCGCCGAGCGGGTTCCTGTAATTCTTCTCTATGATCTTATATCCGTCCTTCCTGAGGGCGGCAAGCGCCCTCTCCTCGCCTTTCTTCCCTTCTTCCCTTTTGTTATTCCTGTGCAAGATGTTCTTTAACCCCCCTGAATGTTTTCCTGTGGATCGGCGAGATCCCCTGGTCTCCAATGAGCATTTTGTGGGCCTTTGTGGGATAGCCTTTATTCTGTCTGAAATTATACGATGGATAGAGGAAATGGTACGCATCCATGATCCTGTCGCGGACAACTTTGGCCACTACCGATGCGCAGGCAATATAAAAGCATTTCCTGTCGCCCTTTACAACGGTTTTGCAATCAGGAAGGTTTTTTGGTTTGCGGTTCCCGTCTACAAGAAGCAGGTCCGGTATTACGCCGGCATAATGGACAGCCCTCTCCATCGACAGAAGGCTCGCATTGAGGATATTCAAAACATCGATCTCTTCGCTGGTTGCAATCCCAATCCCTACCCTGTAGGCATGATCCGTGATCCATGGAAAAAGTTCTTCCCTTTGCTTTTCCGTCAGCAGTTTTGAATCCGCGACGCCGCACTTACTCTCCGGCAATCCATTCCATATCACGCAGGAAGAGACGACAGGCCCGGCGAGAGGCCCCCTGCCTGCCTCGTCAATCCCCCCCACGAGGCCTTTAAGACGGCAGCGCATCAATCCCTTTTTTCTTTAAGCTTCGCCGCCTTGCCTCTCAGGTTTCTCAAATAGTACAGTTTTGATCTTCTTATCTTGCTCTTGCTTGTTACTTCGATCTTATCGATGAGCGGTGAATGTTTGGGGAATGTCTTCTCGATGCCGACGCCATAGGAGACCTTTCTTACCGTAAAGGTCATCCTTGTGTTGCCGCCTCTTTTCCGGATGATGAGACCTTCGAAAACCTGGATCCTCTCTTTGTCACCTTCAAAAATCCTCGTATATACCTTGACGTTGTCACCGACGTTAATTTCAGGCAGATCAAGCCTCATATGTTCCTTTTCGATCATATCTACCATCTCATTCATCATATCCTCCTCTCCGGCAAAAAATTCTGTCAAGAATTATCCCTATCGCAACCCTCAGCGACAGGTGGTTGTAATCTCCGCTTCCCTTTACTGGCACAAGCATTGTATCGCACATATCCACTACTTCACGGGACAGGCCCCAGCCCGTTCCGAATAGAATAAGGGAGGGGTCGTTCCCCTTTTCCACAAGCTCGCGAAGCTCCCGGTATGTTATCGACCTCTCCTTTTGCTCCCTGGAAGAGGTTCCCACTACAAAGGGTCTTCTTTTTGAGCTTGCATCTTCGATCATTGCGCCGACGGTGTTCATGATCCTCACGCGCTGCAGCGCCTCGCCCCTTGCCGGGTTGTACCTGGCGCCGTACCCTTCTGTCCAATGTCCTATAAGCTTCTCCATAATGTCCCTTTGCTTCGGCAAAGGTGTTACAATATAGCACAAGTCAATGCCAAAAGTCATGCAGCATCTTGCAATATCATGGATCTCCAGATTTGTTATACTTGTAGCCACGATCCTACCGTTTTTATCATAGACCGGGTAATGTACCACTGCAATACTTACGCTACTCAGGGAACTCCTCCATGATCTCTCTGATAAATTTCCCGTCCTCTTTTGTCGGGGCGAACTTGTCCATAAGGTCCGGCCTTTTCAGAAGCGTCTTCCTGATCGCCTCTTTCCGCCTCCACTTCCTTATCTCCTCGTGGTTTCCGGAAAGGAGCACCGCCGGCACCTCCATGTCCAGAAATACCTCGGGCCTCGTGTACTGCGGGTATTCAAGAAGGGGTTCCTTGAAGCTCTCATCAGCAACCGACTCTTCATTCCCGAGGACGCCGGGTATGTTCCTTAATACTGCGTCGATCAATACCAGCGCAGGTATCTCACCTCCGGAAAGCACATAATCGCCGATCGAGACCTCTTCGTCTATACAGTCTCTTACCCGCTCGTCAACTCCCTCGTATCTGCCGCATATAAAACATATGTGGGCAAGCTTTCCGTATCTCTCTGCAGTTGCCTGGTCAAACGGCCGCCCCTGGGGGGTCAAAAACACATATCTGGGCCTCCCGTATATGCTTTCAACAAGCTCCATAGCACGATAGATCGGTTCGATCTTCATTACCATCCCAGGTCCGCCGCCGTATGGCCTGTCATCGCAGGTCTTATGGACATCGGCTGCAAAATCCCTGATGTTAATAATGTTGAAGCTTACCAGCCCCTTATCAAAGGCCTTTTTGATTATGCTCTCCTGCAAGGGGGAATGGAAGATATCAGGAAAAAGGGTCAGGATGGTAAAGATCATGGGACAACCAGGCCTTCCTCTATCTTTATGAAAGAACGCTCAAGGTCGATCTCGATGATGTACCCTTCGATCATCGGCACCATGATCTCCTGTTTTCCTGAAACAACAAGTATGTCGTTTGCCTGCGTATGCAACATGCTTCTTACCTTGCCGATCTCCTCGCCTGCAGAATTTACAACGCTTAACCCTATAAGCTGGTAGTCGTAATACTCGTCGCGGTCCAACCGGGGGAGGTCTCCCTCTCGCACAAGCAATTCTTTTTTGACGAGAAAAGAAACCTCCTCCGGGCTTTCCAGGCCTATAAACCGTATCAAAAAGAGATTTTTATGGGACCTGATGCTCGCAGGCTTTATCTCTATGATCGAATCGTCTTTTTTGGTATAGAGCGAGCTATAGCGGAGAAACTCTTCCTTTGCCTCATTGTAATAATGAAACTTTACTTCGCCTCTAATACCGTGTATTGACAGTACCCTGCCGACAGGGACCCATCTCATTACTCTATGATTTCCAGCACCGCTCTCTTTTTTACCTTCGTCGAAGTGGCGCTGAGGATGGTCCGCATTGCCCTCGCCGTTCTACCCTGCTTGCCGATCACTTTTCCCAGGTCGTCTTTAGCGACGTTCAGTTCTATCACTGATGTCTTTTCGCCTTCTATCTCTGAAACCTTTACCTGATCCGGGTTATCCACCAACGCCTTCGCAATATACTCTATTAACTCCTTCAACACGCCCCACCTCCATAAGTTATTGTGTTAGCTCACTGAGAACCCCTTCTTTTTTGAACAGATTTTCTACCGTCTTCGTGGGCCTTGCCCCTTTCTGGTGCCATGACTTTATCTTTTCCCTGTCAAGTTTTATCTCGGCAGGGTCTTTTAAGGGGTCATAGGATCCCACCTTATCAATAAATCTGCCGTCTCTGGGAGACCTTTCATCTGCCACAACGACCCTGTAAAAGGGTTTTTTCTTCGATCCGAACCTGGACAATCTGAATTTAACAGCCAATTTCCACCTCCTTACCTCATGAATAGTTGTCTTTGAAGGCCTTTCATGCCTCCTTTTGTAAGCTTTTTCATCATCTTGCGCGCTTCCATGTAACGCTTCAGGAGGTTGTTGACATCGTTGACGCTTGTGCCGCTTCCTTTTGATATCCTCACCCTCCTGCTCCCGTCTATGATATTCGGGTGCGCCCTTTCCTTCATCGTCATCGAATTGATAATCGCCTCGACCCTTTTTATGTCCTTTTCTGCCTCAGAAAAATTTATCATACCTTTGACCTTGTTAAAACCGGGAAACATCGTGACTATGGATTCGAGCGATCCAAGCTTCTTCATCTGTTTTATCTGATCCTTAAAATCTTCCAGCGTGAACTCGTCCTTTCTCAGCTTCCTCTCTAAATCCTTTGCCTGCCTCTCATCGAATACCTCCTGCGCCTTCTCGACAAGAGAGACAACATCCCCCATCCCAAGTATACGGGATGCCATCCTTTCAGGATAAAATGCTTCAAGGGCGTCAAACTTTTCGCCGATCCCGATAAATTTTATCGGTTTCCCCGTAACGGCCTTAATGGAGATCGCAGCGCCTCCTCTCGTGTCGCCGTCCAGTTTGGTAAGTATGACGCCGTCGACACCGAGCTTTGCGTCGAATGTCCCGGCAATGCTTACCGCATCCTGCCCCGTCATCGCATCGAGCACAAGGAGCGTCTCCCTTGGATTGAGAAACTTCTTCTGGTCTACGAGCTCGTTGACCATCTCGTCGTTAATATGCAGCCTGCCCGCGGTATCAACGATCATCGTGTCAAAGCCGTTCTTCATGGCGTACGCCTTTGCCTCTTTGCATATCGCGAGCGGTTCCTTTAACTGCGGCACCGCAAATGTCGGGATATTCAACTGCTTTCCCACCTTCGTCAACTGTTCGATGGCGGCGGGGCGATAAATATCTGAGGGCACAAGGAGCGGCCTTCTGCCCTTCTTTCTAAGGACAAGGGCTAGCTTCCCTGCCGTGGTTGTCTTTCCTGACCCCTGAAGCCCTACAAGTATGATCGACACGGGCGGAGACCCCGATACGTCGAGGGGTTTGTTGGTCGCTCCGAGCAACTCGCAAAGCTCGTCGTATACGATCTTAATGAACTGCTGCCCGGGCGTGACGCTCATCAGCACATCTTCGCCCAGCGCCTTTTCCTTAACCTTTTCGAGGAATTCTTTGGCTATCCTGAAGTTGACATCTGCCTCAAGGAGTGCGACCCTCACCTCTCTCAGAGTTTCTTTGATGTTGTCCTCGGTGAGTTTTCCGTAGCCCCTCAGCTTTTTGAAGGTTGCTTCTAATCTTTCCTGTAATTTCTCGAACATAGAAGCATATATTTTAATCAAAATCACGCTGATAGTCAATGCAAATCAGCGTGCAGTGTGGCTTATAGTCCATAGCTCGCAGCTATAGCCGACAGATAGACTGCCGGGTTCCTGCTGATGCAGTTCATCACGGTTTTCTCGTTGAATCCCATATTGATGAGCCTCCGTGCAGATTCTGCGACGGTCATTGAGCCGCCCATCAACATCCCTTTCCTGCTTCTGGCGCCCTTTCGTGCCAACGCCTTCTTTGAGCCTTTTACCGTATCTGAGACAAGGATGATCTTCTTGCGATCTTTGATCTGAAAGATCAGTTCGATCGTCTTTTTATCAAGATGAAAGGGGTCAGCGATGACCTCAATGTAGACCTCCTTATTCAGCAGGCCGAACCCGGCGATGCCAGGCTCCCTGTGGTGGAAGCCCCGCATGGCATTAAAGATATGAGTGATGCCCCTTGCCCCTGCCTTAAAGCCTTCCTCGGCCTCCGTATAGGTAGCGTCTGAATGGCCCATGTTCGCTATGATCCCCATATCAGCCATGGCCTTGATCAGCTTTGCCGCCCCTTTCAGCTCAGGCGCAACGGTAATAATCCTTGCAATATCTTCAAATCCATCGATGAGCCTTCTGAAATTTCTCTCTGTCGGCTCAAGAAACGCGGCCTTATTGAGCGCCCCGCACCGGGCCGGATTCAGAAAGGGACCCTCCAAATGAATACCGGGAATAGCAGCGCGTTGCCGGTTGCGCCGAACTCCGAACGCCAAACGTTCCTTTGCCATTGCCTTCCTCACCGCTGCCATATCGGCGCGCATCTCTTCGATGGAGGAGGGGTAAATCGTGGGAAGAATAGCGAAAACACCGTGGCGATTATGGATAGCGGCGATCTTCAGGATCGTTTCCGGCGTCGCGCCTCGCGTATCGTATCCACCGATGCCATGAGTGTGGAGGTCGATAACAAGATTGCCTATTTTTTGAATTTTGAACATTCCCGTGTCAGTTCCTTTTCTATTCTTCCCATCCTCCAATCATACAGCATATCGATGAAGGCCGGCAATTGCATTGGATCGTTCTCCATCCCGAAGAGGTGGCTTTCGCACCGGCAGTCGGATGACCCGAAACCCTTCACAGACCAGCCTGCTATCTTTCTTAAGTCCGCTGCCATTGCGCATTCGAGGTCCTCTGATGTGCGAACCGGCAAGGCCTTACAGAAGGACGTCTTTTCTCTCAGGTAATCGATATGCCAGAAGAGGTTCTTCCTTAATCTCTGATGGCGTTCTATCCTTTTTGCGAGACCTTTCTTCGCGGAACCTGCATAGAGGTAATAACCCTTCCTGAAAGGTACCATGCCGAGCCCGCCTATCTCGATACGGCTGTCTGTGTCAAGATAGAGGATGACGATGTAACTCCCGCTGTCCTTTGTCTTTTTTGCTATCGCTTCCCAGGGGATGATGAGTTCCCTGACCGTGCCATCTATGGAAAGGTCGCGGTTCCATCGGACGGAGACAGCCTTGATGTCTACCCTATCGTGCACCTTCAGGATGTTTTGGGCAAATTCGAGGTCTGTATGGTGCTCCGGCATAAAGTATTCGGCGTGCGGCCAATGGACGATAAAGAGGACGCCTGCCTGCAGGCCTTCTTTTGAAAGCCTTTTCAACCCAAGCAGGTGGCGGCTTCCCCGCCGTGTGACGGCGTCAGGGAACATGGCAAGCCTCTCCCGGAAAAGCGTACAGCTCTTTACCTCAAGGACCATCTCCTGTCTGCCCCGCCTGAGGAGGAAGTCAAACCTGCTCTCGCCGAATGCGGCCTCCCGTCTCACGACCTCTGCATCTTCCCACTCTGGTATGAGTTTCCGTTTCAGGAGCACCCCGGCCACATCGTTTGTCATGTGGGTGTGGAGGAGGATTGGTTTCCCCTCTTTTTCAACGGCCAGAACGGTGTAAGGCATCATGACCGAGGGGGAATTCCTCTTTACGTAGAGCCTGCATCCGGGGACAAGCAATTCCCACAACCTCCCCGGATTGGGCAGATAGGCGCTGAAGGGTTTTCCGTGAATCCCGCACTCAACGACAAACCTGTTCGGCCTGCTCAAGAAGGTTGCCGTCTCGAAACTGTCATCGATCATCCGCACCGGCAGTTTAGCCATAAATGTTTACGCCTCTCCCGTCGTACCCGGGTCATGCATCCGGCTTGGGCTTCAGAGGCCTGGCCTCCGGGCGGTCACAGGAAGATATAAGCCAGAATAACGGCGATAACGAGGCTGGGAAGCATATTGAGGATGTTCAGCCTTTTTATCTCCAGAATGTTGATGCCGAGGCCGATAAGGAGCAACCCCCCTACTGCGCTCAGTTCGTTTATCAGCGGGGTCGTGAAGAACTGCTGGAGCGACGCGGCAAAGAGCGTAATCCCTCCCTGGTAGACCAATAGCGGCAGCACGGAAAAGATGACTCCGAGGCCCAGCGTGGCTGAAAGCGCAACGGAGCTGAACCCGTCGAGGACGGCCTTCGCAATAAGGAGGTTCGGCCTCCCCCCGAGCCCTTCTTCGATGGCCCCGAGAATGGTCATAGAGCCCATGCAGAACAGGAGAAAGGCAGTAACAAACCCTTCCGAGAAGCTCTTGTTTTTTGACCCTATCTTATGCTTTATGCGCTCGCTCAGCCTGTCCATATGTTTTTCAATGCCGATCAGCTCTCCGATGATCGAGCCCGGGACGATGCTGAATATCATCACAAGAAAATTGTTCGTCTTCGCTGCCATGGTAAAACCAAGAAAGACCGTGAATAACCCGATGCACTGGAAGGCAATCTTGGTCAATCGCTCGGGAAGCCTCGCGTGGATCGCAAGACCGATAAGGCTCCCGAGTATGACTGTCCCGACATTTATGAAAGTGCCCAGCATAGTTATATATAAACCGTCCTGTATAATTTCTCAAACAAAAATTCCGCAGCGCGCTTCCGTGTCGTTTGTTTTTTTTACCAAAGCAGCATGACCAGTTTGTACCCTCATCCTACCCTCTCCCGCGGAGGGGAGATGGAACAGTGTCACCCCGCGGCAAGCTGCGGGGAATCATCCGGATTGAACAGTTTGAGCGCCGTTGCGCCATGTGCATAGCTGTGTCTTCATGTTAGCTTCACGTTAGTAATCCTGCTTCCAATGTGTTATAATAATCTACAAAGACTTTAGCAGCTTGCAAAAGCTGAATAAAGGATCTAAGCCTGAAAAGCGAGAATATTGTGAAAGCGCTCCTCATCTATCCCGAATATCCCGTCACCTTCTGGAGTTTCAAGTATGCCTTGAAGTATGTCTCTAAAAAGGCCGCTTTCCCTCCCCTTGGGTTGCTGACCGTGGCGGCGCTCCTTCCCAAAGAATGGGACATTCGTCTCGTGGACCTGAACATTCACAAACTGAGAGACGGCGATCTTCGATGGGCGGACTATGTCTTTATCAGCGCCATGCTTGTGCAAAAAGAGTCTGTTACCGCAGTCCTCAGAGAGTGTCGCCGTATGGGGAAAAAGGTCGTGGCCGGAGGGCCCCTTTTTAACGGCGCTAAAGAAGAATACCTGCCGCTCATCGACCACCTCATCCTGAATGAGGCAGAGTTCACACTGCCTGAATTCCTGGAAGATCTCGCTCAGGGCAAAGCCGAAAAGGTGTATCGGTCGTCCGGCTTCCCGCCCTTATCCATGACGCCCGTTCCCAGCTGGGACTTGATAGAAATCAAGGACTATGCTTCCCTTATGGTCCAGTATTCACGGGGGTGTCCCTACAATTGCGAATTCTGCGACATTACCGCCATGTATGGCCGCACGCCGAGGTTAAAGGGCACGGAGCAATTTCTGAACGAGTTGCAAACGATCTATGACAGGGGGTGGCGGGGCAGTATTTTTGTTGTAGACGATAACTTTATCGGCAACCGGGTTGCCGTGAAGAAGATGCTGCCGCGCGTAATTGAATGGATGAAGATTCACGATTACCCCTTTCATTTCTTCACCGAAGCCTCAATCAATATCGCTGACGACGAAACGCTCATTCGCCTCATGGTTGCGGCCGGGTTCAAGCAGGTGTTCATCGGATTGGAGACGCCGAACGAAGAGAGCCTGCGAGAGTGCTCAAAGGATCAAAACTGCAGGCGCGACCTGACAGCCACCATCAGAAAACTTCAATCGTCAGGCATTGAGGTCATGGGGGGCTACATTGTCGGGTTTGACAGCGACGATGAGGGCATCTTTGGAAGGCAGATAAAGTTCATCCAGGAAAGCGGCGTGGTAACGGCCATGGTAGGGCTTTTGAACGCCTTACCGAATACGAAATTGTGGCACAGACTGAAAAATGAAAACCGCCTCGAGCTGAATGCCTCCGGTGACAACACGGACGGAAGCATCAACTTTGTCTCTAAAATGGATAAAATGAAGCTGATCGAGGGGTATCAAAGGATCATTAAAACCATATACAGCCCAAGGCTCTATTACCAGCGGATCTCCCAGTTTCTGCGATATCACAATCCTCAGGGAAAACAGAGGATCGCAAAAGATCAGATAAAAGCCCTTTTGAGATCTATCCTCTATATCGGGATCCTGGGCAACGGCAAGACGCAGTGGTACTACTGGCGGCTTTTCATCAAAACTCTGCTGTTCTATCGAAGATCTTTTACTGAGGCTATCACTCTCATGATCTATGGGCAGCACTTCCGCAAGGTTGCAAAAAAGGTATGCTTACAATGGGGTCAGCCCCGTTTTTAGCGCTTCCCTGAACTCCCTGTACTCATTCGCAGCTTGTTCCTGGGCGGCAACGCGGACGTCGTTGACCTCCTCATAATTGCTCATCAACAGATCAACAAGCTTCTTATCCAGCTTGTTGTCCCGCGCAAGGCCTTTCAGCAAAGCCACGGCCTCATCTCTGCTCATCCCTTTCCTGTATGGCCTGTCTTCGGTTATGCCCGTGAAAACATCTGCCATTGCCATGATTCTGGTGCCAAAGTTAAGATCTCCTGCCGCGTAAGAGAACGGATAGCCGCTGCCGTCAAGCCTTTCCTGGTGAAACGCTCCCCAGGTTGCAACGGTATGCAAAGACTCGATCGGTGCAAGCGCACGGTATGTATAATAAACATGGGAGCGCATGATGTCCCATTCTTCAGGGGTTAGCTTTCCAGGCTTTTCAAGGATCTCGGAGGGGATGGCGAGCTTGCCCAGATCGTGCAAACAAGCAGAGATCGCAAAGAGCGGGTACTCCTCCTCGGAAAAACCGGCTAACTTTGCCATGGCAACGGCGACAGCGGCAACCCCGCTCGAATGCGTAGCCGTAAAGTGGCTCTTAAAATCAATAATACGGCAAATAATTTTTGAGAACTCAAGCAGATCATTAACGTCCAGTTGTGCCATATCGGTTCCTATGTTCTTATACAGTACTGATTCCATCGCACCGGAAGCTATATCGAGCCAGATGTAGTCTTTAACTGTGAGAGCCTTCAGCGCATCAACATATTGAGGAACAAAGACGGCGTCTTTTTGTTTTTCTATCTTGTTGTATATAGCCTGCACCTGGCTCAGCACCGGTCTATCCTTCGATATTAAAACTGCTGCGCGATCGGCAAGGTGGATTATGTGGCTGCCTTCGGGAACCGGCTGCCCTTCGCAAAACCTGCCCTCTCCTGACCTCCATGGGAGATGGTGGTGCCTGATGATTGTCGCAATGCCCTCAAAAGGCTTGAAGCCTCTCAGCAAAAGGTATCCCGCCATAGAATGCTCGGTTGAACGTGTTTCTTCGAAATCAAGGAGATCGAGTCTATCCTGAAGCGAAAAAGCCCCTATGTCGTGAAGCGCGCCTGCAATACACAGGGCGCTCTTCATCTCCGGCGAAAAGCCCAAAGCCTCACACAGGCGCAACGATAAATATGCCACTAAGAGGTTGTGTTCCCCCACGGCAGGGCTCATCATATCCATTGTCCTCGACAAAGGAAAGATCAAATCCCGGAGTTGTATATGGAGGTCTTTTACCCCAAGGCGCCTGACGCTCCTTTCATGCGTTGCCCTTTCCTCAAGCAGCCTGCCTAAGATACCCGCATCATTATCATCGTAAAAGAAAAACAAAGGTGTGTCAACGCCTATGTTCAAAGCATTCTCTCTGCTTGACAGGTTCGATCCGTGAATATATGATTGAAACAGTATGAACGAAAAGATAGTGCTCGGCAAATGGACCGAAGAGAGGCTCGACCGGCTGATCGCCGAAGGATCAGGGATAGCGGATGCGGGGGAGAGGATAGAATTTCTTTCAAGGCAGTTTCTCGGCACCCCATACAGGGAAGGCACGCTTATAGGCGATGCGCGGGAGCCGGAGGTCTTTGTCGTCGATCTCCACGAGGTTGATTGCTTTACCCTTCTCGATTACATCGAGGCAATGCGGCGTTCACCGTCATTCGGCGCATTTAAAGAGAACCTCGTAAAGGTCCGCTACCGGGATGGAGCGGTCTCCCATCATGCCAGAAACCATTTCTTTACCGACTGGCGCCGATATAATGAAAATTTTATTGAAGATGTTACCGGTCAGTTCTCGCCCTTCTGGTCGCGAAAGGTTCAAAAGATGCTGAACCGGAAAGAGGACGGCACGCTGTTCGTGAAGGGAGTTGCGCCCGCCTTAAGAACATTATCTTACATCCCGGCAGATACCATCAACAGCGAGACCACAGACAGCCTCAGGACGGGCGATTATATAGGGATCTACACTGATGCGCCGGGGCTCGACGTGACCCACGTGGGGATCTTCATCCGAAAGAGCGGCGTGCTTTATCTCCGGCATGCCTCTTCTGCCAAAGGAGTCCGCCAGGTCACGGACCAGGGCTTCATGCGCTACATCGCAACAAAACCGGGCATCATCGTCCTCAGGCCGATGGCCTAGCGAAAAGCGTTGCTAAGGAACAGCGAATCTGCCTGAACCAATACCTACCTCCAAACTCTCCACCGGGGAAGGAGGCGCTACTTGGCGCATTACTCCAGCTCAGCACGATAGACATCGCGGTCTCTTTCGAACCATTCATCGTATCTGTCGCTATATCTTTCAAATGCTTCTATCCTTGCCATTCCGCTCCTCTTTATACCATCCTTCCTGCGGCATTGAATCAAAGCATACAGGCTTCGGGTCTATCCATTTGCCTTCAGGCGTAATTTGCCATTTTGTATAAAAATTTATCGGCGGGGCTGTCTTGTCGATACGATAGCCTTCAGGGTGGAAACCTATCCGGATATCTGTAGCTTTAAATGTCTTATCCATTATCCTTCCTCCTCCCTCACCTTACATTGTCCCTTGCCATGATGTCGTCGAGCCAGTCAAGAATACGCGCATTCGATATCAGGATCGCCCCCATCTGACAGTGCTCTTCAGCCCCTTCCTCCTTTGTAAAAAGCATAAAGTCTTTCCGGGGAGACGTAAGGGCATCATAAAGCCTTTTTGCTTGTCCCGGCATATCCTTATCCCCTTCGGAATCTACAATAAGGATAGGGCAGGCGATCTTCGCTGCAACATCCTTCATGGTATAAGGCCTTGTCATTTTAAGCCATGCGCTTGGAGATCCGGCATGGAAGGTAAACATGCCATTGGCCATAACCCATCTGAATGAGGGATCTGTCTTCATTCTGGCATATATGTCCTTGTCGATTTCTTCGGCGCCTTCCCGGGTATCAAGGTACTTCTCCAGATCCGGTGTCAAGTGAGCGGTCATGTGAAAATCGTATACGCCGCCGTTGGCAATACACGCCTTGATCCTCTTTTCAAACGCGACGGCCCGGGGCGCAAGGTAACCGCCAAAACTTATGCCCATCAGGGCGATCCTCTTGGCATCGACCTCCTTCAGGCTCATTGCATAATCAACTACAGGCGTTATGACCGTTTCCCAGTTGGGCCGAAAAGGCAGCTTCTGTATCCGGATCATTTCTCCCTGGCCCGGCCCTTCAAAAAGAAGGACATTGTAGCCCCGCTTGACTGCAAAGTAAGCAGTCGCAAAATAGAGCTCCTCTTTTGTACCGTCAAAACCCGTCTGAACGATCAATAAAGGCCTTCTGGCGCCGGATGCGTCAACGAGGCAAAGATATCCGGGCAATGTATCGCCTTCAAAGGGGATTGAGACAGGTACGATGGGGTGATCGGCCAGCTTGGCGCCCTTCAGGAAGCTGTCCCGGCTTTTCTTCCAAACCGATACTATGCGTGGATCGTCCGGCATGGTATGGAGGAAAAATTCGCTCGTCCGGTAATAGTTGGAGGCTTTGAAAAACTCCTGTCTCGCACTGATTATTTTGCCTCTTGCAAGAAATTCATCCCCGGCCTTCTCGCGTTGTTCCGCGGTTTTCAACCACTCCCGGTACCAGCTTTCATCGTCTCCTTCCTTGACAGCATAAACCGTGTTGAGCACTTCACCAATGTCTGCGCCTCCGCTTACGGCGTAACCAAGCGCCCGGAGCGTCTGGAATGAATACTGCCCATCCTTGAAGATCAGCCCCGCCGAAAATACATTCCCGGACAAAAGCAGACATATCGTGAACAGCCATATTAAACAATGAGCAACATAGGATCCTCTTTTCATACATAACTCCCTATTGTGACATCCCTGAACGGTTCCGGATTATTTATCGACAGATCGTGCTGACCAGCGCCTCTTTCGCGTCCCCTGACTCTATTCCCCGAAGGATCTTCTCGTCGGGAATAACGATGCGCGAGCTCATCCTGCCCTTCTGCATATCATATGGGACATTATCCTTAATGTTGACCTCTTTTTTCGGACAGGTAACCTCGACGTAGACAATGTTCTCGTCGGGCTGGAACATCTCTGCATCCGTGTCGGGCGGCTCCTTATCACGATCGGTCACCTTGACCCAGAGGCCGGTCGTGTCTTTATCTGTGACCCAGCCAAAAACCCTTTTCTTTTTATAGGGATAGGTAATGCTATCCTTATCGTAATAGTACGATCGCGTTTCGTCACCGAAATATCGGGCCCAGTTCTTTGCCTCTGCATCGGTCAGGCAGAATATGCAGGCACAGGAGATCACTATGAAAGCTATCAGCGACTCCTTTTGCAGCTGGGGTCGATTGATTCCTGTCATATTAAGCAGTTATATCACAATAATCCCTGTAAATAAAATAAATCTCTTATCCCACCCTCTACCTGACCCTCTCCCGCAGGGGGAGAGGGGATGTCTTCTTGCACAACACTACTTTCATCGTCCCTGACCCTCTTCCGCAGGGGGAGAGGGAAGATAGATGCCCCGCGCGCTGCGGGGAGCGGTATCATTGTGTTGCAAAAAGGCAGCGCATCCGTTATGCTTTAGGCGCCATGGGGACAATCACCTACTACAGCACGAACAACTATGACGAGCGGGTCAATTTTGAAACGGCGCTCCTCAAGGGCATGGCGTCCAACTACGGGCTCTATATGGTCGCCCGTAAGGACGTCCCGACCCTTGCACCGGAACGCATCAGGGCTATGCGCCCTATGCCCTACGCACAGATCGCCTTTGAGGTCCTCTACCCCTTCCTCGGTTCCGAAATACCCGCTGAAAGACTGAAGGACCTCCTCGACGATGCATACCGCGAAGACAAGATTCCCACGAAAGTGCAGCGCGTAACCGGCAGGACTTATATCATGTGGCTTACGCAGGGGCCGACATATTCCTTCAAGGATTACGCAGCCCGTTTTTTCGGCAGGGCGCTTAACTATTTTCTTGGCGAAAGAGGCCTCAAAAGGGTCGTGATCGTTGCCACAAGCGGAGATACGGGAGGGGCTGTTGCAGATGCCCTCTATGGCCTTGACAACGTGGACAATGTCGTCTTTTTCCCAAAAGGCTCCATCAGCGAGGGGCAGCGGAGGCAGATGACAACCCTGGGGGGCAACATCTACGCCTTCGAGGTAAACGGAGATTTCGACGTCTGCCAGGCGCTTGCGAAAAACATTCTGGGAGATAGAGGATTTGCCGAAGGACTTTTCCATGACGGCGAACGGTTCACATCAGCGAACTCGATCAGCCTTGGAAGGCTTTTGCCGCAGGCGGTTTACCCTTTTTACGCATACTCAAAGATCGATGTTGATGATGAACCTTTCATAGCGAGCGTCCCCTCCGGCAATTTCGGCAACATGATGGGGACAGTCATAGCCCGGCAGATGGGGCTCCCGGTCGCAAAGATCATATCCGGCGTGAACGAAAATACCGAATTCCCGGATTTCCTCGAAACAGGGCGGTATGTCGTGCGGCCGTCCGTCAAATCGCCGTCTTCGGCAATGATCGTTTCCCATCCAAGCAACCTGGTGCGCCTTATCGATTTTTACGGCGGGCACATGTACGACGAACGCGACCCCGCTACGGGGAACGTAACAAGACCCGGCATCATTGACAGGATGCCTGACATGGATTCCATGCGAAAAGACATCATCTCAATGGGGGTCACCAATCCCCTCCATTATGAAACGATGAAGCTCGTCTTCGAGAAATACGGGATCATCCTTGATCCCCATGGCGCGGTCGGGTGGAGAACGCTCGAGATCTACCTCAACGGTCAGTACGACTGGCCGTCAGTGGTATACGAAACCGCTGACCCGGGAAAGTTCCCTGAAGACGTGGCAGCGGCAGTAGGGGTCGTCCCGGCGCTCCCTTCGGGCATGATGAAACAGGCCGTGCTCAAAGAAAGGATTTACAGCATCACCCACGAGCCCGAATATACGCAGGGAGGGTTGAAGCTCTCCGACGGGCAGGTTAAAGAGGCAAAAGATAAGATCAGGGATATATTTTTATAAAAATTGCCAATAATCAACCTGCGATCCTGCCTTTTCTGTTTTATTGGGTATTCGATTTCTTCATTTTCCTTGCCTCATTTGCTTACAGGCGCCGGTAATAAATGCCTTAAAAGTCTTAAAAAATCTACTGTTTCCGCGTTGACAACATCATGGCCGGGCATTATATTTAGTTAGTTTTGAATACAATCAGGAGGATTGAAAATGGCTAAGAAAGTTATAGGGATAGACCTTGGAACGACGAACTCCGTCGTAGCGATAATGGAAGGCGGAGAACCAAAGGTAATAATAAACGAGGAAGGGAGCAGGCTGACGCCGAGCGTTGTCGCTTTCACAAAGGACGGTGAGATACTCGTCGGCCAGACCGCAAAAAGGCAGGCGATCACAAACCCTGAGAACACCATATTTTCCATAAAAAGATTCATGGGAAGAAGATTCAACGAGGTACAGGGCGAGATCAAGACAGTGCCTTACAAGGTTGTCAGCGACCAAGACGGAAACGTGAGGGTCGAGGTAAGAGGAAAGCAGTACACGCCGCAGGAAATATCGGCATTTGTACTTCAAAAGCTGAGAAAGTCTGCGGAGGCATACCTGGGCCAGACGATCGACGATGCTGTCGTGACCGTACCGGCTTATTTTAACGATTCGCAGAGGCAGGCAACGAAAGACGCGGGCAGAATTGCAGGCCTGAACGTGCTTCGCATCATCAACGAGCCGACGGCGTCAGCGCTTGCCTACGGGCTGGACAAGAAAAAGGATGAGACCATAGCGGTCTACGACTTCGGCGGCGGCACGTTCGACATTTCCATACTGGAGGTCGGGGACAACGTCGTCGAGGTAAAGTCAACGAACGGCGATACCCACCTCGGCGGCGATGACATCGATCAGAACGTTATTGACTGGATCATCTCTGAATTTAAGAAGGACCAGGGCATTGACCTTTCAAAGGACAGGATGGCCCTCCAGAGGCTTAAGGAGGCTGCAGAAAGGGCAAAGATAGAGCTCTCGACAACGGTCGAGACGGAGATAAACCTTCCCTTTATCACTGCCGACAGCGCTGGCCCTAAGCACCTCAACCTGAAGCTGAGAAGGTCAGAACTCGAAAAACTTTCCGACGTCCTGATCCAAAGATCCATCGAGCCATGCAAAAGGGCTCTTGAAGATGCAAAGCTGACAGCTGGCAAGATAGATGAGGTTGTGCTTGTCGGCGGCTCCACAAGGATACCGAAGGTACAGGAAGTAGTGAAAGAATTTTTCGGCAAAGAGCCCCACAGGGGCGTCAATCCCGATGAGGTGGTCGCACTCGGTGCGGCGGTCCAGGCAGGTGTCCTTGCAGGCGAAGTGAAGGACGTGCTTCTTCTCGATGTTACCCCGCTGTCTCTCGGCATCGAAACGCTGGGCGGGGTAATGACCAAGATCATCGAGAGAAACACAACGATCCCGACAAAAAAGGGCCAGATATTCACAACTGCAGAAGACAGTCAGACAAGCGTAGAGATTCATGTGCTTCAGGGTGAAAGGGAGATGGCGCGCGACAACAGGACCCTGGGAAAATTTCATCTCATCGGCCTGCCGCCTGCGCCAAGAGGCATACCGCAGATCGAGGTAACCTTCGACATAGACGCGAACGGCATTCTCCACGTATCGGCAAAAGACCAGGCAACGGGTCAGGAACAGAGCATAAGGATAACCGCGTCAACGGGATTGAGCGAGGAAGAGATTAAAAAGATGGTCAGAGACTCTGAAGCGCACGCCGAAGAAGACAAAAAGAAGAAAGAGGAGATAAACCAGAAAAACCAGCTCGACAACATCATATACCAGACAGAAAAGACCATAAACGATAATAAAGACAAGGTGTCTGCGGAAGACATCAAACCTATCGAAGACGCATTAGGGCCCGCGAAAGACGCCCTGAAGAGCGGCGAGGCTGAACGGATAAAAAGGGCGATCGAAGACCTGACCAAGGCCTCTCATAAGCTTGCCGAGATATTATACAAGAAGACTGCCCAGTCGACCTCGCAGGAGGGCCCCGGGCAGGAACAGACAAGATCCTCCCAGGGCGGCCAGAAAAGGGATGACGACGTCGTCGATGCTGAATTTGAGGATGTGAAAAAATAGGAGGATCAATGGTAATTGGTTTTAAAAACGACAAGAGCATAAAGGACAGGATCTTTATCCCTGCCGAGCTCCCCATATTGCCCCTTCGGGGCACCGTAGCCTACCCTGACCTTGTGATGCCGCTTATTGTGGGCCGGGAGAAATCCATACGCCTTGTAGACGATGCGATGAGCAAAGACAAGATGATCGCAATCATAACACAAAAAAATCCCGAGATAGAAGACCCCGAGATAGAAGACCTCTATACAGTTGGCACAGTAGCAACGATCATGAAGATGGTCAAGATGGTCGATGGAAGCCAGAGGGTAGTCGTTCAGGGATTGTGCAGGTGCAGGCTGGTAGAATTTACAGACAGGGACCCGAACCTCCGTGCAAAGGTGCTCCCTATCTTTGAAGAATATATTAAGGACATCGAGATCGATGCCATGTACATCAATTTGAAAAACCTTTACAGGAAAGCGATCGAGATGGCCCCTTATCTTTCATCGGAACTCACGCAGATCGCGACGAAGGTAGAGAGCCCCGGGAACCTTGCAGACCTTATCGCTTCCACCATCAACATCAACGTCACCGAGAAGCAGGAGATCCTTGAAAAATTAGATCTCAAGGAAAGGCTTAAAAAGGTAACGATCTTCCTCAACAGGGAGGTTGAGACCCTTGAGCTGAGCAGCAAGATCCAGTCCCACGTCAAGGAGGGCATCGACAAGACGCAGCGCGAATACTACCTCAGAGAGCAGCTCAAGGCCATCCAGAAAGAGCTCGGCGACGCTGACGACAGGCTCAACGAGGTTGAAGAAGCAAGGAAAAAGATCATCGAGGCAAAGATGCCCGACGACGTACGCAAGATCGCCGAAAAAGAGCTCGACAGGCTCTCGAAGATGAGCACCATGTCCGCGGAATATACCGTATCAAGAACATATCTCGACTGGCTTACAGAGCTGCCATGGTCCAAGGCAACGGAGGATAATCTCGATATCGACGGCGCAAACACTATCCTCGACGAAGACCATTACAACCTGGTGAAGATCAAAAAGAGGATACTCGAATATCTCGCGGTGAGGAAATTGAAAGCCGACATGAAGGGTCCCATACTCTGCTTTGTCGGTCCTCCAGGCGTAGGCAAAACATCCCTTGGCAAATCGATCGCGCGGGCCCTCGGCAGGAAGTTCATGAGAATTTCCCTGGGCGGCATACGGGATGAGGCAGAGATACGGGGGCACAGGAGAACCTACGTAGGGGCGCTGCCGGGAAGGATCATCCAGGGTATCAAAAAGGCAGGCTCCAACAACCCCATCTTCATGCTCGATGAGGTAGACAAGATAGGAATGGACTTCAGGGGCGATCCATCAAGCGCGCTCCTAGAGGTCCTTGACCCTGAGCAGAACTGGTCTTTCAGCGACCATTATCTTGAAGTCCCTTTTGACCTTTCGAAGGTCATGTTCATCGCTACGGCAAACATGCTCGATCCCGTCCCGCCGGCGCTGAAGGACAGGATGGAGGTGCTTGAACTGCCCGGCTACACGGAAGAGGAGAAGCTCATGATAGCGAAACAGTTTCTCATCCCCAAGGAGCGGTCTGAGCACGGTCTTAACGAAGACCTGATCGAATTTGAGGATGAGGCGCTGAAGGTGATCATCCGTTCCTACACGAGAGAGTCGGGCGTAAGAAACCTTGAGAGGGAGATCGCCGCGATCTGCAGGTCAGTGGCAAAAGATGTGGCGCAGGGCAAAAAAGAAAAACAGGTCATTACAGGGGATTCTATCCATGGCTACCTGGGCCCCGTTAAATTCTTCGCCGAGGTGGCGGAAAGGACAAAATACTCCGGTGTCGCAACGGGGCTTGCCTGGACGCCGACAGGAGGCGACATCCTCTTTATTGAGTCCACCAAGATGAGGGGGAAGGGCAACCTCTCGCTCACCGGCCAGCTCGGAGATGTGATGAAGGAATCCGCACAGGCAGCGCTGAGCTATATCCGGAGCAAGGCGAATGACTATAGGATCGCCGAAGACTTTTTTGAAAAGAACGATCTCCATGTCCATGTCCCCCAAGGGGCTATACCAAAGGACGGCCCATCGGCAGGGGTGACCATGCTCGTATCCCTTGTATCCCTTCTGACCGATCAACCCGTAAGGAACGACGTCGCAATGACCGGCGAGATAACCCTCCGCGGGCTCGTGCTGCCGGTGGGCGGCATTAAACAAAAGGTCCTGGCTGCAAAGCGTGCAGGAATAAAAAGCGTTCTCCTGCCCAAGCTGAACGAAAAGGACCTCGAAGAAGTGCCGGAAAGCATCAAGGAGAATATGGATTTCAGATTCATCGAGCGGATGGACGAGGCGGTACACATCTGCCTTTCTCCACAGTAAACTTTGCAACCTCTAAAGCGAATGAAAAGGGCGGCCTTCTCCGGCTGCCCTTTTTTTTTGCATTTTTTAAAGAAAGAACTAAAAAATTGGTTGTAATGCATGAATCTTTTTGAGATAATGAAATCTGGGAGGGTTATAAGCTATCCTTTTGATGAGGTTACATCATGAAAAAGATTACTGACATATTCGGCAAGGAATTCATCATCGGGATCGTCATCATGCTTCTGGCGATCGCAGCCTATTGCTTCAAGTGGAGCCCTGTCGAAGGACTGGAATACCGCTTTTACGACTTCGGCGTTCATCTTCGCGCAAAGGCCACCACTGCCCCTTTGGCGATCGTGGCGATCGACGATATAAGCATCGCCAAGATGGGGCGATGGCCGTGGCCGAGAAGCTATATCGCCGAGATGATCGATACCCTGAAAAATTACGACGCAAAGGTGATCGGCGTCAATCTTCTCTACTCTGAAAGCGATGCCAACCAGGGGCTATGGGAGGTGCAGGAGATCCTCAAGCAGCTTGAAGATGGGACGGGGGGGCTAAAGAACAAACAGTTTGGCGAGCTATATGAAGCGCTGAAGGAGGCTGAAAAAAGGCTCGATAACGATACCTCCTTATCGTCTTCAATGGAGGCGAGCAAAAAGGTCGTTCTTCCCTTTTTCTTTACCCTCAGCACCATGCCGGTGAGGGATGAGGTCAAGCTGCCCGAATATCTCAAAAACAACTCCATAGGCGTTACAAACCCGGACCATTTTCTCGCCGCGAGGGAGATCATTCCTCCTATTGCCGCTTTCGCGTCGCATACCGCTGCGATGGGCCACATCAACGTTGTCCATGACAGCGACAGGGCTGTACGCGGCGAGCCTCTTTTTGTCAATTTCGGCAACAGGCTTTTTCCTTCTTTCGGCATGCAGCTTGCCCTCCGGTATCTCAACTACAATCTCAAAGATGTGGCCATTTCGAACTCGATACGGATCAAAAACCTTACCATCCCGACGCTCGGGAAAAATTCGATGCTTATCAGCTTCAATAAGGGATTTCCTGTGTACTCCTTTGTGGACATCATTGACAACAAGGTTCCCGGTACGCAGTTCAAGAACAGGATTGTTATCATCGCCCCCCATGCGACCGGGATAGGTACGACCTTCATCACGCCTGCGGGACCTAATATGCCCTCCTGGGTCCTCGTTGCGAATGTGATAGACAACATCCTCCTCAACAACCATATCGTGCGCCTTCCCTGGGCGTTCTACCTTGAGCTCGCGGTATTGATCTTCTTCGGATTGTTCCTTGCCCTCGGCCTGCCGAGGCTTCATGCAGGGATAACCGCTATCATATCGGCAGCGCTCTTTCTCGGATGGTCGGCAGTCGGCTGGTTTTTCCTTGTGCAGTACGGCTACTGGTTCAAAGTCACGTACCCGGCATTGCTCCTTGTCATCGGCTACATCGTGGCGGTGTCCTCCCGCTACCTCTTCACAGAAAGGGCCAAAGAGCGAGTCGAGGCGGACAGCGTCGAGACGAACAAGATGCTCGGGCTTTCCTTCCAGGGCCAGGGCATGCTTGACATGGCCTTTGAAAAATTCAGAAAGTGTCCTGTCGAGGACGAATCGGTGAAAGATCTCCTCTATAACCTCGGGCTCGATTTCGAGAGAAAACGGCAGTTCAACAAGGCCGTTGCCGCATACGAACATATCAAACAGGCAGGAGAGTTCAAGGACATTTCCGAGAGGATCAACAAGCTGAAATCCGTAGGCCAGACGGTGATCTTCGGCCCTTCAGGCGGGAAAAAGGATGCGACCGTTCTTATCGAGGGCGCCGAAACAAAGCCCACGCTCGGCCGCTATGAGATCATGAAAGAGCTGGGCAGGGGCGCAATGGGAACGGTCTACCTCGGCAAAGACCCGCGCATCAACAGAGAGGTGGCAATCAAGACGCTGCGGTACGACGATTTCGAGGAAGACCAGGTAGCAGAGCTGAAGCAGAGGTTCTTCCGCGAGGCTGAGGCAGCGGGCAAGCTCTCACACCCCAATATCGTCACCATATATGACGTGGGAGAGGATTACGAGATCGCCTATATGGCGATGGAGCTTCTCGACGGCTCCGACCTTGCAAAATACACTCAGAAGGAAAACCTTCTCCCCTTTAAAGAGGTAACAAGGATCATCTCTTCTGTTGCATCTGCCCTTGATTACGCGCACGAGAACGGCGTCGTTCACCGTGACATCAAGCCGGCAAACATTATGATACTGAGAAACGGCGAGATAAAGGTGGCCGACTTCGGCATTGCCAGGGTAATGGCAACCTCGAGAACCCAGACCGGCGTGGTTATGGGCACGCCGAGCTACATGTCCCCGGAGCAGATATCCGGCCAGAAGGTAGACGGGCGATCGGATCTCTTCTCCCTCGGCGTTGTCTTCTTTGAGCTGCTCTCAGGAGAAAAGCCTTTTGGAGGGGACAGCATTACAACCCTCATGTACAATATTACCAACACTCCTCCGCCCCCCGTGAGGGATATCGTACCAAATGTGCCGGAATTCTGTGAATCCATTATCATGCGAATGCTCTCCAAGGAAAAAGACCTCCGTTACCAGCGCGGCAAGGAACTTGTGAATGACCTTTCAAAATATATGGAGGCCCTCGGGGAACAAGGATGAAACTGGTCATAAGCGGGAAGACAGATGTAGGGATAGTGCGCAAGAACAACGAGGACAATCTTTACATCTCGGAAAATGACGGTCTTTTGGTCGTGGCAGACGGCATGGGAGGCCATGCGTCAGGAGAGGTCGCCAGCAAGATCACCGTTGATATGATGAGAGACTATTTCAACGCGGTTAAGGAAGGGCATCAGCTGCAGATCGGGCCTTACCAGGACGATCTGTCGGAACCGACAAACAGGCTCGGCTCGGCGATACGCCTCGCCAACCAGGCTATCTACGAAGCAGCGAAGGATAATCCTCTGTGGTACGGGATGGGCACCACGATTGCGGCGGTACTCATCACGGGCAACAGGCTAAGCATTGCTCACGTGGGCGACAGCCGCGTCTACCTCATCAGGGCCGGCAGCATGGAGCAGCTTACCGACGACCACTCCTTTGTATCGGAACAGGTAAAACGGGAGATCATTTCAAGCGAACAAGCAAAAGCGTCGGCGATGAAGAACGTCCTCACGAGGGCGTTGGGTGTTCATCCTGAGGTCGAGGTCGATCTTGACGAAATAAGCCTTTTCGACGGCGATATGCTGGTGCTCTGCACCGACGGTCTTACGGGCATGGTCGACGACGACGAGATATTTGCCATCGCCAACACACTGCACAACCCCGCAATGGCATGTGAAGATCTCGTCAGCCGCGCGAACCAGAACGGAGGAAAGGACAACATCACGGTCATTATCGCAGAGATCGAGAAAAAGAAAGGATGGCTTTACCGTCTTTTACATTTTAAAGAATGGTTCAGGAGGTGACCTATGACAAAAATTCTGCTCAAATTCAAAGATGCTGTTATCAAGGAACTTAAGCTTGAGCAAGAGACGTACACCATTGGCAGAAAGGAGACAAACGACATAGTTGTCGAAAACCTTGCCGTCTCCGGATCTCACGCCAGGCTTTTCAAAGAAGGTGACGCGTACACCCTTGAGGATTTGAACAGCACCAACGGAACGTTCGTGAACGGGAGAAAGATTGCCAAACATGCGCTCAAAAATGGTGATGTAATCCTCATCGGAAGCCACACCATTGAGTTCATCACAGACGTAAAGCCGGCGGAAGAGACAAAAACCGACATCCGCTCACGCTCGATGGACGAAACGATACTTTTAAGCCCTAAAGATCAGGAAAAGATCATTACGCAAACAGAAAAACTGGAGGTCCTCGGAGGGCTTCTCGTCATCGAAGGCTCTACTGACCAGAAGGAATACATGCTGAAGGAGCGGATCACTACCATCGGCAAGGATGATAGCGCACTGATCCGTTTAAAAGGTCTTTTCGCACCCAAGGTTGCCGCGCTGATAAACAGGCGGAAAGAGGGATACTTCATTGCCCCATCCGGCGGGAAGGAGATCAAGGTCAACGGCAGCAAGGTGGAGCAGCGTTACGATCTGAAGGACGGCGATATTATCGAGGTTGCCGGAATAAAGATGCAGTTCTTTGTGAAGGAATAGAGTAACGGCGGATCTTTACGGAGAGAGAAGGACCTGGCCGCCAAATTTTTCCGAAAGGGCCTTTGATAAATTTTCTGCTGCGTTTTTATCTTCAAACTCAACCATCAGCTCTCCATTATCTCCAACAACTAACCGGCCGTGTTGTTTGACAATATCGGCAATGTCATCAGGCTCGACGGTCCACCAGCCGCGGGTCCTGCGCAGCAGCTCTTCGCCTTTCAGCTTTTGAGGGGTCACAAGATCAATGGTGCGGAACCACGCTGTCCATCCGACCTGCGCCGGCGACTTGAGCACCGGCGACACGGGGTCATGATAGATGCGGCAGCGGCCAAAGAGGCGCAGGCGGATCATTTCAGCACCTCCTTCATAAATTTTTCTATTGCGCCGTTTTTCGGCAATGCCTCTCCGGGGACATCGATGCCCCTCATGGATAATGCCCGTGCGAGGCAAAAGAGGTATACTGCCCCGGCATCTTCCCGGCTCTTTGCAACGCCCCGCTGAATCGCCGTCACCCATGTCCCTTCAAAGAGCTTCAGCGCTACCTCGCGTAAGCGCCGGAGCCGTTCATCGTGAGGGTCGATAGAAACCTTCCATAACATCTCATTCTGCGCGCTTTCTATCCCGCCAAAGACTTCACGCATATACCTGACCTGCGGATCACGTCCCCAGGTGTCAACTTCCGTCATAGCGCCTCCCTGCAAGATCGCATATAGTATATAGTAGGTAGTATATCGAAACATTCTAAAAATTCAAGCATTCCAACGTTCAAAATCCCGACGGTATTTATCTTTCCTCTTTACAAACAAAAATGCATTGCATTATATTTTGTTAGCATGAAAAAGGGATCAAAAAGGGCTTCGTGCACATTCTGTATACTCTGCGGGCTGATCCTTGGCCTTACTATGCCGGGCAGCGCATTCTCAGAAGGGATGTCTCTTCTCACATTCGGGATCGGAAAGACAGATGTGAGGTTATACACCGATTATTTTTGCGGGCCCTGCGGCGCCTCCGAATCTAAGATAGTAGACCCTATCCTCGACCTCGTCGGAAAAAATGCCGTCAGCGTCACGTTCATTGACACCCCTGTCTACAAGTATTCAGCGCTTTATGCCCGTTACTTTCTTTACGTGCTCAATGAGAAAAAGGAACTGCGCCACGCGATGGCAGTGAGAGCCGTTCTCTTTGAGGCTGCCAAGGCCAATATTAACGAACCGGGAAAGCTTGAGGCATTCCTCCGAAACAAGAACATCGGATTTAAGCCGTTCGATGTGAGGCCCGTATTCAACATGCTTCAGAGCTACCTGAGAGAGGACAAGATAAATGCAACCCCTTCCTGCGTCATACGAAGCGGGGACAAAAAGGAAGTCCATACCGGCGGGGGAAACATCCTTAAAGCGCTTGAAGCGCTGAAGTAGCAAAAAACAGCTCATGGCTTATAGAAAACCCGATACTGGATTCTGGTAAACAGACCTACGCCGATGCTTTTATAGTTTTTTTTATCTTACCAGCACCGAGTTCAAGCATCCAGAATCTGGTTTCATCTGGTTTGAGCTATGAACTATCGGCTATGAGCTGATTTGGAGGTTTTATGACATCCCAGGAAACAAAAGAAAAAGAAATACTCGAACAATCAAAAGTGATTGCTGTCGTCGGCCTTTCGCCGGATACAGAGAAGCCGAGCAATATCGTCGCTCAATACCTGATCGCACAGGGCTACAGGATTATCCCCGTTAACCCCAGTCATGACAGCATACTCGGTCAGAAGACCTATAAGACCCTCTCCGACATCCCGGAGAACATCGATATCGTTGACATATTTATGAGGGCCGACAGACTGCTGCCTGTTGTCGAAGAGGCCGCCAGGATCAAGCCGAAATGCATATGGCTTCAGCTCGGCATCGTCAACGAAGAGGCGAAGAGGCTCGCCGAGGAGAACGGCATCACCTTCTTCATGGATAGGTGCATCAAGATAGAGCACAGCAAGCTGGTGGCTCACGGCTGATAGCTGGCTAAAACCGTAAGGCGTTAGACGGAAGGCGTGAGGAGAAAATAACGCCCGTCCAATGTTCTATGTTCAATGTTAACACAAAACAGAGAGGCTGAATGGGCCGGACAGAAAAGTGGAAGGTATGAATTTAAAAAACGTTGAACAGCTTTTCGCCTTATGATTCACGACTTACGGATTTACTGGCGCGCCCGCCGCGATTTGAACGCGGGGCCTTTGGCTCCGGAGGCCAAGAAATAGCGTTTATCGGATTTTATCAGAATTTCTAATAATTAATATATCCCTTGTAATTCCTTGACTATTAACCGTTTACAATTTGCTTGACTTTATATTAATTTATCACTATTATTAATTTAGGTGTTGGGAGTGATGTTGGGAGTAAAAAACTCGTTTTTCAAAAAAAAGACATTGGCTCAGGGCCAAAGGTCTTTGTTGGGAGTTGTTGGGAATCAAATTAAGGGGGTGTTAAATGCCTGAACGATTTAAAACAAAGTATCCGGGTGTCTTTTACATCGAAGGGACCGGCACAAGGGGCCCTGAAAAGATTTACTATATCGCCTATCGGAAAGATGGCAAGCTGATTGAGGAAAAGGCCGGGCGGCAACATAAGGATGCCATGACGCCGGCGAAAGCGGCAAATAAGCGCGCCCGGAGGATAGAGGGCAAGGAATTGTCCAACAAGGAACGACGCGAGGCCGAGAAGGCAGCAAGGGCAGCGGAGGCCGGGAAAATGACTGTAACGCGCCTATGGGACCTGTACGAGAAAAATCTTGAAGGTCTTAAATCGCGGGCCGCCGATAGATCACGGTTTGAGAAGTATATAAAACCCTCTTTTGGAACGAAGGAACCACAAGAGATATTACCGCTTGACATCGACAGACTTCAACGAAAAACCCTTATAGGTAAATCGCCGCAGACGATAAAGCACACGCTATCACTGCTAAGGCGCCTTGTGCGCTATGGGATGAAAAAAAGAGTATGCCAGGGGCTTATATTTGATTTGGATATGCCGGTCGTCGACAACGAGGTAATTGAAACCCTGTCGAAAGAACAATTAAAAAGGCTCCTGCAGGTCCTCCACGAGAACGAAGATATCCAGATTTCACACTTAATGTTACTGGCGCTCTATACGGGTATGCGTAAGGGTGAGCTCCTGAAACTGCAATGGAAGGATATCGATTTTGAGAGCGGATTTATACGTATTCGATCTCCGAAAGGGAAAAAGTCAACGGAGATACCGCTCAACCAGGCGGCCCGGGAGATCCTTGAAAAACATCCCAGGGGTGTCGATCATGTCTTTACGAACTCACGCGGCGATGGTTTTAAGGAGATCAAGAAGCGGGTCGAGGCAATACGGACCGCCGCCAAGCTCCCGGAAGGTTTCAGGCCCCTACATGGATTACGCCATGTCTACGCCTCAATGCTTGCCAGCTCCGGCCAGGTTGATATGTATACCCTTCAACGGCTGTTGACGCACAAGAGCTTCAAGACGACACAACGCTATGCTTATTTGAGAGATGAGGTATTGAAGGCGGCCTCTGAGGTTGCATCGGATATATTCCGGGGGGTGGGAAAATGAAAAAAACAAAGACCGCAATCATCCACAAAGAAAGCACACGGGGAGGGTTGAAGGTTGCGGAAAAAGACGCTTATATCCCAGGTGATCAATTGTTTCAGCTTACAGACGATCACAAAAAGGAACTTCGGGATATACTTCTTTATGCAATGGGGGAAAGAATACCGGATAGGTGGTTTTTCCTGTATCTTGAGGACCGCTGCAATATGTTCTTACGAATGAAAGCGGCCCCGCTCCGGGAGGATCACCGGGCCGCGATTGCCGATGCGATTAAAAGTTTTTCTGAGAGCATCAAACATCTTCGAAAAATCGAGGACAATTACATGGCGGTATCCGGGCTTCGCGAGATGCCAGATTCACTTCATACCGTCACAGTGGACGGCGCACCGCAATTTGAGCTGGAGGCGGCAATCACAAAAAAGGCGGAAATAGCACGGGGGTATTTGCAATTTCTTATAAAGACCATTAAGCAGTTTGAGGAACCAAAAATAAGTGGCACGATACACAGACCAGTGACGCAATTATGTATAGAAATTGCGCGGCTTCTCTATGAGCATTTCGACAACGTGAGACTTACCAACTACACAAACGGTTTCTTCAGGCGTTTTTGTGAAGCCACACTTGAGATCATGGGTGTAGAATTTGCAGACATAAAAAGGGCCTGCAGGACGGCCATTGATACCGTAAGACCCTCCATAAGGTAGCCTTTCCATTTAGAGTACATAACCCCTAAAAAATCGTGTTTATGTGAATTTATCTAATTATAACTCCTTGCTATTCTTTCGTCATGATGATTCATAAAAAGGAAATAAAGAAAAATAGCAAGGAGGCCCTTATGTTGACAGAGAATTACCTGAAGGAAAAAGATGTTGCGGCCATCACAAAGATGTCATTGCCGACATTGAGGCGCGCCAGGTGTGAGGGCCGGGGAATCCCCTACATAAAAATTAATCGTCTCTGTTTTTATGATCCCGCCGACGTTCGCGCTTATATGGAAAATCATAAGATCAAAACAGAGGAATAGCAGCCATGCGACAGGATAAATATTTCAGGGATAGCGTATCGAGCGCGACAAGACCGGGCACCCCCGGCCCGGTTTTCCCTTCCCATAACGACGGGGGCGGCAGGGGGCCGCAGGGCTATGAAAGGCGATAAGGGCTGGATAAAGCTGCACAGAGAGATCATGGATACGAAGTTGTGGCAATCAGAACCATTCACACGCGCTCAGGCATGGGTTGACCTGCTGCTGCTGGCGAACCATGCAACGGGGCACATACGCAGAAGGGGCATATTGGTTGAGGTAGAGCGGGGAGCGGTGGGATATTCAGAGGAGACCCTCGCGGCAAGGTGGCGGTGGTCTCGCGGCAAGGTACGCAGGTTTTTGGATGAATTAATCAGGAATGATTCCATATTGCGAAAAACGGTACAGAAGAAAACAAGCGTAACTAATTTAATTTACATAAAAAATTACGAAGCATACCAAACAAACGAGACCGAAGATAGTACCGAAGACGGACCGAAGACAGTACCAGAACAAGAATTAAAGAATTTAAGCATTAAAGAAGAAAAAGGTTTTAATAAGGGAGCACGGACTGACGCCGTGCTCTCGCCTTCTTCTTTTAAAGAAGAGGAAAAACCCCTTTCTCTACAAGGGTACTGCCAAAAATACGGCTATGCTAATCTTGACAAGGAGAAACTATTAACCGTTGCTTACTTTCTTGACGCCTATAAGAAGTACCGAGGGGAGGAGCATCCATACTTAAGGCCGCACCAGTGGCAAGAGGCTATTGATAACATCTTCAACGCCTATGATCCGGATACTGACATGGAAAAGTACGTTGACAGAGAACTAATGTGCACAGGAGTTTACGAGGGCATCATTGACATGTATTTCAAAAAGGACTTTCAGGACCGTTGCGACTACCACTTACCGCACTTTGTGAGCGGCAAGATAATTTATATCTTAGCGTGCGAGTATGGATGCTAAGGGGAGGTCAAAGGATAATGCCGCAAGGCACATGGACAAACCAATGAAGAAAGCAAACAAATACTGTGCTGCCTTCCCTTGCTCGAACATGGCCGAACCGGGATCATCTTACTGCCAGGAGCATCAACCGGCCAGGGCGCCGAAGGAAACAGACCCGTTCTATCTATCGGTCCAGTGGCGGCGCTTCAGGGCGTGGTATCTAAGCAGACACCCGCTATGCGAACAATGTGAGAAGGAAGGACGTTTAACGCCCGCTGTCATGGTTGACCATATCATTGAAATCAAGGACGGCGGGGAATTGACAACCGAAGAGAACGCCATGTCATTGTGCTGGAAGTGTCACGGAATCAAGACAGCAGCCGAACAGAACAGACGGAAAAATCATCAGCAATCTCAACAGGATAACCGCGCTGGCAGTGCAAAAGATACTTATTTTAGGCGAGGCTAAACTTTAATGGGTAAACGAGGAATCCAGTCACCAGCGAAAAAGGCAACAAAGCAGAGGCGAGCAAGCCGGGCAAAGGTCCTACCGTGGAACAAGAAGGGACTTTCGAGGGCTGCCCGCGTTATCGCCTTCTGTGAATTCCTTCCGATTACAGCCGGGATTCATGCCGGTAAGCGTCTTCTTCTCCGAGACTGGCAAAAAGACATTGTCCGGGCTATCTACGCGACAGATAAAAAAGGAATCAGGCCGGTAAGGACGGCGCTTGCTTGCTTGCCGAGAAAGAATGGGAAGACAGCGCTGGCCGCTGCCCTGGCCCTTTGTCACC
This sequence comes from Deltaproteobacteria bacterium UBA5758, assembly GCA_002418945.1. GTDB lineage: Bacteria > Desulfobacterota > Syntrophorhabdia > Syntrophorhabdales > Syntrophorhabdaceae > UBA5609. The sequence goes on along the minus strand of DIFC01000035.1, from coordinate 6,358 downwards.
TCCTGGGGCCTGAATCAGAACCGCGAGGGCAGGTCTTCAGTGCTGCTTCAGACAGGGAACAGGCCGCAATCATATATCGAGAATTAGAAGCAATCATATTGTCGGTCCCTGAGTTTAACGCGAGATGCCATATTCAATCATTTCATAAAACAATCACCGACACCGAGACAGGCAGCGTTTACAAAGCCTTGACAGCAGACGGAAGGAAGGCACACGGTCTTTCACCTTCCTTCATGGTTTACGATGAACTTGCACAATCCAAAGACCGGGAACTATACGACAACCTTACAACCGGAACCGGCGCCCGGAAAGAGCCGCTTATGATCGTTATCAGCACACAATCAGCAGACCCGAATCACATCATGTCCGAACTTGTGGACTATGCCTTGAAGATCGATGACGGCACCCTTCCAGCAGACCCGGCCTTCTATGGGTGTGTCTATGCAGCACCCGATGACTGTGATCCCTGGAATGAGGATGTTTGGTTTGACTGTAACCCGGCGCTTGATGACTTTCGATCCCTGGAAGAAATGCAGATATTTGCCGAGCAAGCGAAGAAGATCCCGGCAAAAGAAGCTGTTTTCCGAAACCTCTACTTAAATCAACGGGTGTCACCAGATGCGAAATGGATATCATCAACCGATTTCGACGAATGTGTTGGATCACTGCCGGACCTTACCGGGCGTGAATGTTACGCGGGGCTTGACCTCTCAAGCACGCAGGATTTAAGCGCCCTGTCGCTCTGCTTTGTCCCTGTGAGCGAAGACGATCCCTTCTATACCCTGCACTATGCCTGGTGCCCTGAAGATGCGATAAAGGCCCGCTCAAAGAACGACAGGGTGCCTTATGACCTGTGGAACAAGCAAGGGCATATTGAGGCTACACCGGGCAATGTCGTTGACTATGGCTATATCTTGAGACGCATCGATGCAATCGGCAAAAAGTATGACCTGAAAGCAATTCTCTTCGATAGATGGGGCGCGACAAAGATCATCAAAGACCTTGAGGACATGGGCTTGACCGTCCTGGAATTTGGCCAGGGCTTTGCTTCAATGTCGCCACCGGCAAAGGAGATAGAAAAGTTGATATTGCAAAGAAAAATTGTGTTTCCCGACAATCCGGCGCTATCCTGGTGCTTCAGCAATGTCATTGCCGAAACAGACGCAGCGGGTAATATAAAGCCTTCAAAGAAGCGCAGCCGTGAAAAGATCGATATGGTTGTTTCGTCGATCATGGCGCTTGATGGGGCCTTGAGAAACAAGAAAAAGGAGGTGACGCCTTCAATATGCTGGATCTGATGTTTAAGCATCACTTATAAATCAGGGTTTTCCTGAAGGGTGGCCACCCGGAAGGGAACGAACAGAAAGAAATAGGGGCAATTCAGGTGCCTGAATCACTTGGATTGTCCTTTTTCTTTGCCCTGAAATTCAAACAAAAGGACGGTAAACATGCAGAAAAGGAACTTTGAAATTGACATTGGCAGTATCCGGGCGGAAACCCGGACCGTATCGGCAAGCCTTTCATCGGAATACCCGGTAAAGCGCTACGACGGCGAGGAAGTTTTGAGGCACACACCCGAAGCCGTGGACCTGAGCCGGGCACCCTTGCCGCTCCTGTGCGCTCACAATAGCACAGCTTTGCCTGTGGGTGTCGTAGAGGGCCTTACTGTAGCAGACGGCAAGCTGAAAGGCACTATAAGGCTGTCAGCGAATCAGGACGCCTTATGGACGGATATCTGCGACGGCATCCTTCGCAATCTTTCAATCGGATATCAGGTCATCGAGAAACAGAAAACGAAACGGGGCTTCATTGCTACCAAATGGATGCCCTATGAATGCAGCCTGATAGCGGCACCAGCAGACAATACGGTCGGTATCAACCGATCGATCACAAACCAAAAAGGAGAAAAAAACATGGACAAGAACGACGTATTGAAAGCAAAAAAGGCAGCAATCGAGGAACTGGCAGAACTGGCAAAGACCGGCGAGAATGCCGAGAGAATGGAAGAACTGAAGGGCGAAATCAGGTCCTTTGATGCCCGCCTCGAAGCCTTCGACATGGCCGACGCGGGTAAGAAAGACCTCAATACCTTTGTGCCGGACGTTAAGAAGGCCGACCGCTCCATTATCGAGGTGGTGGGCGGACCCGTCACAAACAGGACATACGAGGGCATGTTCAACCAGGGCCGGGCACTGGAAGTCAACGAGGAAGAGATTCGGGCTTTCAGGGCGTCCATGCTTGAAAGCGGTACGGCGGGTATCAGCGTACCTGAACCCCTGGCCGCCAAATGGCTTAACGATTCTATAGAAGAAGAGATCATCCGGCCAAGGTGCCAGGTGTGGCCTATGGAATCGGCGACACGAAAGATTCCCGGCTGGGACACATCTTCAGAGGTAGGCGGGGAACTTTTTGGCGGTTTCAAGATGGAGTTTCTCGCTGAAGAAGGCGAAGGCAACAAGCAGACCGGAAAACTTCGGTCAATTCAGCTAACCGCGAACAAAGGCGCAATATTCGTTGATGCGAGTAACGAGCTGGTAGAAGATGGGCTTGGCTTCGATGCTCAGCTTGACCGGGCAATGAAGACCTCTATTGCGTACGGCATTGACGATTATGCAATTTCTGGAAATGGCGCCGGGCAGCCTTTGGGTATCAGGAACGACCCGGCTAAGATCACCGTTGCAAAGGAGACAGGCCAGCTCAAAGATACGATTCTTTACACCAATTTGACAAAGCTCTTCAGCCGTATGTACCCGGCGGGAAGACAGCGCGCGGTATTCTTGGCTAACAGCGACACGATCCCGGAACTTTTGACACTGAGTATCACAATCGGGACAAGTGGGGCACACGTACCGGTTCTAACGGAGACAAATGGCCAGTTCAAGATCCTGGGGCGTCCTGTTATCTTCACCTCACATATGCCGACCCTTGGCGACGCCGACGATATCATGTTCGTCGATCTAACTCAGTATGCAATGGGTATCCGGCGGGAAATCAAACTGGAAAAATCAATCATCCCCGGCTGGACAAAAGACCTCATGTCCTACCGCGTCCTGGTGAGATTCGACTCACAGGGGACTTGGAGCGCTCCCCTTTCACCGAAAAGCGGGGCAAACATGTCCTGGTGTGTGGGTCTTGCCGAACGTGCATAGCAGTAGAAACGACAGGAGGCCCGCCTTTGGGCCTCCTTACTCAAAAGGAGAATGAATTATGAATTTCAAATTCTGGAAAAAAAGAAGCTGGACAAATCTTGACGCCTTCGAGGGCCGGGAAACTTCATCCGGCATCCATATCAATGAAACTGTGGCCCTGGGTATTCCCGCTGTTTATGCATGTATCAGAGTCTTGACTGAAGCTATAGCATCTTTACCGCTGATAACATACGAGAGGTTCACAAACGGCGACAAAGAGCGCGCCAGGGGCTTTTCACTGTATGGGCTTCTCCATGACACACCGAACCCGTTAATGACGTCCTTCGAGCTTCGAGAATTGCTTGTGGGCCATCTTTGCCTTAGAGGTAATGCCTACTGCTACATTGAACGGGAAAGCGGCGAGGTGGTGGCACTGTGGCCCTTACACCCGGATAAAGTAACTGTTGAGGTATCAGGCCGGGAGCTTGTCTATAAACACCAGAACGACGGCACCGGGAAAGCATATCCGATGAACGACATCCTGCATATCCGGGGATTATCAGGCGACGGCATTATCGGCTATTCACCGCTTACCCTGCTTCGGGATACCTTCGGATATTCAAAGGCGGTCCAGGAATACAGCTCAAGCTATTTTAAAAATGACGCTTCACCCGGCGGGATCATCACGACGCCGAACGCCTTGAGCGCACAGAGTAAATCGGGTTTGAGAAGCGCATGGAAGGAGGGGCACGCCGGCAAGGGTAAGCATCATCAGGTGGCAATAATGGACAATGGCTTGCAATGGCAAGCTATCGGAGTATCCCCGCAGGATTCACAGCTTATCGAATCTCAAAAATTTTCAGTTGTTGAAATTGCCCGTGTTTTCCGGGTGCCATTGAATCTTGTCATGGATTATGAAAGGTCAACCTATTCCAATGTGACAGAACAGAACCGTAGTTTTCTTACCCATACTTTACAGCCGTGGTTGACCCGGATCGAACAGGCCATGAGCAAAAGCCTTTTGACCGAATCAGAAAAGGAAAAGTATTTCATCGAGCATCTTACACAGGGATTCTTACGCGCCGACACAAAGACCCGGTATGCATCCTATAAAATTGCCATTGAAGCGGGATTTTTGACGGTTGACGAGGTACGGCAGCTTGAAAACATGAACACAAAACCGGAATAGGTGAGGCCATGGAAAAGCTCTGTGAGACGTGCGAACATCGTGAGCAATGTCAAACACCCTGTAGGGCAGTTAGGAAAATTCTATGGAAAGATAACCGTGTTATGGAACGTGTTTTTGAAAATGAAATAATTTGTTATCCGCAAAACAAGGAGGTTCATTATTCGGAAGCTGAGAACTTCGATATTGAAGACGTCGCGGATACCGATACTGTCCCCTGGTCCAGTGGGGATGCAAGATTGACAAAAACGGCGGTATTCATCGAACGATTTTTCAATAAAACGCCATGCAGGGAACTTGCCGAAAAGTTTGGCGTTAAAGAAAATACCATCGTTTGTATGTACGCCCAGGCTGTTGAACAAGTGCGCCGGATCATTGATGCACTGGACGCCCGGCGAGAGGGTTTAAAGGCAACGAAGGGCGATAAATTCACCGAGGATCAGAAATACTTCCTTCTGGTGTCCGTCTTCGGATTCAGTGGCGCCGAGGTTGCCCGGATGTTCAACAAGAACAGAAACAGAATTAATATGGCGGTCAAGCGCATGACGGATAGATACCAGGCGTGTTTTAAGGAAGCGGATGTTGTTAAGAAGTCGGTCTATGACGGTCTCACGGTAGAGCAGATAACCGAAAGGATGTGCGGCTTTAAAAATGATAGTTTATCAGATAACAAATAAAGATGAAATGCACTGAAATTGACATAGCGGAGGGGTTAAAACAGGCCTTCTCAGGAGACTTTGCTTCTAATGAGGGTAAACCATCGAGGGAAAGGGAGATCGTTGAAATTTACCGGGGGTTTTTTGAAGGTGGCTTGGTTTTTAGAATGGTCCGTATGGCGTTTTCCAACAGATCAGACATGGCAACGTCATTCTGGATTGCATAGACTTTTAATTGCTTAACCAAATCGGCATCGAGCTTGAAAGAAGTGACCTTCCGGGGCTTTCCTGTATCCTTCACTTTTACCATAGTATAAGTATTACATACTATTTTTATCTTGACAAGCACTTTTTTATAGTTATTATATTATTATATACTACCCATTCGGGTAGAAATCACAATTAAAGGGAGGGCGTTATGGCAAAGGAAAAACAGAAACAGGCAGAGGTGACAGATATTCGCCGGAGGATAGATACACAGGAATCGGTATTAGTGCTTGATTATCCAGACAAATGGCCCTTAAGAGTAGAAGGTTTGATGAATGCCCTAACTGGAATCATGACTGTTCTGGAGATATGCCAGCCAATTGTTAAGGCTAAAAAGAAAGAAGAAGCATTTTTGTTTGATCTTGTAAAGGCCATTCATCATGAAGTATGTGCGGCGGTGGCCTTTGTTACTGTGAGAAGCGAAACGGTGAAGGACATATTAGAGCGGAATGACAGAGGGGAATTATTCAAGGGATATTTAAAGGGGATTAGCGGGGAAACTCTTAAAGAATGGAAAGAAATGGGCCTCGATACAAGTATGTATAAGGCTAAGTCAAGTAAACAAATAGGATTCTGAAAGGAGGAGACCATGGAAGGAACTGAAAAAGAACCCAAAAAAACAGTACAGACCATTCTGTATGAAATCGACAACCAGCTTAAATTACTTTCCAACGTTGTATATGAGTTTCATTTAAACAACTACTTTGATGAAAGGCCCTCCGATATGCTTCTCGGTGTCTACAGTAACATTCAGGATATAGCGGCAAAACTCAGATTGATAACGGCTGATGAACGTCTCGACGCTCTTCCCGCACCAAAAGGGGCATGGTAACAAGATCCCTCCACACCCCCCGGGGCCCCTCAGAAATGGGGGGCCTTTCTATTTGGTATTCTGTCTGTTGGGAAGGTTGTTGGGAACGGTAAGTCTTTAAAACGCCTGAATCCTTGAAACCCTTGCCTATTAAGCGCGCCCGCCGCGATTTGAACGCGGGGCCTTTGGCTCCGGAGGCCAACGCTCTATCCAGCTGAGCTACGGGCGCACACGGTTGCCAGCATTATATCATAATCCTACCGGCGAAACATAACTTTCTTTATACCGAATTGCCTCATATTAAATCTTA
>DIFC01000069.1:16033-32795 GCA_002418945.1 Deltaproteobacteria bacterium UBA5758 | reverse complement strand
ATTTCTTAAGAACGTCCCCTTGGATGAAAAGCCTGAGGCATATGCTGACCGCCTCGGGGTCGTAGAGGATACCTTTATTTTTTGTGATCTCATCGAGGACCGCGTCCTGGCCGCGGGCTGGCCTGTACGGGCGTGGAGAGGCGATCGACTCCACCACATCGGCGACGGCGAGGAGCCGCGCCTCGAGGAGGATGTCGGGCCCTTTCAGCCCCCGGGGATATCCTGAGCCGTCGAGCCTCTCATGGTGCTGGAGGATCATTTCCGAGACAGGGTATGGCAGACCGGCATCCTTCAATATGTCGTACCCTGCCTGAGGGTGGACCTTGACAAGCACGTATTCCGCTTCGGTGAGGCGTGCGGGCTTGTTCAATATCTCTGCCGGGACGGATATCTTCCCGATGTCGTGAATGATCCCCGCGACCCTGATATTTTCAACTGTATCGCGGGTCAATCCCATTTCCCCGGCTATGGCGGCAGCGATTTCCGATACGCTTTTCTGGTGGCCGCTCGTGCCGGGGTCCCTCATTTCGGTCATCGACGACATCGCCAAGAGGATTCCTTTCAGGGAATTTCTCAGGTGCCCAAGCTCTTCGGCGGCGAACTTGCGGGCGGTGATGTCCTGAAGCATGCCCTCATAATAGAGGATCTCGCCGCTTGCATCCTTGACTGCGTGAGAGGTGACGGATACCCACTGCAGCCCCCTGTCCTTTTTCCGCATCATGATCTCGAAGTCCTTCACAAACCCCTTTTCTTCGAGGAGCCGCTTGAGCTCCGCGCGGCGGCTGGGATCAACGTAGAGCTGGTGGGCGATGTCGGTCACTGAAAGGACCATCTCCTCAGGGGAGCCGTAGCCATGGATCTTCGCGACCGCAGGGTTGACGCTCAAGTACCTTCCGTCGGGCGTGATCTGGAATATCCCTTCAGAGGCGTTCTCGAAGATGTTTCGGTACTTCTCTTCCGATCTTCTCAGCTCTTCCTCGACCCTTTTGCGCGCCGTGATGTCTTCCAGCATGCCCTCGTAATAGAGTATCCTGCCGGCCTCGTCCTTGACCGCCCGGACGTTCAGCGAGCCCCACAGCGTGGAGCCACCCTTTCTGTAGAACTGCGCCTCGAAGCCCCTTACCGTTCCATGTTCCGCGAGGACCTTCTCGAACCTGTGCCTGTTCTCGGAATTGATGTAGAGCTGCCGGCCTATATTGGTAACCTCAAGGACCATCTCCTCAGGGGATGCAAAGCCGAAAATGCGGGCCATGGCAGGGTTAACGGCGATAAGCCGGCTGTCCGGAGTGCTCTGGAAGATCCCTTCCACGGCGTTCTCGAAGATGCTGCGGTATTTTGCCTCGCTCTCGCGAAGGGCCTTCTCTGCGTGCTGTCTTTCTGTGATCTGGTGCTCCAGTTCCGACATATTCTTCTCCAGTTGCTTACGGTTCTCCGCAGCTTTTGCGATGGATGACCTCTTTTTATTTATGTTTCTCATCTTCTTCTATCGGGGAAGGATCCTTGGTTCCCGAATATAATGCCTTTGCCTTTCTGCCGAAGGGGATGCCAAGCTTTCTCATTCTGCTGCGCAGCGTCCCCGGGTTCAAGCGGAGGATGGCCGCAGCGCCCTGCGGGCCCTCAACGTTCCCGCCGGCCATCTCCATCGCTCGCATAATGTGCTGGACTTCGATGTTCCTCATGCTGAGATCGTTTGCGTCCGGGCCGCAATAGCTGCCCGCTCCATCTTTTGCCGGCTTTATGCCCACAATGTCCTCGAAGCCGAGGGGTTCCCCCCTGTGGATGACGATGGCCCGCTCCACGGCGTTGCTTAGCTCCCTTACGTTGCCCGGCCAGTCGTATTCCACGAGCCTCTCTATTGTGCCCGAGACAAGCCTCGGCATGAAATGAAGCCCTATCTCTTTTGCCTTTCTGCGCATGAAGTAGTCGACAAGGGCAGGGATATCAACCTTCCTCTCCCTCAATGGCGGGATGCGGATCGGGACAACGCAAAGGCGATAGTAGAGGTCGTCCCTGAACTTTTTCTCTTCCACAAGCTGGCGGAGGTCTTTGTTCGTGGCCGAGATGATCCTCAGATCGACCTTGACCGGCTGCGCGCCGCCGACGCGCTCGATCTCTTTTTCCTGGAGGACGCGCAGCAGGCGGACCTGGGCATGGTGTGGGAGCTCGCACACCTCGTCAAGAAAGATGGTTCCCCTGTGGGCGCGCTCGAACCTGCCTCTTTGCTGGGAGGTGGCGCCGGTGAAAGCGCCCTTTTCGTGCCCGAAGAGTTCGCTGTCAATGAGAGAATCGGGAATGGCGCCGCAGTTCACCTTGATGAGCGGTTCATTGTTCCTTGGCGAGAAATTGTGGATTGCATTGGCGATCAATTCTTTGCCGGTTCCCGTCTCTCCTTCAAGCAGGACCGGGCTCGACAGCGGCGCTACCTTAAAAACCTGCTCCATGACCGCCTTAAGGCCGAACTCGGCGCCTACGATCTCTTCGCTGAAGCCCCGGCGCAGCTCGTTCTGGAAATAATGGCTGTCGTCTGCCAGGAGCTCCTTGAGCTTCATCAACTCCTGGTAGCGCAAACTGTTGGCAAGGGCTACGGCTGCCGGTTCGTTGATCAAAGACCACAATTTCTCATGTTCTTCTCCGTACTTGTTCTTCCCATCCGCACGCACGATGAAGGAGCCCACGAACCTGCCTTCGACGATGAGGCGGCCCACAATGATCGAAGAATCGGGCCAAAGGTACCGCTCGGCAACAAGCCCTACTATCGTGTCCTTATAGACATCGTCCGATGTCCTCACGCGCGGAAATTTGGAGGGCTCCCCCAGCTGTTTCTGGAGGTCAGGGGGCATGGGGACCTTGTCCGACCTCGCCATGCCGCCGTTTTTGTTCGCTGTGGCGACGACGTCAAGCGTGCCGGCCCCCGGGTCATATACGGTGAGGATAAGCTCGTCAGCGGGCAGGACGTTGGTTATGTAGAGGTAGCAGTTCCAGAGGGCCTTCTCGATATCAAGGCTTCCGCAGATACGCAACGTGATCTCTCTGAAAAACTGGTTCTCATTTACCTTCATGGAAGCATCCTTCGCCTATAACTGTTACAATTAACAGTTTACATGTTGTCATATGAATATGCAATATATTTCTGTGAAATAAAACAGATGTTTCGAGTTTACGAGATCTTACCGGTATCAGGCATCAAGAAACCGGCAACTGATATGGCGTATGTTGCTTTTTGTCTCGGGCGTATTTGCTTACAAATGATCTGAAACTGAGAGAGGCAACAATTATCTGTGAAATATAATAGCTACGAACTGTTACATATAACAGAAAATGCTGACAAAATTACCTAACATACTGATTATAAAAGAGGTAATTATATGGCACGATCTTTGCTTTGTTATGGTAAGTACAGATCATAAATGCTTAATAGGAGGGTGACATGGCTAAGAGATGGGATTTGGAAGAGAAAATGTTGATAGAGGTTTTTGGATGCAGCCCCGTGGATAAAAGAATCATTGAAGCATTTCCCGGAAAAGATAAGGAGATTGTACGCTCAGCCTTTTATCACGATGGGAACGGTGTGGAAATGGCACTCATTGAAATTTTTGGCTGCATTTCCCTCAGCAATATAATCGACCTCGGCGCCGGTAGGGGAGCGAAGAAGGCACAGGCTCCTGTCGTGGCCGAATATCATCCAACCCTTGCGGTAGGGATCGCATAAAGAGGCGTGGCGCTACACGGGAGCACCTGCTTTTGGAGTGCTTTAACTGCAATCTTTTATACCCCTTTTCTTTCGGTTCCCTCTGCTTCTTCATCGTGCAAGGTGGCCTTTGGCCGTTTTTCTGCGACGCAGGAACCTTGCAATGGCAGACAAGTGAATGATTTCACAAATCCTGTTGACAAACATGGCTTTCTTCCGTTAAAATTCCAAAGAAAAGATATTTTGGGTTATCTTATTATAAATTAAGACATCTTATGTTTCTCAAGGTTCAATTAGCAGCGAACACACATTACTTCCCGGCTGAATAAATCAGCACCGGGATGGAGAAGAGGAGTGAATATGACTGGATCGCAGAACAGTAAGGGTTTGGAAAAGGCCGACAGGTATTACAAGCAATACGGGGAGAGGGCAAAGGAGTTAAAAAAAGAAGGCAGGAAAATAATAGGCTACATGTCTGCCCTGACGCCGGTCGAGATATTGACCGCCGCAGGGGTTGCCCCTATCAGGCTGAAGGGTTTTATGGATGAGGCTGTCACGAAAGGCGACGCATACATGGAGTCAATCATATGCCCATTTGTTCGCAGCGCCTTTGATGCGGCCGTGAAGGGAAGGTTTGGCTTTATGGACGGCATGGTCTTGCCTCACCAGTGTGACAGTATAGACAGAACGAATGAGGTATGGAGCAGCAACCTCAATCTCCCGTACTGGCACTTTCTTAACGTGCCCCATGTTACCGGCGGTCCTTCCATTGAATTCATGAAGGAGATCCTCCGCGTTTTTATCGGCACGCTGGAGAAATTCCTCGGAACAAAGATCACCGATACGGCAATAGCGCAGGCCATAAAGGCGCACAATGAGAACCGGCGGCTTATGCGGGAGCTTTATATATTGAGAAAGCAGAACCCCCCGCTCATCTCGGGCGTTGAGATGATGAAGGTTCTGGTGGCTGCCATGAGTCTTCCCGTGGACGAATCGAGCGCCCTTATCAAGAGTGTAACAGAGGAAGTAAAGAAGAGGCCGGCTCCTGCTGATGGCAATCGAAAACGGATCATGATCATCGGCGATCAGATTGATCATATAGCAATACCTGAGGCTATTGAAAATGCAGGGGCATGGCTTGTTGTCGATGATCTGTCGATAGGCGTGAAGGTATACTGGCCGGAGGTAGACGAGACAACAGACCCTCTCCAGGGGATTGCGGAACGCTACCTGCGCAAGCTGAAGATCCCCACAACCTTCGTGGGCGAAGGAGATACATACGAGGAGAATCTTGAGGCGCGGTTCGGTCATTTGAAACAGCGTATCGCCGAGTTCAAGGTAGACGGCGCTATCCTTTTCATCTATAAATACTGCGACCCATACGGTTTCGAAGTACCGGCAGTGAAGAGCTACATCGAATCGGGAGGCACCCCGGTCCTGTACCTGGAGGATGAATATTCCACATCCACCCTGGCACGGGTGAAGACCAGGATCGAAGCATTCCTGGAAATGATAGCATAACGGAGGATAGGCACATGGCTGAAGAAAAAAAAAGAAGAGCGGTTGCAACAAAGACGGCTGCCGGGATACCGAAATTCGTACGGGGCAACCTTTCTGCTACGTTAAGAGCAAAGGAAGAAGGAAAAAAGGTGGCCAAGGCGTTTATTCATGACGGCCATGATGAGATAATGAGGGCGATGGATATCGTGCCTGCCTGGGGTGAGAGCTTCTCAGGCGTGTGCGCAGCCAAGCGCGACGCTGAAAAATTTCTCCAGAAGGCGGAATCGGACAATTTCTCCCGCTCGCTTTGCACTTATGCAACCTGTCACATCGGGTTTGAAATGGCCCGCGAGGAACAGGGGGGCGCGATGCCTGAAGGCGCTCCGTGGGGAGGAATGGGGCGTCCCGACATGATACTGGGCAACGGGCAGCTTTTATGTGATCCCCGGTTCAAATGGCCGCAGGCGCTGCAGCATTACCTTAGAGATGTTCCGGTATTTGTCACGAACATGTACTACCCGCCCTGGGATCCGAACGTCGACCACCACGAGCAGGAGAAGTTCTATGTGAAGTACTGCACCGAGGAGCTTCACGAAACCGTAAAATTCTGTGAAAAGGTTACGGGGAAGAAGATGGACTGGGACAGGCTCGCGGCGGTTGTCGATCTCTCCGATAAGACATGGGACCTTTTCGTGGACACCTACGACCTCCGCAAGGCAATCCCCACCCCTATGGACACTGGGGATGCAATGAATACCATGGTGCCCATTACCTTTAACATAGGAACTCAGGAGGCTTATGACTTCTACGTGGAGCTCAATAACGAGTTGAAAGAGAAGATCGCTCAAGGGATAGGCGTAGCCGACCCTGAGAAATACAGGCTCATATGGGCAGCGGGACTCCCCTCATGGTTTGCGCTGAACGATTTCCAGTACTTTAACGGCAAGGGCGCCGTATTCCCCGTTGAAGTGACATACCGCGACCATGAGAAGATCGAGAGGCTTGACCTTCCCAAGACAAACGACCCCTTGGAGCGCATCGCCTGGAGGTGGGTGCGTTACTGGACCCACTGGTATGACGCTGCGCGTAAGATCCCCGGCTCAACCCCAAAGGTTGCCCGGATCATCGAGTACTTTGAAGACTACAAGTGCGACGGGGTGGTTTTCCATTCCGCATTCTCATGCAGGAGCTGGCACGCCGGGATCATCCACCAGGCCGAGGTCCTGAGAAAGGTCTACAAGGACATTCCCATCCTTATCATGGAAGGCGACATTGTTGACATCAGCTCTTACAATGAGGCGGATACTCACAACAGGATCGATGCCTTCATCGAAACGCTGGAAGCATATAGAAATAAACAGAAGAATTGAAAGGCAGGCTAAGGTTAAGGCTTAGGCTGAGACAAGAAGAAGATTTGCGATGGGAGATATCAGATATTATGCAGGGGTAGATATAGGTTCCACCATGACCAAGGTGGTAATCGTCAGCGACAGGATCGAGACTGCGCTGATCGGGCCGACCGGACCGGAACACCGGAAGCTGGCCAACAAGGTCATGGAGGAGGCTCTCAAGCAGGCCCGCCTGAGATTTGAAGACCTTTCATACATTGTCGCAACCGGGTATGGAAGGATAAACGTCCCTTTTGCGGATAGGCAGATCACGGAGATCACCTGCCACGCGAAAGGACTGTATAGTCTCCTCCCGACGGTTAAGACGATCATTGACATAGGCGGGCAGGACAGCAAAGGGATCAGGATCAAGGACGGCAAGGTAATTAACTTTGTCATGAACGATAAATGCGCTGCCGGGACGGGACGTTTTCTTGAGGTTATTGCCGACTCCCTCGGCGTCCCGCTGAACGATCTCGGGAAACTTTCCCTCGAAGCTTCAAGGGCGACGCCCATCAGCAGCACCTGCACGGTTTTTGCCGAGCATGAAGTGACTAACCAGCTTGCCAACGGTGAATCCGTAGCAAACCTTGTTGCGGGTGTGCACGAGTCCATTGCGACACGGGTGTATTCGCTTGTGAGGAAATTGCAGATAGAGAAGGACATTGCCGTCACCGGCGGCGGGGCAAAAAATATCGGTCTTGTAAAGGCCCTGGAGGGAAAGTTCGGGTCACCCGTTCTGATCCCGCCCGAGCCGCTGATCACAGGCGCCTTGGGTGCGGCATTGCTCGGGAAAGAAAAATGGGAGAAGGCCCGGCTCGACGGTTATACGCCGACGAGAAGCAAAGAAGGCTTGCAGGAGGCGAAGCTCTTTACTTGAAAACCGTTCTTTTACGACCGGCAAACGTGAGATGATATGACTTTAGTGATCGGCATAGATGTAGGCTCCGGCTATTCAAAGGCCGTCGTATGTGAAGACGGGACGGTCAGGTCACATGCCGTGATGCCCTCGGGAGGGAACTACAAGGATACGGCAAAAGCTGTTTCTGAGATGGCACTTCAGAAGAGGAACCTTTCCCAAAGAGACATCCGCTATACGGTGGCAACAGGATACGGTGCGGGGATGGTCGATTTTGCCGATGAGACGATGACGGATATCTCCTGCCACGCTGCCGGGATTCACCGGATCTTCCCGGCAGTTCGGACGTTGATCGATGTAGGCGCCCAGTTCAGCAGGGCGATCAGGGTCAACGATGAAGGAAAGGTAACCCTTTTTATAATGAATGAAAAATGCGCCGGGGGGAGCGGAAAATTTCTCCAGATCATTGCCCGTATCCTCAAGATCGGCATAGAGGAGATAAGCGAATTATCGCGTGGCTCCACGAAGCCGGTTGAATTTACCACCGGATGCGCCGTCTTTGCCGAATCAGAGGCGGTTTCGCGTATAGCCGAAGGGGCGCTTCCCGCAGATATCCTCGCGGGAATACATAATGCCATGGCATCAAAAATAGTGACACTCGTTACACGGGTAGGCCTCGAAGAAAAGTACGCTGTTACCGGCGGCGGTGCGAAGGATGCAGGCCTGGTAAAGGCCATTGGGACCGAACTTGCTTCTGATGTCCTTGTCGCCGACGAACCGCAGATCACAGCAGCCTTTGGCGCTGCCCTGATTGCTTCTGAACGGATATCACGGTAGGCAAAAGAGGATAAGCACGATATCCTGAGCGTTAAATCCGAGATAATAACTAAAACCTAAGCACGAAGCACTTGACAATATCAAAATACAAAAAACGAATGCCAGGTATATCCTGCTTTTCCTTTAACGTTGAACCTTTAACGTAGAACATTGAACAAGCCTCTCCGTGAGCTCCAGGAGGCGGGGAAGTGCCGGCACCCGGGAGGCAGCGCGATTGAGATTGCGGAGCCCGGCAGGGATGTGGTCGAGAAATCCCTTCAATTTCCTGGTAAGGCCCAAAAATGCATAAGCGCCGAGGGCCTGCATGAGCCGCTGTGCTGAGGCCTCCCAGAAATGGATTTGGAAGGAATCCCAATCGAAGTCCCTCTGCGAAAGAACATAATAGAAGGCGAGGAGCTCTTTGATCTCCTCCTCCGAAAGGTCTGCATAGGGGTCGCAGAGCAGCGAGCCGAGGTCATAAAAGGGGCTGCCGAAACGCAGCCCTTGGAAATCGATGAGAAAAGGTTCTCCATCGAGGATCATAACGTTCTGGGATTGAAGGTCGCGGTGGACGAGGCAGCGTTTAGTTCTGCATAGCCCCTCTGCAAGGGCGGAAAGCTCTGCTTCGAGCTTCTCTTCCTGTGAGGGGTCGGACTTTAGTCCGCACGCGCCCTGCACAAAATGTTCCTTGAAGTAATCCCGCTCCCAGCGGTACAGATCAGGGCCGAAGCCTTCCATAAGCCTGACCTGGCCGGAAGGAAAGGCATTTACAGGGAATGAGTGAAGGCCCTGAACGATCACAAGGGTCTTCTGATAAAGGATCCGCCTGGTTTCCCACGGGGCGTCCTTGAAAGACCAGAGGTCCTGGTCGCCCATATCTTCCATTACCATGAAGCAGCGGTCCGGGTCGTGGCCGAAGAGCTTGGGAATAGAAACGCGGCTGTCACTGAGGAATAGGGCAATCTCCCCGTAGTAGGTATTCTCTGTACGCTTCGGGTCATAACGGATAAGGATGGCTGAATTTGTGTCGCCCCAGCGGAGCCTGAAAAAGTCCCTGTCAGAGCCTCTGCCCGGCAGAGAAACCAGTTCTACGGGAACGGACCCGGAAAGACCGAAAGTCTTACGGGCAAAATCGGTCATCTCCTGGTGAATGTTCATTGCTCCCCCATAGTAGATTTTAGCATTTCGTATTCTTCGACGGAGCCGATGTCGTGCCACCTGCCTTCGTCTAAGATGATCCCCCGGATAGATCCCGGTTTTTCAGCGATCCTTCTTACGAATACGGGGATCACCGATTCGATCCTGCCGGCCTCAACGAACCGGAGAAATGTCTTTTCCACAGTGTAGATGCCGGTAAAAAGGCAGCTTTGCTTCCCCTTGTTACCGAGGCTATGGCGGAGATCGCAGACCTCGCCGTGTTCGTTGATGTTCACGTTGAGGAGGGGGCCGCCGCCTCGCAGAGCGAGGGTGGCCTCAGGACGCATCGCCTCATGATCTTCGATCAATTTCCGAAGGGGAAAGTCTGCGATCACGTCTCCGTTGTAGCAGATGATAGCCTCATCCCCGTCGAGAAGGTCTTCGATATTTTTCAGTCCGCCAGCTGTTTCCAGCAGCACCGGTTCGTGGCAAAAAGTGATGGGCGCGCCGCGCCATCGCCTGTCGGGGAATTGCTGCGAATAAGCCTCCGGCAGATGGTGGGTATTGATGATGAAACGATCGACCCCTGCGCTGAGAAGGTGATCCATGGCATAGGTGATGACGGGCCGCCCTCCTATAGGCAAGAGCGGTTTTGGGCAGCGATCAGTCAAAGGGCGAAGCCTCACGCCGAGCCCTGCGCCAAGGATAAAGGCCGTCTTAAATCTTCGCTTCATTCTTCATATGCCTTTCGCAATTCCGTGCCGGGGAAATAGTGTGCCAGCACCTGTTCAGCGCTGAAGCCTTTGCTTGCCATAACCGCGGCGCCGATCTGGCAAAGCCCCACCCCGTGGCCCCAGCCTGCACCGTGGAATGAGAATCGTTCGACTTCCCCGCCGGAGCCGTTTTTTGTCGTCACCACAAAGGCGCTGCTGTATAAATGGCTTCTGGAGAGCCAGCGCCTTATCTCGAGCTCTTTTCCCACGACCACGGTCCTTTTGGAGCCGATGATCATGAGACGGAATATCCGCCCCGATGGACCCCGTTGAAGAGGCCTGATCTCTTTCAGCGTTCCGAAATCAAGGCCGGACCTTTCCCGAAGGATCTCCTCCAATTCTTCACGGGCATATTCGATCTTCCAGCGGAAAAAATCCTTTGTCTCCCGGTCAAAGTCAGGGAGAATCTTTGCCAGCAGGCCCGCGTCGCCCGTGTTGCAATATGCCTCGGGCTTTGAGAAGATCCACGCGAAGGCATCCTCTTCCGTCCTCACGGGGCTGTATTGCGACGGCGCATCGGTGATGCTGATGAGGTAGGGGACATGTTTGTCGCCCCATGCGGTGCAGAAGTCCTCCGTCATCCCGCCGCATGTCTTATAATAACGGGCATCGCATATTTCGTCCCGGTACATGATCACTTTCCCGAAGGTTTCCCGTACAGCCGTTTCTGCATTGCCGGAAAAGATCTTCGTGATGCCCTGGTAGCGCTGGCAATGGTCATCGGCACAGACGTCGTATATGTCGTGCTCTTCCTGTTCGTACCACCTCATGATCTCATGTTCGTTTCCGGCGACGTTCGCCGCCGGCGAGGGCCTTGCCTGTTTTTCTTTTTTTCGTTTGAGCGTGGAGAGGAGCCAGCTTCGCGATATGATCGCATGGGTTTTCAGGAATTCGAGAGGGGCGGTGGCGTTCATCTCGGAAGAGACAACGCTTTGCAGGTAGTCTTCAAGCGGGACCTCGTTGATGACGGCCATTGTCCCGTCATCGCGGGATTGGAGAACAATTCCTCCGCGAAAGGTCTGATTCTCGGTTCTTTCCCAGTGGAAGCTTATACCTATGGTAACATGAAAAAGCGTGAACGTGGAATCATTGTGCGGCATGAGCCTTACAGACCTTGATCGGGCAACATCGCGGCCGCCAATGTCCTTGAAGACTATAGCTCCGTCCGATGTCCTTGCAGAGAAGCTGCCGGACAGGTTGCCGCCGAAACCGTCAATATGAAAATTACCGTTTAGGGTGCCGGAAACATTGGTTTGCCGGTCCATGATGCCCACGGTTATCATCGGTTCTTTATTCATCGCTCTTCGCCGGGAACTACATTGCAAAAGATGATAGCGGGAAAATGTGAGCCTGTCAAACCTTATTCCCATTCCTGTTGGTTCGGGTCAGATAGGGAACGTCTGGCGTTGCCCTTTTGCTGTTCATTGTTGGTCTGAAATGCAGCGGTTGTATGACGTTGTTTACAAAAATTATCCCGAAACCTGGCGAGGTTTACTCTGGACACGCCAGAGATGAATCCCGAAGACTATCAAATCGGGAACATAATGTAACCTCACCAGCCTTCAGGATATATATAAGTATAGCACACAATGCAACAAACTACATGTCCCGGGCATCGAACTTTACACCTTCCTTTTTCGCAGTACCAGCCTGATCGAGATGTAGGGGAACAGGAAAAAGAGAAAGGCGCAGATCTTGGTGAATGCGATGCCAAAATAGTTCAGTACATCATAGTCATGTCTGCTCAACCCGAACAACTGCGAATGGAGCCTGTAGCCCGCGTCTCCTCCGATCAAAAAGAAAATGAACCAGAGGAAAAGCACCGCCAGGGAAAAAAAGAAACAGCGGATCAGGACGGCGGACAGCCTTTCCAGTAGGTAAATATGCTCTTCGTTGCCCATAAATGACCTCCTGCATCACATATTATGTGACAATGACCTTATTGCCCTGTTTTTCCCGAACGGAAATGCGTGTCCGTTCTTCTGCGGAGACACCTTCAACGAAGAGGCCGGGCAGGTTTTTGAAGCCAAAGCGTTGGTAGTAGCCCGGTGCGCCATCAGCCCTGTCAGTCATTTTTTTCATTTTCTATGGCCCCTGAATGCTTTATCAACAACGGGATTTACATAAAAATCAGGTAAACCCAATACCGATATCGCCTTCCTGCAAAATTCCAATGCCCCAGACTCTTCTCCGACATAAATGTTTTTCACTGCTTCATCCAATGCCTTGAGATAGCTTTCGCCTTCATCCATAAATCTTTCTATTTCTTTCCGGTCTGTAAGCGGTGGTGTCCATGAGGTCAAAAGGATTACATAGTCCGGGTTCGTTCTTATGCAACGCAAAGAGTCCATCAGATCATGGAAATTATCATAGGTGGGAATATCGTTTTTTACAGGGATGGAGTCGGCGGTGAATAATATCCCCTCTTCCGGGAACAAAATATTTATGCAACCCTTGGAATGACCGGGAGAATGAATGATTTTCAAACTGACGTTTTCATCTGCTTTGATCTCCTGGCCATGGACCAAAAACCCATCTAATCTCACAGATTTATCCGTCAGTTGTAAGAAACCTGGAACAGGCCTTTCTTTTATCTGAGTTTCTATGCTCTCTATCCAGTCTCTCTCATTTTCATGCGCCAGGATCCGGCATCCTGTTGCCTCTTTTATCTCAGCGGCAGAGCCTATGTGATCAGGATGGGAGTGCGATAAGATCACTGTCTCTATATCGGCAATATCCCGGCCGTTCTTTTTTATATAACTGAATATAACGGCTGCGCTGCCTTTTGCGCCCGTGTCTATCAGGATTATTTTTTTTCCGAAAACAATTAAGCAGTTTGCAAATCTTTCGATCGTTGTATGAGCATCCAGTTTTACTTTAAAATCCAATCTCAGCAAATGAATATTTTCCGTAATCTTCATGTGTCTAATCCCCTTGTCCTTTCGCCTTACCTCTTGTTGCGTGCCAGTTCTGCGCCTTCAGCTTCTCAAGAACTTTCCCTTCATGTTGGTTCATTATCCCCTGAAATTATCTTGCAGAAGATGATAACGGGAAAACGTAAGCCTGTCAAACCTTATCGAATGACATGTTTTGATTGACAGCCGCAATCAGGGACCGCAATCAGGGACGTTGGTAACTTCTGTAACTTACTCATCCACTCCCGTCTCTCATGCCTCAAAGCGTGAAATGCCATCTTGAAGGGCCATTTCTTGAACAGGCTGCAAATATCCGTCGGCATCAAGTTGGTTACCAAAGTTACCAACGTCCCTGATTGCCCTCTAACCTCCTTATTTAATTTCTTAAGAACGTCCCCATTGGTGGATATTTGGCTGTTCATATGGTAATTAGTCTTTTATGAGTCTGGTCGAGGCTGTTGCAATCAGTTCCGTTGTGTCCGGAGAAACACTGAATAAGGTTCTTGCCGGGGCTAAGGCTGAGTATATCCTTTTTTTAACGGTACAAGGGAAGGTCATCATGGAGCCGGGGATGAGGGAGAAGATGTTGGGGGCGGCGATATCGGCAAAGGCGGGCATTGTCTATTCCGACTATCATGATGAGAGGGAGGAGGCGAGAGCGCTTCACCCACTTAACGATTACCAATTGGGGTGCGTCCGTGATGATTTTGATTTCGGCGCCGCGATACTCTTCTCAGCAACTGCTGCCAGGGATGCCCTGAAAAGATACGGGCCGATTTCGGACGTTCGGTACGCCGGCCTCTATGACCTTCGCCTTAAGGTCTCCATCGACAATCCGGTCTACCATCTGACAGAGCCTCTCTATTCCATTCTTTCGGCAGATGAGGCGACCGGCGATGAAAAGCTGTTCTCATACGTCGATCCACGAAATGAGGTTGTCCAGAAGGAGATGGAGGCCATCTTCACGGACCACCTGAAGAGGATCAACGCCTACCTACCTTCGGAGGATCTGAAGCAGGCAGAAAGAGAACGAAAGGCATTCCCCGTCGAGGCATCCGTCGTTATACCTGTTCGCAACCGGGCAGGTACTATTGCCGATGCCGTAAAAAGTGCGCTGGCTCAGGAAGCGGACTTCCCGTTCAATGTCATCGTCGTGGACAACCATTCAACGGACGGGACGATGGCGGTGCTGTCAGGCCTGGCAGCGCAACACCCGGCCCTGAAACATATAATTCCAGACAGGACCGACCTCGGCATCGGCGGCTGCTGGAACGAAGCGCTCTATTCTCAGTTCTGCGGCCGATATGCCATACAGCTCGATTCCGACGACCTCTACATCGACAGGCGAGTCCTTCAGAGGATCGTGGATGTGCTCCGGGAGGGCAGGTATGCGATGGTGATCGGCTCCTATACTCTCGTCAACGAAAGATTGGAGGAGATCCCGCCGGGGCTTATCGACCACCGGGAATGGACCGATGCGAACGGACACAACAATGCGCTTCGCATAAACGGCCTCGGCGCGCCGCGGGCATTCGATACGGAGATCATGCGCGGGATCGGGTTCCTGAACGTGAGCTACGGCGAGGACTATGCGGCAGCGCTCCGGATCTGCAGGGAGTACCGGATCGGGAGGATCTTCGAAAGCCTCTACCTTTGCAGGCGCTGGTCAGGCAACACCGACGCCGCGCTCTCAATCGAGGCGGCGAACAGAAACGACGCCTTCAAGGACGAGATCAGGACAGAGGAGATCATTGAGAGGCAGAAGATGAATCAGAGGAGGCGTAGCAAGTGAATTTTGTGTGCTCGAGCGCTGTTTTCAACGGCAAAAAGGGCAAGCAAGGTCTCCCGCTACTTTGCATCCAGCTAATCGCCGGGCAAGAGAGGTCGTGGCCGGAGCTTGCGCAAGCGCACAGGGCGCTTGCGGATGTACGAACGAGGGATGTTGTATGCGATGGCTTTACGGTTCGCCTTCAGCACAACCCTGGGAGGACGGTAAACAGCATAGCGTCGGTGAATCGACAGGATATAAAAGCGCGCGCATGTTTTCTCTGCGCAGAGAGCCTCCCGCAGGAACAGAAAGGCATCCTTTACCGGGATGAGTACCTTATCCTTTGTAACCCCCGGCCTGTCTTCCATTCACACCTCACGGTGACCTATGTGCGGCATATCCCTCAGGCCATAGCGGGCAGCATCGATGCGCTCCTTCAGCTTGCCGCCGATCTCGGCTCCGGATGGGCGGTCCTTTACAACGGTCCGCAGTGCGGTGCCTCTGCGCCGGACCATCTTCACTTCCAGGCAGTACCGTCGGGACAGATGCCGATAGAGAAAGAGACCGTCGATAAGAAAAGGCTGGCCATGATCGCAGAGGTCGATGGTATCCCTCTCGCCCGCATGCGGGGTATGGGACGGGAGATTATGGTCCTCACAGGGGATAACCCCTCAGCATTGGGGAATGCCTTTAAAAAGCTTCTAAACAGCCTGCAGAGGGCTCTTTGCATCAATGAAGAGCCCATGATGAACATTGCAGCCTTCTACGAAGACGGTACATGGCGCCTCCTGATCTTCCCGCGCCAAAAGCACCGTCCCGATGTATTTTTCAGAGAAGATGACGAACGGGTGGTCGTTAGCCCGGCAGTGATTGAAATGGGCGGGGTGATCGTTGCCCCGATGGAAAAGGATTTCGAGCGCATCGATGCCCCGCTTGTTGAAGGCATCTTCAGGGAGGTTTCACTCGACGCCACAACGGTCGATGGAGCGGTAGCCAAAATGTTGCTCGCTACCCGCAGCCCATAGCAGAACTAAGCACGAAATCCTAAGCGCGATGCGGTAAACAATATCAAAATACAAATTCAATTGTTTAGACAGGGTGCTCGTATGTTTCCTTTCCCCCTCACCCCGACCCTCTCCCGCCAGGGGAGAGGGAACGTTGTTGCTATGATCCTCTCCCGCCGGGTCAGTTCCCCCTCACCCTGACCCTCTCCCGCCAGGGGAGAGGGAACGTTGTTGCTATGATCCTCTCCCGCAAGGGGAGAGGGGACAAAGTTGCCAAGTGTCGCCTGTGCCCTGATCCTTTTCCGTCAAGGGAGAGGGGATGCTGTTGCCCTGAAGCGCTGCTTCGGGGGATCTGTTGATCGAGCGTGTTTGCAAAGCGCGCGCGGGAGACTCTCCGAGCTTTGCCTGAGGAGGGGTAACGTAAACCCGGGGATAGCAGTCCCGACGACGTCTCATTCTTATTAAGGGAGGTGCGGGATAGATCATTATCATTCTTCGAGGGTTTCGCGCGATGCGTTGCATGGGTAATTGTTGTTTATGATTTATAAATTCGTGCTTCGAACTTTGTCTTGGATCCCCGGCCCCTCGAACTCTGCATCTTTATACTGCAGCAGGCGGAGAAGGAGATTGGCGGAGACTCTCCTCCGGTATCCGGCGGAGGCGCGCACGTCGTCGATAGGGGACAAGGCATCCTCTACAAGCGGCATGGCATCACGGAGAACGTCTTCAGTCAAGGGTTTCCCGGTTAGGGCGTCTTCGACGGTCCGGGGGGCAACGATTGTCGGCGCGACGCTTCCCCAGGCGAGCCTGATCTTGTCGATAATCCCGTCATCGGAGAGCTTTATGAGGGCGGCCATGCTTGCGATGGCAATTGCAAGCGCCCTGCGCTGCCCCACCTTTTCAAAGTGATGGAT
>DIFC01000069.1:0-15996 GCA_002418945.1 Deltaproteobacteria bacterium UBA5758 | reverse complement strand
CTGCCCGGCCCGAGGATGAAATTCTTAAGGGGCATGAGCCTGCCGCCGTCGCAAGAGCGGGTCTCGACAGAAGCATCGAGGATATACAGCGGCGCGAGCGTGTCGCCGGCAGGCGAGGCGGTGCAGATGTTCCCGCCGATGGTTCCCATATTCCTGATGTGCGGGGAGCCGAGAAGGCGAAGCGCCTTGATGAGAATGGGAAAGTGCAGGCTGACAAGAGAATCCCTAATGATCTCCGAATGGGTCGTGCAGGCCCCGATGCAGACAAGCGCACCCTCTTCATGGACGCCTTTCAGTTCCCTGATCCTTTCGAGGCAGACAAGCGGAGCCGGGCGGCGAAAGAGGGGAAACGCAAGCGGATCGGAACGCTGGGGTGCGGGGGAGAACGGGGGCGAGGGGGACCGGGAGCGGATCTTTACGAGAAGATCGGTGCCGCCTGCGTATAAAAGTGCCTCCGGTTCCGAGTAAAGGATTTCCCACAGATCGTCGAGGGTATTCGGCAGCAGGACATCCCTCATTCGGCGTCTCCTTCTTTCATGTCCTTCGCAGCGGCCTCTATCGCATCGACGATCTTCTGATAGCCCGTGCAGCGGCAGAGATTCCCGCTTATGCCCTCCCTGATCTCATCGCGCGAAGGATGCCTATTGCGGGAGAGGAGATCGACCGCAGTCATCACCATGCCGGGCGTGCAGAAGCCGCACTGCACTGCGCCGTTCTCGACGAAGGCCTCTTGCACGGGGTGCAGCCTTCTGTCTTTCGACAGACCTTCGATGGTTGTGATCCTTTTTCCTTCAATCTGAGCTGCGAGCATCAGGCAGGACAACCTGCTTTCACCGTCAACGAGGATCGTGCAGGCACCGCACTCTCCGGAGCCGCATCCTTCCTTGGCGCCGATTAGATGAAGGTGCTCCCTGAGAAGGTCGATGACCCGCATCCCGGATTCAACATCTATCGTTTTCTTCTTTCCGTTCAGAATAAAGGATATCTTCAACGCGGCCTCTCCTGTTTGTTCTGCTTTCCTAATGCCTGAAGTATCTTCTCCGCCGTGATCGGGTTGCGGGGGACCCTGATGCCGCATGCGTCGGCCACGGCGTTGGCGACTGCAGGAACAGGGCCGCTGATCGAGATCTCCCCGATCCCTTTCATCCCGAACGGCCCGGTCTCTTCAACGCCATCCGCCGCGATTGACACCATATCAGGCACATCCATTGCGGTCGGGATGATGTAAGTGGCAAGGCTTTTCGTGTCCGTGCGCCCCTCCGTGACCTTATATTCCTCGCTGAGCGCGAACCCGATGCCCTGTGCGATCCCCCCATGAACCTGTTGTTCATATGCCTGGGGGTTGATGACGCTTCCCGCATCGGTGACGGCAAGGTACCCTGTTACCTCTATGCAGCCCGTCAGCGTGTCAATCTCCACATACGCGAGGTGCGCCCCGTATGAAAAGATGATGTGGGGACCGAGATATATCCGGTCCATCATCTCCGTTGCGGCAGGCACCCTGAAATATGCCTTACAGGTCCTTTCTGTTTCACCGAACAGCTCCGCCACCTTTTTTAGGGATATCTTCTTTTTTCCCTCCCTGTGGCCGATGCCGCCGGGGCCTAGCACGATGTCTTGAGAACGGGCTGTTTTGAAAAAGGACAATGCCTTATCGAGGATCCTCTTCTTAAGGTCTTCTGCGGCGATGATAAGGGCATTCCCGTATACGTATGTTGTGCGGCTGGCAGAGGATGAGCCCGACGGTAATGTCCGGCCTGTGTCGGGCTGGACGAGCTCAAACGCGCCCTGGTCCTGGTTCAGTATGGTGCCCGCGATCTGCGCATAGGCGCTCGCGTTTCCCTGTCCCATATCCACTATCCCGACATAGATGCGGAACCTCCCTTCCATGGTAAGCTCGATCTTCGCGTTCGCAAAGTCGGGCACCGCGGCCGGATAGCCCATAGCGTGTGCCATGCAGGCGATCCCGACCCCCCTCTTTTTGAATTGCCCTGCCTTCATTTTCCATCCTTCTCTTTCCATCCACAATGGGTGCTCCGAGAGGGCGGCAAGGCATTTCTTTATTCCCGTTGAATGGGTAAGCGTGACGCCGATGCAATTCTTGTCCCCCTTTTCCACTGCGTTGATGCGGCGGATCGCCAGCGGATCAATGGAGAGCCTTTGCGCTGCCATATCAACGACCTGCTCCATGGCCGCCGTTACCTGTGTTACTCCGAATCCGCGGAAAGGCCCGCCGACCGAGTTGTTCGTGTATACGCACGATCCCTCGATGGTCACGTTCGGGATGCGGTATGCAGAGCCCGCATGTTCCAGTCCGAGGGTCATAACGGTCTCTCCGAGCCCCGCGTAAGCGCCGGTATCGAAGTATGCCTTGCACTCTAAGGTATGAAAGGCACCGCCGCGCTTTACTCCGAGCCTGTAATGCATCTTCGCGGAAAGGCGTTTTACGCTCGCGAGGAAACTCTCCTCTCTGCCCAGCCACATCTTGACGGGTACGCCGCCGGTGTGAAGCGCGGCGAGGCCGAGGAGGCATTGAACGGTTATCCCGTCCTTTCCTCCGAAGGCCCCGCCAAGGTAAGGAACTACGATGCGGATCTTCTCCGCGTCGATGCCGAGGGCGAGCGCCATCTCGTTCCGGTCGCGGAAAGGCGTCTGGGTTGTGGCGACGACAACAAGCCCGCCGTCTTCCTCCAGGTATGCCCACCCGGCCTCTGTCTCGAGGTAGGCGTGTTCCTGGAAAGGCGTTTCAAAGAGCCCTTCAACAATCACATCGCATTCATCAAAGGCAGATGCTCCTTTGCCAGTCTCCACGGAAACGAGGCGAAGGAGATTTCCCCAGGGGTTGTCTTCATGGATGAGAGGGGCGTCTTTTCTCAATGCCTCTTCCACATCGAAGACGCCGGGCAGGGGCTCATGATCGAATGTCACAAGGTCCAGGGCCTCTTGCAGGATGTCTTTGTCCTCTGCGATCACAAGGGCGACAGGATCACCGGCGTAACATATCTTTTTGTCGGCCAGCACGGGCTGGTCCCCCCTGATGATCCCGACCCTGTTCGAACCGGCAACATCTGCGGAGGTCAGTACCGCAACGACCCCCTTGAGCCTTTTTGCATCCTCAGTATGTACCTCTAACAGCTTCCCGTGGGGGATGCCGGCCCTTTTCGCGCCGGACCAGAAGAAGCGGTCGCTGTAAAGGTCTGCTGCATATCTTTCCCTTCCCGTTACTTTGGCCCAGGCATCGAGACGCGGTGCTGCCGTACCGGTCATGAGGGGTTTTTTCTCTTCTCTCATCATAGTTAGTTACGCGGGAAGGATCTTCTTCAAGGCCGCTATGAATGCCTCCATCGCCTCATGCTTGCCGATGCTCACCCGTATCCAGTTGGGGAACCTGAAGCCCGTCATGCTCCGTATCATGACGCCTTCTGTCATAAATTTCCTGTAAGCGAGGGTGTCGCTCATGGGCAGCTTGACCATAATGAAGCATCCTTCGCCAATCTGCATCTCAAGCTTGAGCCCTTCGAGCTCCTTCTTGAGGTATCCTTTTTCAGTGTTTATGAGCTCCCGTGTGCGATAGATGTGGTCAACGTCGTCGATCGCCGCAAGGGCGGCATCCTGTGCAACGGTATTCACAGAATAGACAACGCAGGTCCGCCTGATCACGTCGACGACCTCCAGGTTCCCGACAAGATAACCGATGCGGAGCCCCGCAAGCCCGAACATCTTTGAGAATGTACGGAAGATAACGAGATTGGGGTACTCCCCGATCAGTTTCATTCCGTCGGGATAGTCATCCTTTTCAACGAACTCACAGTAGGCCTCATCAATGACGATGATCTGCCTGCCCGCGATCGCATCGAGAAAATTCCTTAGTCTTGCTTCATTCCAATAGGTCCCGGTGGGGTTGTTTGGGTTGCATACAAAGAGTATCTTTGTCCGCTCGTCGATCGCATCGAGCATGCCCTGGTCGTCAAAGCCGAAGTCTCTCAAGGGGACTAGTTTTGCTTCAAAGCCGGAAAAGGTTGCCACCCATTCATAGACGGCAAAGGTCTTGTCTGTTGTAACGATGTTGTCCCCTTCCTGGCAGAACGCCTTGATGACAAAGGCTATCACCTCGTTCGCGCCGTTGCCGAAGAGGAACTGGTCAGGGTCCATACCATACGCTTCAGCGAGCCTTTGGCGCATATAGTAGGAATCTCCGCTGGGATAGAGCCCTGCCCTGGGAGGCGGGAAGCAGCGGATGATCTCCTGCGCCTTAGGAGGAGGCCCCAGGGGATTCTCGTTGTTGTTGAGGCGGTAGAGGCGATCGCATCCGTAAAGCTTCATGAGCTCGGGATCGGGCTTGCTCGGTATGTATGCCTCGAACTTCTTGATATAATCAGGAACGAGCCTGTTGAGGGGGACCACGAACATTGTTTATGGGCCCTCTCGGTATTGAAAGAGGACGATATCCCCGTCGCCTGCGTAAGGCAGAATGACCCTGGGGATAAAGCCTTTTTGCAGCAGCACCGGTGTCAGATTCGCCTGCCAAGCATATGCAAGGTCGATCTCAAAGAAGATGTTCATCATCCCTTCATCCTTCAGGGTACGGATATGGTGTTCGAGGTTGTCTGGGGCGTCGATCCCATCCCATATGGCGTTGAGGGTGGCGGCGCTCTGCGCCTTTACGAACCTCGCAGCGAACACGGAATGTTCGGGGCGGGCCTCGCCAGCATTAACCGTGGGCTTGATATGGCGGGCAAAATAGAGGCGCCGGTATTCTTTTTTCAGGAAATCTTCGAGATCCGGGTGGGCCCAAACGGCACTGCCGGGATCTTCTTTGAGCTGTCGGCAGTAAACCGTGATCGTCATGGGAGAAGGGTCCGTCCTGAATACGTCGATCGTTCCCAGCGGTTCGAAGTAGCCTACGGGCAATTCAGGGGTTGCATGCATGATGACGAGGAACAGCCTATCGGTCTTTGCCAGACCTTCAATGACGGTATTAATGAGGCGTTCGGCCATTGACGATGGGGAAGGTTGATCAAAGAGATAAGGGCCGAAGACCTCGACCATCTTTTCCCTTAACTGGCGCCATATGATGCCGCCGCCCGTTCCCCCTTCCTTGCCTACGGCCACGGCTGCGCCGTACTCACCGCTCGCAACCATGTCCGCGAGCTTGCCAGGAAGCCCGAAGTCCTGAGGATAGAAGCGTTCCGGGTAGCTTCGTACTATCTGCCCGGATAACAGCTTAAGCGTCCCCGGGTCGGGGGTGATGATGGTAAAATCTTTCAGGGGTTTTGATTCCGGAGACCTGATCTCCAGCATTGGAGGGTACGATTTTTCTTTTATCAATACAAGGCCGATGCCCTCGGGGCCATGAAAGATCTGAAACCTCTCTACGGACCTTGAGGCGATGATGAGCCCTATCTCATCAAGCCCCTTTTCATCGTCAGGAGAGACCTGCGCTGTGAGGTTGAAGGCCCTGGGATCGAAGCTGGTGGCATTGAAAAGAAACTGCACCTGTACATAGTAGAGATTGTTTGTTGCTTCCATCACCAGTGGCCTGGCCTCCTTGCTTATGGCGCAGATGTAGGCGAACGTCTCCTCGCATGCGAGGGTGAGCTTCAGGGCATCCGTCTTTTCAAGCCCGAATGTTTTTGCCGCCGCCTCAGCGAATGACATGGCAAGGGGAAGGAACTGCATGTCAGATGAGATCTTCAGGGTAACTTCCGTTGAACGGTCTTTCATGAGAGCCTCCGGATTGCTGCATATCATATCATAGAAGGATGGGGTTGCAAATAAACTTTGTCATATCTTTCGAATGAGCCGAAGGAAGTCTTTGCATTGTTGCCTTTTCGATATATAATAAGGGCGATGGACAAGGATCGGTACATGATGCTTGCCGTGAAGGTAAGCCTCTTCTCGAACATAGCCCTTTGCCTCATCAAGGCGGTTGCCCTTGTGATCGTCGATTCCCTGGCGATAGCCGCTGACCTTGGGATATCCTTCGTGGGCCTTGCCGTTTCGGTGATCCTCTACTATGCGATCAAGATCTCGAACAAGCCGGCGGACTTTCTTCATAACTACGGCTACGGAAAGATCGAGAACGTGTCAGAGGTGATCGAAGGGGTGGTTCTCGTGGGCCTTGCGCTTGCCATGTCCTTTCAAGCCGTCATGCACATCATCAGGGTGGAAGAGGTGAGGGCCCCATTAGTAGGGTTCATATGCAGCATCGCCGGCGTGGCCATCAATTTCTGGGGATCCTATTATATACTGAAGCTGGCGCAGGAAAGCGCCTCTCCTGCATTGAAGGCGGAAGGGCTGCATTTCAAGCTCGAGGGGTATATCTCTTCAGCGATCACTCTGTCATTTCTCCTGATAATAATCGCTACGCGTCTGGGGCTTGACAAGGTGGTCAATTACATCGACCCCGGCGCCACGCTCTTTGTGAGCGGCGTTATCGCGGTCCCTTCAGTCCGCCTCCTCAGGGAAGCCTTCATGAAGCTTCTCGACGCCTCCATCGAGGAGTCGGGGCAGATGGATGTCGTAAAGGTCCTTGCAAGACATATGGACAAATACTGCAATTTTAAAGAACTGAAGACCCGGACGGCAGGGAGAAAACGCTTTATAGACCTCCACATCATTATGCCTGAACACATCCAGCTGAAAAAAGGCCATTCAGTCATCTCAGATATTAAAAAGGATATCGATTCGCTTATCGACGAGAGCGAAGTGTCAATCAGGATGGAGCCCTGCGGAAAGGATTGCAGCTTTATCCGTGAGAACAAAAAGTGCCCCTATACAGAATAATCTCCCGACATCTTTCTCATTAGCATCATACAACGATTGAAAACCTCTTATTCTTAATATATGAACATAATTCAATATTTATGACAAAATAGGGTATTCACCCCGACTTTGCTAGCTGTTTGGATACTAACATGAACTATATTCAATATAAAATTTGGCTTAAAATAAAGAAAAAATACTTGACATCTGATGTTTAAAATAATAATAATGAATTATGTTCAATATTGATACCGATCAAAAAAAAATTGATATATTTTGGATAGGAGGTTGAGATGGCATATAACATAACAACATGGGGTGACGTGAAGAACTACCAGACCAACTGCTACAGGAACTACCTCTTTGCCCCGGGAGGCCTGCGCTGCATGGGTTCTACCTGGAGCCCGCTTGCCCCCCTTAAAGGGCTTGGCGACGACATACACGTGATAGGAGGCGAGCCCCACTCGGCATCAGCGGCAGGGACGGTGCCCGCAGAATGCCGTGAGGATATTATCGCTGCCGAGACCGGCGGCCTGGGCTTTCATTCATGCAGCTACCTCAAACTTTTTGTGGGCGAGGTGATCCGCGACAAGATTGCCATTACGGACAAGACGATCAAGGACGGATATCCGAGGCCGGATGTGATCTGGACGACGCATCTGTGCAGCCAGCACTCAAAGTGGTACCAGGAGGTCTCGAGGCGCCTGGGCGGAGTACCTATGTATGCCATAGATATGATCGGCGGAGGGAATGCCGAGAAAGATCCGAAGATCGTCAATTACGTCTCAGACCAGATAGAGGCGGGCATAGAGTGGCTCCAGAGAGTAACCGGCAGGGAGTTTTCCGATGAGCTCTTCGTCAAGGCGGTGAGAAATGAGATAAAGGTGCTTGTCCTGTGGGGCAATATATGCGCGCTCAACATGCATTCTCCGGCGCCGCTTGATGAGCGGCGGCTCATAGCCCTGTTTCCGCCGGCCGTTGTGGACAGGACGACCGATGAGAGCGTACGGATATATGAAAAATTGCTGAAGGAAGTGAAGCATATGGTCGAGAACGGGGAGAGCGTGGCGCCGGACCAGCGCTTCAGAATAGTCTATTTCGGGATAGCCCACACCTACGGCCATCCGGAGATGGCGAGGATCCTCAGGGATGTCGGGGCCGAGATCGTAGCCTCGGTATATACCTTCGGCACCTGCGGCAACTTCAAGGGTATTGTCAACGGAAAGTGGACATGGGAACCCATAGACCCTGCCTGGGTGGACGAGCTTGACCTGTCAACGAGAAGAAAGGCCATAACCGAGCTGTCCAAAATAGTCCTGGGCTGGCCGACATGGCAGGGGGTAAGATCATACTGGGCGCTTGAAGAGATGGCCAAGGCGATGGTGGCAGAGTATAAGGCTGACGGTCTTTTACTTGCGCCTTCCCGCAGTTGTGAAACGGATTTCAGGAACGGCTACATAGCGATGCAGCGCATCTTCAAGAACCAGATCCCTACCATTGAATATGATACTGACCAGGTGGATGTCCGGAAGATGGATCTTCCGGGCGCCCAGCGGAAGACGGAGCTATTTGTACATCTCATGGAAGCGCATAAGAAAGGAGGTGCATGACAGATGGAGAAGAAGGGCCGAGATGCAATAATCGAACGGTTCCGCCACATAGCGGAGAATACGCCGGAATACGTCAGGTCACTTAAGGAGAAAGGGCGCCTTTCGGCAGGATATATGTGCACCCATGTCCCGGAGGAGATCCTCTACGCGGCAGGGATCGTACCATTAAGGATCCTTACGTCCCATGAGTCTCAGGCAATGACGAGGGGCTATATCCACGAAACGTACTGTTCCTTTTCCCATGACTGCGCCTATCAGGGATTGAAAGGCGACTATGATCACCTGGACCTGATCGTTACGAGCAGCAGCTGCATCCATATGGGCGAAGCGTTCAACGTATGGGTAAGGTTTGCAGGGTTCCAGGATAAGAGCTACCTCATGCAGTACCCTCACATCATACACACGAAGCCCGCCGGCGGGTTCATGGCGGAGTCTTTTAAACAGTTCAAAGAGTTTGTCGAGAAGCTTACAAAAAGGTCTGTAACGGACAACGACCTGGAGGAGGCGATCAAGGTCTATAACCACAACAGAAGGCTCCTAAAGCGGCTCTGGGAATTTCTGAGGCATGACAGGCCGCCTATAACAGGCCCTGAGGTCGCCGCCGTAACCCTGGCCTCTCAGGTCATGGATAAGAAGGAATGCAATGGAATGCTGGAGCAGCTGATCGAGAGGCTGGAGGCCGAACCCGGCCAGGCGGCCCCAGGGGTCAGGCTTATGGTGACGGGAGGCGCCTGCGACGATCTCGGGCTTTTCGACCTGATGGAGCACCTGCGCTACGACACCAGCATTATCTTCATCGATTCCTGTACCGCCGCCAGGTATTTCTGGTTCGAGGTGCCCGAAGGCAGGCATGACAAGCTTGAGGCGCTTGCCGAGGGGTACATCGGCAAGATCCCCTGTCCCGCTAAGGATACTGTCCCCGGGACCGGGGAGAAAAAGAGGTTCAGGTTCGTTCAGCAGTTCATTGAGGACTTCAAGCCCGATGGGGTAATATTTCTTTACCAGAGATTTTGTAGCCCTCAACCGATGGATGTAGTGGCCCTGAAACCAATCGTCGATAAGCTGGGAATCCCATCGACCGAGCTTGAGCTTGACACCACCGTTCCAAAGGCTCAATTTCAGACGCAACTGGAAGCTCTTGTGGAGATAATAAAGGGGGTGACACCTTGATGAATAACGAAAAACTTCTTGCCGGACTGGATGCAGGCCACATCAATACCAAGGCCGTAATAATGAAAGGCAGAGATATTCTCGGCTATGCCACGGTCCCGACCGCGTGCGATGCGATGTCTGCCGCCCGGTCGGCATTAAACGATGTTCTGAAAAGCGCGGGCATCTCCGGCGGCGAACTGGACGGCGTAGTTGCCACGGGAATCTTCAGGGATGCTCTCGCGGGGCCGGTATTGAACGTGGTCGCGTCGGTTCCTGAATACGTAGCGGATGCCAAGGGGGCCTTTTTTCTCAATAATAAATCGAGAACGGTCATCGATATCGGCGGCAACGTCCATAAGGCCATGAGCTACGATGAGAAAGGGAACCTGCTGGACGTTATTCAAAATGACAAATGCGCCGACGGCCTGGGTATTTTCTATACGGGCATAGCGAAGCTTCTGGGCATAAGCGAGGATGAGCTGTCCCAGCTTGCGCTCAAGTCGACCAAAAGAGTGTCCGTTGCCATTCAGTGCGCCCTGGCCGCCGAATCGGAGGCCATCGATCTTATGTGCCAGGGCGTGGACGCGGCAGATGTGGCAGATGCCATCACCAGATACATAGTCGAACGCGTTGCCGCCATGTCCACCTATCTGCCCCTGACGGAAGAGATCGTAGTGGCCGGCGGATTGGCCAGGTCTCAAGCGGTTGTCAACCACCTTCAGCGCCTGATCAAACACGAGGTGAGCGTAGTGAGCCTTCCCGAGTATGTAGGCGCGATAGGTGCTGTAGTGAGTCATGGAGGTGGAAAATGAGCGGAAATGTTTCGATAAATAAGAAGATGGATTGGACAAAGGCCAGGGTGATAGCGGCGGGGGTCGATATCGGGGCGGCGACGTCCAAGGCGTTGATACTGCTTGACGGACAACCCTATGCATCTTCTCAGGTAACCACCAGGCCGCACGGGGAATCTGCCTTTGATGCCATGAAGGGGGCCCTGGAAGAGACCGGTCTAAAGCTGGAAAATATCAATTGCATCGTTGCGACCGGCCGTGGAGGTGCGCAGGCGACCTTTGCGCACAAGGCGGTATCGGAGATTGCCTGCGGCGCGGCAGGCGCGGTACGGATATGGGGCCCGTCGGTTCGTACGGTGCTCGATATAGGGGGACAAAGCTGCAGGGTGATCCATTGCACCGAAAAGGGCAGGGCAACGGCATTTCTCTGGAACGACAAATGTGCTGCAGGTATCGGAAGGTCGATGGAAGCCTTTGGCGACCTGGTCGGAAAGGGCCTCGCGGAGACGGCGGAGATAGCGCTCAGGTCTGATAAATTTCCAAAGCTGAGCGATTTTTGTGCCGTATACGCCCAGTCCGAAGCCCTGGATCTGGTCCGAAGCAAGATGCCAGTGGAAGAGCTGATAGCGGGCTATTACCATGCCGTGGCCAGAAGGATCAGCACATTGGTAAACAGGTTGGGCATGAAAAAGGATTTTGTCATCATCGGGGGCCTGGCGAGGAATCCGGGAATAACAGGCCTTGTGGAAGGCATTCTGAAAGTAAGCAGTCTGGCGCCTGATCCTGAATGGGATCCTGCATTGGTGCCGGTCCTGGGTGCAGCGCTCTATGCAGAAGGTTTCTGCAAGAGGCAGGGTTCCGATGCATAGATGCAGGGCAGCAAGCGTAATTGTGTAAATCTGTTTTTACGGAAGACGCTGGGCATACAGGCTATGTACAAGAAGGTTGCAAGAAGAGAAGACATCATTCAGGCGGCTATTGAAATCTTCAGCAAGAAAGGCTTCCAGAGCGCAAGCATCTCTGAAATAGCCAAAAGGGCGGGCATCGCTAACGGCACCATCTATCAGTATTTCAGGAACAAGGAAGACCTCTTCTTTTCTATCCCTGTCGAGAAGACGAACGAGTTCCGCAGCCAGGTCGCATTGCATCTGGAAGGGATAACAGGGGTCTTTAACAAGATCCGTAAGTTCGTATGGTACTTTCTCTATTTCTTCAAGAACAATCCGGAGTACGGAAGGCTGTTGATGCTTGAGCTGCGGGTGAACAGGAGCTTCGCCAAGACAGAGACATACGACTTTCTCAAGCAGTCGGTGCGTTCCGTGTGGGACATCATCGAAGAAGGGCAGAAGGAAGGCGTGATCAGAACGGATGTGGACATCTATATTCTGCGCCATCTGGTCTTGGGCATCCTTGAACACATGGTAAGCCGCTGGCTCCTGAAGGACGCGCAATACGACATCCTGGAGCACCACCAGCAGGTGAGCCGGATACTGATCGACGCGCTGAGAGGCGGCGTTGCCGACAGTGGCGGACCGGTCGCAAAAGATTGACAACCCCTGTAGCGGGTGTGCTATATAGATTAACTGATTTCTTGTCAAAGGGTGGGCGAATATATAAAAATTGTGAATATCAAGGAGGGAGCAATGTCATTAGAAGGTAAGCTTGCATTGGTAACCGGAGCGTCAATGCCGAATGGAATAGGGAGGTTTTCCGCCCTGTCGCTGGCAAAGTTGGGGGCGGATGTTGTGGTGACAGGCTTTCACCATATGGACGGGGCTCAGAAGCTCGCCGACGAGATAAGGGCCCTCGGCAGGAAGGCTATGGCGGTCCAGATGGACGGGAGCGACTACCCGAGCGTTCAAAAGGCCTTCGCCGCCATCAAGGCCGAGATGGGGCCGGTCAGCATCCTCATCAATAACGCCGCGCTGATGGGGCACAATATCAGCATAACCAAGACCACCATTGAGGAATGGGACTATGAGGTCAAGCTTTGCCTGAACTCCGCCTTCTATTGCATCAAGGAGGCATGGGAAGATATGTGCGCCAACAAATGGGGCCGCATCGTCAACATGACCTCTGTTGCCGGAGTCCTCGGCGGAACGGGGCAGACGAGCTATGGTGCCGCAAAGGCAGGTCTGATAGCGCTGGCAAAATCAACGGCCCTTGAAGGCGCCCGCTTTAATATAACCGCAAACTGCGTGGTGATCGGAATATCTGCGACCGACGGCTATTTCAATCTCCCGGAGCCGGTTCGTGAAAAGGTTGAGAAGAAGACTGCCCACCGCAGGCCGGCCACGCCGCAGGAGATTGCCGACGCGGTGGTATTTGCGGTATCGAGCGACTACATGACGGGCGCCGTTGTGAACATGATGGGAGGCCTCGACCTGTTCGTTTTTTAAGGTCCATGCTTTTCTAATCAGATAGTCGTAACTCATTAATATTTATTAATTATCGTTGTCTTTGTGAAGATGTGAATGGTATTGTGCCGAAAACGGGTTTTGGATTGTAAAGCTTGTGAATTATTTCATTATTCCGCTTGACAAGAATTATCCGATTTGTTACATTAATCACAAGTTCGTAAAGACCAACCAGAGGAGCAAAACATGAGGTATGGAGAGACAGGATTTAATTTAGAAATCGATCTAACCAAGGGGAACATCGAGAGGGTAGAGACCGATCCGCGAGACACGGAACTTCATCTCGGAGGGTTGGGCACGAACGCCAAGATATTGTGGAACAGGGTCCCCCCTGAGATCGATCCTTTTGACAAGGACATCCCGCTGATGTTCAGCACCGGCCTTTTAGGCGGTACGATGGCCCCGGGAGCCAACCGTACCATCGTGACTGCCTATTCACCCCAGACCTTACTGATGGGATATTCGATGATGGGAGGGTTTTGGGCCCCGGAATTGAAGTATGCCGGTTATGACAAAGTGATCTTCCGCGGCAAGTCTCCGGAATTGGTCTATATCTGGATACACAACGACAAGGTGGAGATACGGGACGCGAGCCATCTCAAAGGGAAAGGAGCCGTTGAGACGCAGGAGATCATCCGGAAGGAACTGAACCAGCCCAACGCGCAGGTGGCCGCCATCGGTTTAGCCGGTGAGAACAGAGTATTGATGGCCTCCATCGAGCAGGGCCGCTCAAGCGCAAGCCGCCTTGGCCTGGGAGCGGTCATGGGCGACAAAGGGATCAAGGCGATCGCCGTCCGCGGGACAAAAGACATCAACCTTGCGCGGCCCGCCGAGTTCATGGAGCTTTGCAACGAGGTTATGCATTATATCAAATACCGGAATGACAATCCCGTTCCAAACGTAATGACCATCCTGCAGGGGCTGGGGTCTCCGCAGGAAATGCTCCACGTTGACGAGAAATGGCATACCGAAAACTTTGTATGGGGAAATGCCCGCGTTCGGAGAAAGGACTTCTGGAACAAAGAGATTGAAGAAAAATGGAAGAGCGTCCAGCTTAATGTGCGGAAGAGGTTGATAAGCTGCTATAACTGCCCGATGAAATGCGGGGCCATTATATCCGTTCCGGGGATCTCGACGTACATGATGAAATGTTTCTCAAAGCTAACCTATTCAATGGCTGCCTTTGTGGAGGACCTGGACTTCGGCTTTAGGATCGCACAGCGTGCTACCGAATATGGGGTAGATGGATTCTCGGTGCCGCAGACCATGGCCTTTGCCTTTGAGCTAAAAGAGGCAGGCATCCTGACCGACGCAGACTTTGAGGGCTGCCCGGCCGACAACGAAGGGAGATTTTACTGGCTCCTCGACAGGATCGTCCGGCGCGAAGGGATAGGGGATATCCTGGCCGACGGCACCTATTGGGCGGCCAAGAAGATCGGCAAGGGCGCAGAGGAATTTGCCCACAACAACATCAAGAAGCACGAACAGCTTCCGCTTAAGCTCGGGATGCTGAACCCCGTCTATTTCCTTATGTATGCCACCGGTGAAAAGATCAACATCACCCAGATCGAAGGACAGTTCCCCCAGACGCCCTTTGCGACGATGGAAGAGAGGGAGGAGTTTATAAGGGATTGGATACAGGTCCCTGACGACAAGTTCAAACAGATCGTTCTGGACTGGGAATTCCGCGGCGAGCGGGCAAATCCCTATTATCCGACGGTGGATATGTCCGTTGACATCGTCGACTGGCAGGAGATGATGCACTACATCGATGATGCCCTCGGTGTGTGCGCGGGGCTGTCATCATTCCCCCTGAAGCCTCCCTACCATATACACAACTACCCGAAACTGATTTCTGCAGCGACGGGGATCGATATGGACGAGGAAGGCTTGAGGAAGGTATACAAGAGGAACCGGAGCCTCGTCAGGGCCGTTAATGTCAGGAGAGGGCTGAGACGGGCAGACGAGAAGCCGCCTGAAGACCACTGGAAGAAGAGATTTCCCGAACTCGAAGAGAAGCTCCTGGATGCCTATTACAAATTTAAGGGCTGGGACAATGACGGCATCCCTACAAAAGAGACCTTGCAGGAGCTGGATCTGGGCTACGTTGCCGAAGACTTGGAAAAGAGAGGGATAATAAAAAATGGCTAAGATCAAAAAGAAGATCAAAACAATCAAAATTGACCTTGATAAGTGCAATGGCTGCCGGGCATGCGAGGCGGTCTGCGCTGCCTTTCATGCCAACCCGAAATACAGCAGCGTGAACCCCGCGAGGTCCCGCATCCGGATGATCCGCGACCCGATAAGAGACGTCTATGTTCCCGTATACGCCGGCGAGTATACCCCTGCGGAATGTATGGGCAGGGACAAATATGTGATCGACGGCAAGGAATACGATGAGTGCGGCTTCTGCAGGGCCTCCTGCCCGTCGAGGGACGCATTCAAGGAGCCCGATTCCGGCCTTCCCCTCAAATGCGACATGTGCGAAGAGGATCCGCCGAGAGAAAAGCCGCTCTGCGTCGAGTGGTGCATCAATGATGCCCTTATCTACGAAGAACGGGAAGAAGAGGTGGACGAAGAGGTGAAGCCGGAGGACGTTGAGGTGGGATTGCAGGCGATGATCAACAAATACGGGATGGAGAAGGTAATGGATACCGTCGCCCGGATCTCGCAGAAGGAATAGAGAACCCGGTGAAACGTGAAAAGTGAAAGGTAAGAAGCAGAAAATGCAAAGAAAGAACGAGACAGAAAATCAGTAAAATAAAAGGACGAAACGATCGTGGAAACCATAGCCCCCTTTAAAGAGGTAATCGACGAGGTAAGAGAGAAAGGCGGAGACCCCGTAAAGTTCTGCTACCAGTGCGGAAAATGCGATACCGTGTGCCCCTGGAACAAGGTGAGGAACTTCAGCATGCGCAAGCTCATCCGTGAGGCCACCTTCGGCATAAGCGAGATAGAGCGGGACGAGATCTGGCGCTGCACCACCTGCGGCAAGTGTCCCCAGAGATGCCCCAGGGACGTAAAGCAGATCGACGACATGATAGCCCTCCGGAGGATGGCCACGGGGTACGGCGTGTTCCACGGCTCCGTCAAGCCCTACCGCGCCATAAGCTCGGCGCTTTCCGCACAGGGCAACCCCTTCAACGAGGACAGGAAGACGAGGGCCGACTGGGCGCAGGGCCTGAACGTGAAGCCCTTCAAAGAGGGGATGGAGATCCTCTACTTCCCCTGCTGCTACTGCAGCTATGACCCGAGGCTGAA
>DIFC01000084.1:9741-31788 GCA_002418945.1 Deltaproteobacteria bacterium UBA5758 | reverse complement strand
GCTCCCCGTGACGGCGGAGCGGCTGCTGATAGCGATCAAGGAAAAGAATAAAAAATAAAAAATCTCTTGACAAAACTGTTAACAGTTATGTTAACATCAAAATATGGGAAAGGTGGTAA
Organism: Deltaproteobacteria bacterium UBA5758; assembly: GCA_002418945.1. Taxonomy (GTDB): domain Bacteria; phylum Desulfobacterota; class Syntrophorhabdia; order Syntrophorhabdales; family Syntrophorhabdaceae; genus UBA5609. The sequence goes on along the minus strand of DIFC01000084.1, from coordinate 31,669 downwards.
AGAGAAATCAATTATCACATCCTGCGCTTAAAGAATTAAAAAGAAAAAAGAATTTTAGACTGAGTGAGATTATAGAATATGCCAACATGTTGTTCCCTGCATTCACAGTGGACAAGGAACATTCAAGGGGCAAAGGGTTTCTAAGCGAAAGAACAGTAAGATATTATATAAAAGAAGATCTGATCGATAAGCCTGTCTGCTATAAAGGAGGTTATGCATTTTTTTCTTACCGCCACATCCTGCAGACGATTGTCATTAAGTACCTCCAGTCTAATGAGAAAACATTAAAAGAGATTTATAAAATTTCAAAAAAATTGAACAACCGGGATTTAGAAGCGATCCTTCTCGGCAAAAACAACGACGACACCTTTCTCGTTAAGCAAAAAACGCAGACAGCCCGCAAAACTTTTTCTTCTTCTGCCGATATTTTTCAAGCATACGGACCAAATCAAAACAATTCTTATACTCTTCCTTCGCGCTTCGAAGGCCACTCGTGGAGAAGGTTTCTAGTCAATGATTGGCTTGAATTGCACATCATGGATCATCCCGGGATATTAACAAATGACATAGATATCCATAGTGCACTTAACACCATCGTAAGAATTCTTAAGAATATTAATCAAAGAAGCATTCAGGGAACAGAAAATTTACAAGGCATTTCCGGTGTCCGGTTGAACGACAGAGGGTCCGGTTTGGATCTGGCGCCTCCAACAGAAGACCAGCCTCATAAGGTGATCGCGCTGGTGACGGAGGGGGGGCTGGTACCCTTGGGCAACCCGGACAGATTAGAGTCTGCCAAATCTAAAAGGTTCTTGAGGTACAGCCTGCGAGGGATAGATGATCTTAGATCCGACAATTTTGAGTCTGTGAGTGGAGGATGGGACAGCCGGTACGTCAATGCCGATCCCGACAGGCTTTTGCCGGTTGATGTAATGAGGGAGATCGAAAATAAAGCAAAATGCTTAAAGGTACACGAATATTTTTACACCACTACGGGTGCAGCAATGTCTCTGGAAGTGGCTAAGAAGATTGGTGAGAATATTGCGCAGGAATTGAAAAGACAAGGGGTATCTGCCGTTATATTCACATCCACCTGAGGGACCGGTACTCGCTGCGGCGCAGTGATCACAAAAGAGATTGAGAATGTAGGCATACCGGTAGCGCTCATCACAACCTTTGTAGAGATAGCAACATCAGCAGGAGTAAATAGGATTATTCGCGGTCGAGGGATTACCCATCCCCTCGGAGACCCGTCCTTGTCTCCTGAAAACGAGAAAGAGATAAGGCGGGCAATCGTATTGAAAGCCCTGGATGCCCTTATAGGAACAGGCAAGGAAAATGGGGTGTCTTGGAAGGATAAAAATCTTTAGAAGAAAGGATAGAGACCATGGAGCAAGTAGGGAAGGAAACTTTTGAAAAGGAAGTGCTACAGGCGGATAAGCCGGTCATTATCGATTTTTGGGGTCCTCAGTGCGGTCCTTGTCTGTCATTGATGCCAAGCGTTGAAATACTTGCCGAAAAACACAAAGACAGATTGAAATTTGTAAAGATTGAAGCGCCCAGCAACCGCCGCCTGTGCCTTGAATTAAAGGTTCTGTCTTTGCCTACGTTTCTTATTTATAAAGACGGCAAGGAGGTTGATCGCCTTTCCGGTACCGTAACGCTTACATCCATAGAGAATGCGATAGAAAAAATACTCTGACAAAGGAAGGTGATGATTTTATGGCGGTGGTAGTAAAGGATTGTTCTTATGTGCTTATCCATATCCCCAGTTTTGTTCGTTATGGCTCAAAACCCTTCAGGGATATTTATTTGAATAGCATACCGAATGAGCAGCTGCTTGCAAAGATATACCAGCATACACGAAGCTACGATGAAGCAGCCGGATACCCGCCTAATCAGGTATTTATAGGCAATCTGCACCCTGATGAGCTGAATAACATCAAGCAGCCTTGGTATGAAAACCCTGTCTCTCCGCCGGAACGAAAGGGACTTTTTGGGGAAATTCTCCCTGAGGATGAATTTTACGCATGGATAAAGATTGCCGATGATTTCGACCTTGTCTGGCTGACACCTGAATTTACCGATAAGATTAGAGAGATTACACTGAAAAGACCTTTTCTTGTCAACGAAGACATTCAGAAACTCGGGACAGGTGTCTCTCCTGATAAGATAATGTCAAAGATCGAAGATGGTTCTGCCCTCCCGCTTTATTTCGGGGGATTAATTATCGGCTCATTGCGAAGGGACCACGATGCCGATGATTCTCTGAAGGCGCATGTTCTGATGGAAAATCTTCTGGCAAAAGCATCAGGAGCCTTTGCGATGTATCACCTTTTCAGGAGAAGCGGAATTACATCAGATAAGATCGACTTTATTCTCAACTGCTCAGAAGAGGCCGTGGGAGACCGTTATAACCGTGGCGGAGGGAGCCTTTCAAAGGCTATTGGTGAAATGTGCCATTGCGTGAATGCGTCCGGCCACGATATAAAGGCATTCTGTGCAGCGCCTATTCATGCCATTATTGATGCCGCTTCGTTAGTGAGCGCCGGTGTTTTTGAGCGCGTGGTTGTAGTTGGCGGCGGATGTCTCGCCAAGATCGGCATGAAGTATACAGGGCACCTAAAGCATAATATGCCTATCCTTGAAGATGTCCTTGGCGGTTTTGCCTTTCTTATTGAGAAGGATGACGGCCTAAGCCCTGTCATACGTCTCGACTGTGTGGGAAAACATGCCATAGGAGCCGCTTCAAGCCAGCAGGAGATCATGACATCCCTTGTTTTGAAGCCCCTCAACAAGATTGATGCAAAAATGCTGGACATTGATAAGTATGCCACTGAAATGCACAACCCTGAAGTAACCTTGCCTGCAGGCAGCGGGAATACGCCGCTTACAAACTATAAGATAATGGCATCCCTTGCGGTATTGCAAAAGGAGATAGACAAAGGTCAGATGAATACCTTCGTCAAGGAAAAAGGCATGCCTGGATTTTCACCGACACAGGGGCACATCCCGGCGGCAGTCCCCTTTCTCGGGCATGCGATCGAGGCGATGAAGAGAGGAGAGATAAGAAACACCATGTTTGTTGCGAAAGGGAGTCTTTTCCTGGGCAGGATGTCACAACTGTCTGACGGAATGTCGTTTTTGCTTGAGAAGAACCATAGTAACAGGCAGTGAAGGCGTAAATGAATACATAATACAAGGAGGAAAGTAAAGATGATCAAAGGCAAGAATATCATCATCGTTGGAGAAAGGGACGGGGTTCCGGGTCCTGCTATTGCCGCATGCGTAATGGCGGCAGGGGGCAATATTGTTTTTATGACAACTGAGTGTTTTGTCTGAACGGCTGCGGGCACAATGGACTTGGAGAGTCAGGCTCAAATTAAGAAGATCGCTGATGACCTGGGAAAAGACAGTGTTATGGTGATACTCGGGGCAAGCGATATCGAAGGAGCGGAAATTGCCGCTGAGACATTAACGGTAGGCGATCCCAGCTTTGCAGGTCCATTGGCTGGAGTCTCGTTGAGGCTCCCTGTATATCACATTCTTGAACCGGATTTAAAATCGGAGATCCCTGATGATGTTTATGAGCAGCAGGTAGGGATCGTGAGCATGATAGTAGACACAGAGGAGGTGGCAAATAAGTTCAAGGCAATAAGAGCCCAATTCGACGGCTAAGAGGTTAGTTCGACACCCGGGTTATGCAAAATTAATTAAAAAAAGGAGGGGACATTATGAGAACAAAAAGAGGTAATCTGTTAACCCGATTGTTTATTGGCATGATCATCAGTATCATCCCTGCCCTGGTAGATTATCATCCAACACAGGCGGCGGGTCCGGGACAGTTGCCGACAAATGTCGGCATCGGTACCCACCCGGTAGGCGGAGGATATTATGCCTGTGGAACGGGCATTGCAAAGCTGATCTCCAGCAAGACAAAGATACACGCAGTCGTTCAGCCATTTGCCGGCCCCAATGCCTGGATGTCTCTTATGCAATCAGGCAAGCTTGAATTAGGTCTTCTATCGAGTTCTGATGCCGCTTGGGCATATACCGGTACGTTTGGATATGACCAGGCCTATAAGAACTTGCGGATGGTCTTGCATGGAAACGTTCAATCAGCCACAACATTCACAGTGCTCAAACAGTCCGGTATCAAGAAGATTACCGACCTTAAAGGAAAGCGTCTTGCTGCCAAATATGGTGGGAACCAGATGCTCCAGAACCTTGCCGAGGCAATGCTCAGGTCTGTTGGGATGACCTGGGGGGATGTAGTACAGGTCCCTATTCCTGACTACCAGGGCAGCCTTCGAATGCTTCGTGAAAGACGCATCGATGCCGGTACAAGCGGGGCCACAACAACCCCTGCCGCCCTTGAGCTCCACAATGCGCTTGGTGTTAACGTCCTTTCTTATGGCGATATGACCGCTGCCGATATCGCAAAGGGTGTGCCAAAGGAGAAGCAGGCGATTCTCGACGAACTTGTTCCGGGTTGTTTCCCTAAGTTGGTGAAGGCCGGCGAAGGCGTCATAGAAAAGGATACAGTCCTCATCTCCTATTCGATTTACCTGGCTGCCTCTTCGTTATTGTCTGACGATGCGGTCTATACCATACTTAAAACTATTTGGGAGAATCATGCGGAACTGTACCCGGTTCACCCTTGGCTTAGAGACTGGAAGCCTGAGACTATGCCCTCTGACATCCAGCCTGCGCCTTATCACAATGGAGCGGTCAAGTTCTACAAAGAAAAAGGTGTCTGGACAGAAGCGATGCAGAAGAGGCAGGAGCAGCTATTGAAACGTTGAGCTTGACCGAAGTAGGTTGACGACTGCAGATCCGGTGCCGCATCTTTAATTGTTGAACATGCTGCCGAAATCTGGGTGTGGGATCGTATTGCAGGATTGCCTTACTACTTAATAAAAAGGGGGACTTTGATGGGTAGTGTCGTCCAGGAAGAGGATAATATCCCGAGGGAAGAAGAGGACCAGCCTCGTCGATCATTGACGAACCTTTCACGTGCGATCGAATTCACGATTTTAGTATCTTTGCCTGTTATTGGGATCCTGTTCATCCTTGATTTGCCCGGCCGTCTTGGTCTGACATTTTTCACTGAGCAGTATCTGGGTATTTTTCTTACCCTCTGCCTGGCCGGTACATTCTTGAGCATACCGGCAACAAAAGGTTCGAAGAGAAAGTCTGTACCATGGCACGACTGGATTCTCACGGCCCTGGCATTTCCTGCCGGATTCTACCTAACGTTCAAATATCCCGATCTTGTCTTGAATCTTGGTCGTATCACCTTCCAGCAGGTTTTCTTCGGGGCGCTTGCCATTCTGCTGACCCTGGAGGCCCTGAGGCGCCTGGTAGGCCGTCCATTGGTCTTTATCATTATCTCGATTATACTTTATACACGCTTTGCAGAACATTTTCCTGCTATCCTGGGCGGGCGTCCGATGACATTCGACAGGCTGGTCAATTACCTTTATCTCGATCCGAACAGCATGTTATGGATGTTGATGCTTGCAGCTACCATCGGGATGGGGTTCGTCTTCTTCGGACAGGTCCTTATCTATTTCGGAGCCGGGCAGACGCTTACAGATCTGGCCACAATACTTTGCGGATGGACACGGGGAGGAAGTGCCAAGACTGCGGTGATAGGCTCCGGTCTGGTGGGAACGATTACCGGCGCCCCTATGTCCAATGTATTCCTGACAGGGACTATCACCATCCCCATGATGAAGGCGGCCGGCTTTTCGCCCAGGGTTGCAGGGGCTGTGGAGGCGGTAGCCTCATCAGGAGGGCAGATCATGCCGCCTGTTATGGGCATTGCAGCTTTCATTATCGCTGAGAACCTTGGGGTGGCATACTTTGAAGTCGCGTTGGCAGCCTTTTTGCCGGCGGTCCTCTATTATCTTTCAGTCTATATGCAGGTGGATCTGGAGGCTGCGAAACTCGGGATTGTGGGGATTAGCCGCGAACAGATGCCCCCGGTGATGGCCACCATCAAACGGTCCTGGGTCACCTTGGCGGCTCTCTGCATCCTTGTCTACACCCTCTTTATAGCACGACTGAGCGCCGGTACTGCAGCTACCATCTCGGGACTCCTGTGCCTGCCCCTCTTTGCCGTGCTGTCCGAGAATCGGAAGACCTATTTTAAACGGCTGATAAAGGCTTTTGAGGAATCGGGAAGGATGCTTCTTATAGTGGGGGGAGTCATGGCCGCTGCCGGCCTTGTCGTAGGCGCCTTTAACATCAGCGGGATGAGCTTCTCCGTAAGTTACCTGCTTTCCGAGGCCGGGAAGAGCCATGTAATGTTTCTGCTGATCGGGGCAGCCGTCGCCTCCATGATCCTCGGCATGGGCATGCCTTCGGCCGCTGCCTACGCATTGGTGGCGATCCTTATCGCCCCCGCGCTCGTCAAATTTGGCATAATGCCGATGGCCGCTCACCTGTTCATTTTTTACTTTTCCATTATCTCCAACATCACCCCGCCTGTTGCACTGGCCTGCTTCGCCGCTGCACCCCTGGCGGGTACAGATCCGATGAAGATAGGCTGGTCGGCGATGCGGCTGGCGCTGATGATATATCTGGTCCCATTCATCTTTGTCTTTTCACCAGCCTTGATCATGAAGGGTTCATTTGTGGAGATTATGTTGACCTTTGTCGTAACCGGTATAGGGGTATGGTTTTTCACTATCGGGATAGCAGGATATTTTTTTCAAAAAATATCCTTTTTGCGGCGGTTAATTTTGATGATTGGCGGAGGTGCCCTCTTTTTTCCGCTCGAAAGGGATTCCTCTGTTCTGATTGCAGTCAATGCTTTGGGATTTTTAATCGGCCTTGCCGCTTTTTTCCCTGAGATCAAGATAATAGGTCGTCGTTGGGGTATTATAAAAGCAGCAACTGATCGAAGCTGAAAAAATTGAGTTTAGTGTGAAGAGGAGGGTATTAGTGTGAAGATCGCGGTCTTGGGGGCAGGAAACGGCGCCCATGCCTGTGCAGCCGACCTCAAGCTGGCAGGATTTGACGTTATCCTATGGGAATTTCCCGAGTTTCGCGAGCGGATAGAGGCTGTCTTTGAGAAAGGCGGAGTCGAGCTCAAGGGTGTTGGAAGAAACGGATTTGCGCCCCTTAAAGCAACGACGGATATTAAGGATGCCATGGATGGGGCCTCATGTGTTTTGATCTCGATCCCGGCATTTGGCCACAGGCGTATAGCCGAGATATGTGCACCGCACTTGACCGCAGGACAAATGGTCTTTCTCTGCCCAGGTTCAACGGGGGGGGCGCTGGAGTTTGCACATGCCCTGAGGGTAAAGGGGGTAGGGGAAGATGTACTCCTGGGTGAAACCGCCACCCTTCCTTATGCCTGCAGATTATCGGGACCTGCGGCAGTGGAGATCAAAGTCCGCAGCCCATGGCTCCTTGGTGCTGCGTTTCCGGGGAAAAATACGGAGAAATTCATCAGGTTATTAAACCCTCTTTTCGCGGCGGTGGCCCCGGCCGTCAATGTTCTCGAAACCGGTCTGAATAACGGCAACATCCTTGCCCATCCTGCGCCGGCTATACTGAACGCCGGCAGGATTGAATTTTCCCATGGTGAATTCTACCTTTTCCGGGAAGGATTTACCCCCTCTGTGGGCAGGGTGGTTCAGGCAATAGAAAACGAGCGCCTAGAACTATGCAAAGTTCTGGGCTATGACAGGCTTTCCTCGGAAGATCGGATCCTGAAGATAGGCTACCATACAAGGAGAGCCTCTTCGCTGGCGGAGGCATATGGAACAAGCCCTGTTTTCACGTCCCTTAAGGGGCCCGGGAACCTTCAGGACCGTTATATCAGCGAAGATGTTAAATATGGTTTTGTCTTCCTCTCTTCCCTGGGAGAGATGCTTGGTGTTCCCACTCCCACCATCGATTCAATTATTCACCTGGCTTCCATTATTAACAGCGAGGATTATCGACAAAAGGGTAGAACGGTTGAAAGTCTGGGGATTGGCGGCATGGACGCCGACGGGCTTAACCATTTTCTTCATGAAGGGGTGCGGAAGTGAAGGATACTCCTGAAGTAAGGGGGTCTTTTCTTTTTAAAGGAGGCAAGATTCTAACGGGCAAACCAGGGGAAGTGCTGCCGGATTCCGTGCTTCTGGTTGAGGAACAGAGGATTGTCTTTATCGGCAGAGAGGATGAACTCAAAATAGAGAAGAGAGAAGGCGCAAGAATCGTTCCTGTAGAAGGTTGTACCGTGATGCCCGGACTTATCGACTGCCATGTCCACTTATGGGGAGCAAGAACATTGGATTATCTCCATCGGGCATTGGTGCCTGACGAACTCAACATGATACGCGCCGTAAAGGATTGCGAATCCTTGATCGAAGCCGGGTTTACCACGGTAAGAGAAGCCGGAGGGAACAAGTCCATTCATCTGCGCAAGGCCATTGAAGAAGGAACGATCAAAGGCCCCAGGATATTGAGTGCTCACAGGGCGATATGTATAACGGGCGGTCATTATGACCTACACTTCCTTCCTTTGGATTACGTAAAAGGAATGAAAGGAATCTTTCGCCTGGCCGATGGGGCGGACGATTGTCGAAAGGCGGTCAGGGAACAGTTAAGAGAAGGCGCCGACTTTATCAAGATATGCACTACGGGCGGCGTTATGTCGCAGCGAAACCATCCAAATGAGGTTCAATTCAGCCCGGAGGAGATCAGCGCCATTGTAGGCGAGTCACACGATCACGGAAGAAAGGTAGCTTCCCATGCACAGGGCAGGAATGGGATCGCCAATGCCGTCAAGGGCGGGGTCGATACCATCGAGCACGGCACTTATGTTGACGAAGAAATATGTGACGAAATGGAAAAAAGAGGCATCTATCTTATCCCAACACTTTCTATCATGCATAAGATTGCTACAGAAGCCGGCAATTATGGCATGAGCCCGTGGGCCTTGGGAAAAGGCGCTGAGCTGAATAAAGTCGCAGTAAAGGCTCTTAACATAGCCCGGAAAAGAGGGGTCAGGATCGCCTGCGGAACTGATTTCAGCGGAGCGCCGCCGATGAGGCATGGAGATAATGCCCTTGAGTTGATCCTGATGGTTCAGGCCGGAATGTCTCCTTATGATGCGATCTCAAGCGCCACGAAGGTGGCAGCGGAAGCGCTCGGAATAGAGGAACAAATCGGCACATTAGAGCAGGGAAAGTGCGCCGATATTCTGGTTGTTGACGGCGATCCTCTTAAGGACATCTCAGTTCTGCAGAATAAGAGCAGGATCCGAATGGTGATGAAGGAAGGGAGAGTGCTTCTTGAGAGCTGATTTAAAAATAAAAGAACAAATGAGACTTGCAGGAGGTCTTAAATTATGAAGCTGGAACTCGGAATGTTTCACATCAATAATGTTCTTCCAGGAGACCGTACTTTAGTGAAAGAAGGGAAGCTTTTTGTAAACATCAGCGAATTGAAGGATATGCTTTCCGGAGATCCCCGCTTCTCTAAGTTGGAGATTGAGATTGCGAATCCGGGAGAGAGCGTCCGTGTCATTAACGTCCTCGATGTAGTTGATGCGAGGGTAAAGGTATCAGAAGGAACAATATTCCCCGGTTGGCTGGGCAACATGGGTGTCGCAGGGATGGGAAGGACACATGTTGTAAAAGGGGTTGGGATCATCGAGGCAGGGCTGAAAGAAAATTTTTACGGCAGCATCCTCGATATGAGCGGTCCGGGTTCTCAATTAAGCGTCTATTCCCAGCTTCACCATATAGTGATTGTGACGGAGCCTGCCCATGATGCAAACCCTGCCAATTACGGCAACGCCATGAAGACGGCAGCTTTGAAAACATCAATATACCTTGCGAACGCCACCGTTAACATGACCCCGGATGAGATAAAGACTTATGACATACCCTCTGTAAGCGAATTAGGAGAGCAGTACACAGGCAGGAAGCTGCCGAAAATTGCATGTATATACATTACTGAGTGCCATGAGACGATCCGGGAGCCTTTCATATATGGCGACAATCCCCGCCGGTATTTTCCGACGGTCTTCCATCCTAATGAATTCATCGATGGGGCTATGGTTTCCGGAACATATTATTATTCCCCGGGCTTGAGGAACTATACATACAATATGATAAACAATCCTGTTATTGAAAGCCTGTACGAGAGGCATGGAAAGGAATTGTTGCTCACCGGTGTTGTATTGTCTAACGCTCAGTTATCGGCAGCGGAAAAGAAGCGTTCCGCCGTCATGGTTGCAAAGCTGGTTAGGTTTATACTGGGCGCTGACGGGGTCATTATCACAAAGGAGGGTGGGGGGCATCCCGATATTGACCTCATGGAATGTTGCGAACAATGCGAATTGCTGGGGGTTAAGACGGCCCTAATAAATAGTGAGATGTTAAGCCCTGATGGAACCGGCTCATACTCGATGGTAGCCTTCTCGGACCTTGCCGATTGCGTCATCAGCGTTGGAAATGTGGAGCAGATGGCAGAGCTGCCCCCCGTCGACCGCGTCATAGGAGGGGATAGAATGACCATTGGCATTCCTGGGCCTTATGACGGGCCAATGACGATTCCCATGAGATTTATAACAAACGCTATCAGCCAGGCAGGATTTACAAAAATCACTACGGAGGAATATTAAGATGGGTTCAAGGGTAAGGGTCGTACATTACATCAATCAGTTCTTTGGTCAGATAGGAGGAGAGGAAAAGGCGGATATAGCCCCCTTTATAAAGGAAGGTTTTATAGGGCCTGGTCAACTTCTCCAAAAACTTCTGGGAGAAAAGGGGGAAGTAGTTGCCACCGTTATATGCGGCGACAATTATTTCGCCGGGAACATCGAGCGATCGAGGCGGGAAGTACTCGACATGATGAGTCCCTGCAAGCCTGATCTGTTGGTTGCCGGCCCTGCATTCAACGCGGGGCGCTACGGCATTGCCTGTGGGGAGATATGCAGATTTGCAAAGGAAGAGCTGGGGATAGCAACGATAACGGGAATGTATAACGAAAATCCAGGCGTGGACCTTTATAAAAAAGATATCTATATATGCAAGGCAGGACCGAGTGCCCGCGGGATGTCCGAGACGATGGCCATTGTAGTAAGATTGGCGCTGAAACTTGTTAACAAAGAATCGATAGGCCTCCCCGAGGCTGAAGGCTACATCCCGAGAGGAATTAAACTCAATGTAACCTCAGGGGATATGGCTTCAGAGAGGGCTGTCACCGCTCTCCTGGCAAAAATAAAAGGAGAGCCTTTTAAGACCGAGATCAGAAAGCCGGTATCAGAATTGGTTCCACCGGCGCCGCCCCTCAAGGACTTGCAAAAGATGACCATTGCGCTGGTAACAGAGGGAGGACTTGTACCAAAAGGGAACCCGGATCGTATAGAAACGAACAGGGCAACAAAATATGGTAAGTACAGGATCGAAGGATTCGAGAAGCTGCAGCCGGGTGACTTTGAAACCATTCATGTTGGATACGATCATGCAAACGTCAATGATGATCCTAATCGGCTTGTGCCCGTGGACGTTATGAGGGAACTGGAAAGATCAGGAAAGATCGGAAAACTCTACGATTACCTTTTTGCTACTACAGGAGTAGCGACCCATATTGAAAACGCCAAGAAATTAGGTTCAACCATTGCGCACGAGTTAAAGAGTTCGGGGGTGCAGGGGGTTATTCTCACCTCTACCTGAGGGACGGGTACGCGCTGCGGTGCAGTGCTTGAAAAAGAGATTGAGAAGGAAGGTATCCCCTGTGTGTTGATCACCGCCCTTACAGCGCCTGCTAAAACCATTGGAGCAAACAGGATTGTCCAGGGCATAGCAATAACGAATCCCGTGGGAAATCCTGAGCTGCCATATGAAGGGGAAAAGGAGCTCAGGCGGAAACTCGTACTTGATGCGCTGGAAAAACTTACAAAGACAGCTTAGACAGCGGTCCACCGCCTGCAATGCTTTTATATAAAGCATAGTCGGTTATTTGATATTTCAGCGTGGGCTGCGGAAATCCTTTGAGAATGCATAGAATATAAGCCCGGCGATCATTCCGGCAAGACATATGGAGAATGCCATGTGGTAAGCCTGGACAGGATAGGAATGGCCTGTGTGCGAAAAGGATTCTATGATATTTCCCATTACCTGCATGAAGAGCGCGCCGCCTGACATGACGAAGAAGTTCACCCCCGCCATAGCGGTTCCCGACATGTTGAGAGGAAAAAGCTCCTTGATATGTGTGTAGAGGAGTATCCCGAAACTGGTGAACACGCCTGTGAAAAACAGCAAAACAGAGAATACAAGCGTACTGTCAATACCGAATATCCCTGTAAGCGGTATAAGGCAGAGCGTGTAAAGAATAAGCCCTGCGAGAATGACGGTTTTTTTGGAGCGAAAGGTCCTGTCAGCCAGGTACCCTGCTATCGGGGAGCCGACAATCATCCCGACAGACATCATCATGAGGACATTGCCCGTTTTTATCTGGGTCAACCCCTTTATATCCATGAGATAGGGCCCAAGCCACAGCCCCTGAAGCGCGATGAACGTGCCGTACCTGAAGAACGCCAGGGCGCTTATCTGCCAAAATGACAGAGAGCCCACAACCATTCGGAGAGAAGCCCCTATGCCTTTTTGATCCTGAATGGCGCGCGGAAGACTATCGCCCTCCTTATTTCTGTTGCTGCCTTTCAATACCCAGAAGACGACGATCGAGAGGGCCACGTTTATCATTCCCGCGTAGATCAGCGTTTGCCTCCAGCCTATTGTTGTGTTCAGGTAAGCAAGCGGCGATGTGGCGAGTAAGCTTCCCAATGTTCCGATCGAGATGAGTGTTCCCGAAAGCGTGGCGAACATTCTTGCCGGAAACTCAATAACAAAGACCTTCAGGCTTCCCATGAGAACCGACGCCATCCCGATGCCCAGAAGCGTCCTTCCAACGAAAGAGGCCGCGAAGGAATCGGCGAGGCCGAATATGAAGGCCCCTGACGCGCCTACAAGCGAAAAAAAGGTTATGACGGTCCGGGGCCCTATCTTATCGAGCAGCACCCCCATAGGGATCTGGAAGAGGGCGAAGGAGTAAAAAAAGGCGCTCCCGAGCATGCCGAGTCTCTCGGCATTGAGAGAGAGATCCCGGATCAGATCGGGGGCGATGACTGCGTTTGTGACGCGATAGAACATGGAAAAGCAGAATATGACGGAAAGGGTTGCAAAGACTAAGGCAGATCTCAATTGAGACGCTTCTCCTTATGCATTGAGGATGACCGGACTGCCGAGGGGCGCTCCGAAGATCGTCGCGTAGGGCCTGCATTTTGCCTGGAGCAAAAAGGATATTCTGCCGTCAAGGCCTTTTTCCTCTGACAGCGTATCGTAGTTTCCCCCTCCTTTGGAGATGATCAGATCGGATTCGCATATCAGCTCTTGCAGCGGCTGCGGAAGCTGTCCGATGATGGTGCCGGGAAGAGGCTGCTGGATGCCGTTTTCGATCGTCCGTGTTGCCCCATCCATCCCCGTATACAGGGCGTCTTGCAGCGTTGCGTCATTCAGCACTGGAAGCGTCCGGGCAATAAAGACCACATCGCTGCCGTAATATCCCCGAATGGTCTCGATAAGGATCTTGTCAAAGACGATCTCGCCGCAGTTGTCCCCCAGAAAGACGATCCGTTTTGCATTGCGAAGCCTTTCCTTTAGCTGTTCTGCGCTTGCAGGGTCCAGCACAAAGCCTTCCAGTTTTTTTATGATCTCTTCCACCGGCTGTTCCGCCGCGATCGTCATTATGTCGATCGCATTCCCTGTGATCGAGAATTTAACAGCCGACGACAGGGGGTCCTGGTCTTTCAGAAGGGACTCTTTGACCAAAGGATAGAGCTGAAGCGCTATATCGTTCTGTCTCTTTTTTACTTCTTTCAGGGGGTCATCAATCCCCGATATCTCGCTGAATATGATCCACAGGCGGCTTATGATCTCAGGTGAAGTGATCTTGAATTCATGGGGAGCCGCCGGTTTTTTTGCTTCTACCCTATCGATGAACGCCCGTATTATTTGCTCGTCGTTCAGGGCGATGCCGGCAATCTTTGTGAACATCTTTGTGATGCAGGGGTAACAATCAGGCCAGATGTGCATCGGTGTTCCCCTCCAGGATTTATAAGATCAATTTCATGCTTCACGACTCACTCGTAATCACTTTCAGGAGATTTACCTCGTCAAGGGCTTTTCCTGTCCCTTCGGCAACCGCGGTCAGGGGATTGTCCGCGATGATGACAGGAAGGCGGGTCACTTCTTTGATGAGAAGGTCAAGGTTCTTAAGGAGCGCCCCTCCGCCGCTGATAACAATGCCTTTATCAACGATGTCCGCAGCAAGTTCCGGCGGTGTCTGCTCAAGGGCGATCCGTATGGCTTCCACGATGGCATTTACGGGCTCTGCTATGGCCTCCCGGATCTCCTTTGACGAGATCTCTAGGGCCTTCGGTATCCCGGCGATAAGATCCCTTCCCTTGATCTCCATTGTCGTCTCTTCGCCGTCGGGGCTTGGATATGCCGAACCGATGGTGATCTTGATATACTCCGCAGTCCTCTCGCCGATGAGGAGATTGTACTTCCGCTTTACGTACTGAATGATCGCCTCTTCGATCTTGTCGCCGGCAATGCGCACCGAGTTGCAGTAGACAATGCCGGCAAGGCTGATGACGGCCACTTCGGTGGTGCCTCCTCCGATATCGACGATCATGTTACCGCTCGGCTCGGTTATGGGCAGGCCAACGCCGATCGCGGCGGCCATAGGCTCTTCAATGAGGTACACCTCCCGCGCCCCCGCTGTTTCTGCGGATTCCCTTACGGCCCGCTTCTCGATGGGAGTGATGGCGGAAGGCACAGAAATAACGATCCGCGGCCTCGCATAGGATTTTTTATTATGTATCTTCTGGATGAAGTACTTGAGCATTGCCTCGGTGATCTCGAAATCGGCAATGGCGCCGTCCTTGAGCGGATGGGTGGCGACGATGTTGCCGGGAGTCTTGCCGAGCATCTTTTTTGCCTCTTCGCCGACGGCGATGACCTTTTTTGTTCCCCTTGAATCCTTATGAATAGCTACGACAGAGGGTTCGTTGGAAACGATGCCTTTGTTTTTTGCGTAAACAAGCGTGTTCGAGGTTCCCAGGTCAATGCCCAGGTCTTTCGATATGAATCCAAAGAGCGCTCCGAACATTTCTACTCCTTCCAAAACAGTTATACTATTTTAAAGCTTTAAAAACAATAAACATAGAGATTAAAAGTCTTTAAGGGAGGAGCAATCTCTCCTTGCAATAGCCTTTTCTATTGTCTAGAATGAATGTATCGAAAATGGAAGCGCTTATCAAACTTAATGAAAAGGCACAGGCAGATCTGCGCGAACGCGTCAAAGAGCTCTCCTGCCTTTATAATATAGCTCGTCTTGCCACCGAGAGAGATGCCGGGATCAATGAGATGCTGGCAAACATTGTGGAAGATCTTCCGCCCGCCTGGTTGTATCCGGAGGCAGCCTGCGCAAGAATTGTTCTCGACGGCTGCTCCTATTCAACCCGGAACTACCGGCGGGGAAAATATCGGCAGCGTGAACCGATCATCATCAACGGAAAACGCCGGGGCCATATCGAGGTCTGCTACCGCGATGAAAGACCGAGGCACGATGAGGGACCATTTCTCAAAGAAGAGAGGCATCTGATCGAGGCCGTAGCGAAAGAGATCGCAATCGTTATAATGCGAAAGGAGGCGGAGCGGGACAGGCTGAGGCTTGAAGAGCAGCTCAGGCATGCCGACAGGCTGGCTACCGTCGGCCAGCTTGCTGCCGGAGTTGCCCATGAGCTGAATGAGCCCCTCGGACACATACTCGGTTTTGCCCAGCTTGCACAGAAATGCCACGGGCTTCCCTTACAGGCGCAGGAGGATATCGGCAAGATACTGGCTACGTCCCTTTATGCCCGCGAGATCGTAAAGAAGCTCCTGATCTTTGCCCGCCAGATCCCGCCGCAACGGGGAAAAGTGAACGTCAACGACCTCATTAATGAGGTTTTTCACTTCCTGGAATCACGGTGCGCAGGCAACGGGATCAATGTAGCCCGCTCCCTCTCGCCCGATATCCCGGAGATAGATGCCGACCCTTCACAGCTGAAACAGGTGTTTGTAAATCTTATCGTCAATGCATTGCAGGCAATGCCGGACGGAGGCGACCTGACGATCTCCACGCATAAAGGACATCGGAAAATCCATATTATCGTGGAGGATACCGGAGTCGGCATGGACAGGGAGGTTCTTCAGAAGATATTTACTCCCTTCTTCACAACGAAGGCTATAGGACTGGGGACGGGTCTGGGGTTGCCGGTAGCCCACGGCATCATTGTTGCCCACCAAGGTTCGATCAGGATCGAAAGTAAAGCAGGACAGGGAACTGTATGCAGGATAGAATTGCCGATCAAACAATCCAAAAAGGTGCGGGGAAAGCCTTGGAGCCCACCGACAGAAAAGACCGCATCTTAACGGTAGATGATGCCCCGGCGACGTTGGAAGTGCTCCGGCGCAACCTTGCATCCGCAGGGTACGTGGTATTCACGGCATCCAGCGTTGCTGAAGCCATCAATATTCTTGACGCTGACCCCGTCGACCTTGTCATCACAGACCTCAAGATGCCCGGTTTGAGCGGCGTGCATCTTGTGAGGCATATCCGTGAAAACTTCAGCGATATGGAAGTGATGATCATCACCGGCTACCCCAGCGTGCAGGGGGCGGTCGAAGCGGTGAAGACAGGGGCTGAAGAATACCTGGTAAAGCCCTTTACCGACGATGAGCTTCTTTCCGCTGTAGAACGGACCCTCAAGAAGCTTCACATGCGAAGGGCTGCCCATGCATGTCCGCAGAAAAAGACTGCAGTTTCCCATGGCCTCATCGGTGAATCGCCTGCCATGGCCAAGATCAGGGACTTTATCGCAAGGGCTGCCCTGACATCTGCAACCGTGCTCATCTGCGGGGAGAGCGGCACCGGGAAAGAGCTGGTCGCGAGGGCTATCCATTACAGCAGCAAAAGGGTTGCCGCGCCCTTTGTACCGGTCAATTGCGGGGCAATACCCGAAGAATTGCTTGAAAGCGAGCTCTTCGGGCATATCAAAGGCGCCTTTACAGGGGCAGCAGAGACTCGCGCCGGTTTTTTCCAAACAGCGGACGGGGGCACGATCTTTCTTGATGAGATAAGCGAAACAAGCCTGACAATGCAGATCAAGCTTTTACGGGTCCTCCAGGATAAAGAGGTCTGCATGGTCGGCTCGAGCCGTACAAGGAAGGTCGATGTGAGGATTCTTGCATCCACCAATAAAGACCTTCAAGCGCTTGTCCAAAAAGGACTATTCAGGGAGGACCTCTTTTACCGGATCAATGTGATCACCGTAGACCTCCCTCCTTTGAGGGAGCGGGGAAACGATATATTGCTTCTGATCCGTTATTTTTCCAGGAAGTTCTCAGAGGAGCTGGGGCGGCCGGCGCCCCTGTTTTCTGATCGGGCGTTGGAGGTTCTCCGGAGTTACCACTGGCCGGGCAACGTGAGGGAGCTTGAAAATACGGTGCAGCGACTTGTCGTTATGATAGACAGGGATCCGGTAGATGCCCCTGATCTCCCCGAGCACATGCGTTTTTCGGCCCTCGGGCACGGGTCTTTTAACCGTACCATCGCAGCGGTCGAGGCCGAATACATCCGGAATGTACTTGCAAGTGTAAACGGCAATAAGACCAAGGCGGCAGAAATTCTCGGGATCGACAGAAAGACCCTGCGCGAAAAACTTTCAAAGACGCGAAAAATATATTCATGAAGACGGCCACGAGGCCTTGTCTTTCCCCGATCTAACGGCAGCGCCAAGGGGAATAATTCCCCGGTGGCGCAGAACTACCCGGCGGCAGAGGCCGTCCTCTTTTCTTCGCTGAAAAATACTATTACACGTAACTATGTAAGATGACGTGCGATCAACGGTAATCGCAAGGAGGAAGTCCACTCTTTCTCCTGATTAAAAAACCGTGGCAGGGAAAGTGCATTTCTTTCAGACAGAAAAACCAACCGAACCGAAAGGGAGGTGCGCATGAAGAGGATGGCCAGGGCAGCGAAGGGAAAGGCAAGGTCTGTTCTTTTCGAAGAGAACATATACCAGGGCCTCTGCCCCTCCTGTGTGAACCTCGAAATATGCTCGTTTGTGAGGAAGTCGGAGGGGCCGGTCTTTTACTGCGAGGAATTTGACGATGACGAAGGGTCTGCTAGAAAGAATGTTCGCCGGGTGCAAGAGGGAATCAGCGAAGAAAAGGATTGCGGGGGAAACCATATAGGACTGTGTACAACATGCGAGAACCGGGACGGCTGTGTCTTTTCCAGGCGCGAAGGCGGTATATGGCATTGTGAAGAGTATCGATAAAGGAGCTCCCGGAAAGTAGGGAGAATACGCGGACAGGAGAACAATATGGAAACAAAAGATATTCTCAATATAATTCGTAAAGGCAACGGGAAGGCGGGGATCATCTCCATCCTTGAAAACGTCCAGGAGAGGTGCGCCTATCTGCCCGAAAAAGCGCTGAGGCTTATTGCCAGAGAGACCGGATATCCGCTTGTGGATATCTACGGCGTTGCAACGTTCTACAGGGCATTCAGCCTGAAGCCGCGGGGAAAACACTGCATATCGGCATGCCTTGGCACCGCGTGCCACGTCCGCGGCGCCCAGACCGTTGTGGATGAATTCAAGCGGCAATTGGATCTGGCGCCGGGCGGGACGACCCCTGACAATGAGATCACCCTTGAAACGGTAAACTGCCTCGGGGCATGCGCTTTGGGCCCGATCGTTGTTTCAGACGGGCACTATTTCGCGAATGTAGCCCCAAGGGATACCAAGGATATAATCCGGGGAACAAAGGACGGGGTGTATGGATCGAACGGGAATGCGAAGATGTATCTCTTTCCCATTGAGGCAGCCTGTCCGCAGTGCAACCGGAGCCTGATGGACAGTGAATATCGCCTTGCGGGTTATCCGTCCATCCGGGTCAATGTTCTGGCGGGAGAGATGAGGGGATGGGCGAGGCTGCCCTCCCTTTACGGCAATTTTACAAGGATCTACGAGCACGAGATCCCGGATAATACGCTGGTCAAATTTCTCTGCCCGCATTGCGGTTCGAGCCTCCAGGGCAAGGCCGGCTGCATGGAATGCAACGCCCCGATGGCGACGGTAAAAGTAAACGGGGGAGGCGGCGTTGTCAGCATCTGTACGCGCACCGGATGCGCCGGGCATATGCTTGAGCTCAACGGAGCTGCGGCATGATGGATGTGCGCAGGGATAAGCTCGCATCAGTAGATGAATTCTTTACAATGCAAGCACAGCTCATTGCCCATGACGATCCGGAGATGCCGACCATCGTCATCTCCGCAGGCACCTGTGGCCAGGCAAGCGGCGCAAACGCTTTGATCCGCGCGGCAAAGGGTGAGCTTCTGCAGAAAAAGCTCACAGGCAGGATCCACCTCCGCATTACGGGCTGCCACGGCTTCTGCGCAATGGAACCGTCCGCGCTTGTGGAGCCCAGGAGGACATTCTATCCGAAGATAAGCCCGGACGATATGATAACGATCATTGAGGCAACAACGAAAGGCGACATCGTCGAAGAGCTGCTTTTTGTCGATTCTGAAACGGGCAGGCGGATCGAGAGAGAGGACGATATACCCTTTTTTAAAAAACAGCTCAGAACCATCATCGGCCGGAACGAAAAGGTCGACCCCCTTCGCATCGATGATTACATACGAAACGGTGGCTATCAATCTTTCGCGAAGGTCATGTCCGGGAAAGATTCCCGGTTTGTGCTCGATGAGGTAAAGGCGTCTGGGCTGAGAGGACGGGGTGGAGCGGGGTTTCCCACAGGACAGAAGTGGGAGCTCTTCGCCTCGCAGAAAAACGGCGCCGCCAAATACCTCATATGCAATGCCGACGAAGGGGACCCCGGCGCTTATATGGACAGAAGCGTCCTGGAGGGAAACCCCCACAGCATCATTGAGGGCATGCTGATAGGCGCCTACGGTACGGGCGCGACGGAGGGTATCATCTATATCCGCACCGAATATCCGCTGGCGATCAAACATCTCAACGTTGCCCTTGCGCAGGCAAGGGAATTGGGCCTGCTCGGAGAGGACATCATGGGAACCGGGTTGTCTTTTGACGTAGAGATCGTGAAGGGAGCAGGCGCGTTTGTATGCGGTGAAGAGACCGCGTTGATAAGGTCTATCGAGGGTAAGATGGGAGAGCCTCGGCAGAGGCCGCCATTCCCGATCGTGAAAGGACTCTACGGAAAACCTACCATGATAAACAATGTGGAGACCTGGGCAAATATCCCTGTCATAATAGACCTTGGTGGCCGGTCTTTTGCCGGTGTAGGGACAGAGAGAAGTTCCGGGACAAAGATCTTCAGCCTTGTAGGCAAGATAAAGAACACGGGGCTTGTCGAGGTTCCGATGGGAATGACTATAAGAGAGGTCGTCGGTAATATTGGAGGAGGACCGGCAGGGAACGCAGCAATAAAGGCGATCCAGACCGGGGGCCCATCCGGGGGCTGCATCCCGGCATCGATGTTCGATCTGACCATCGACTACGAAAGCCTGAAAAATGTAGGCTCTATCATGGGGTCCGGTGGCATGATCGTAATGGACGACAAGACCTGTATGGTGGATGTGGCCAAGTACTTCATGAACTTCCTGAAGGACGAGTCCTGCGGTAAATGCTTCACGTGCCGGAAAGGCACCCAGAGGATGTACGAGATACTTGACGATATCTCAAGGGGAAAGGGAAGCCTTGAATCTCCTGACCTCCTTGAAGAGCTCGCTGTAACCGTACGGGACACGACCATGTGCGGCCTGGGACAGACGGCGTCAAATCCCGTCCTCTCCACGCTGCGCTACTTCCGGGACGAATACATCGAGCATATCGAGAAAAAGCGTTGTCCGGCAGGGGTATGCAAAGACCTCGTCACCTATTTTATCAGTGACCGCTGCACGGGCTGCAGGCTCTGTGTGAAAGCCTGTCCTCAGGGAGCGATCACAGGAAAGAAGAAGCAACGGCACGTTATAGATACGGACAGGTGCATCAAGTGCGGGAACTGCAGGGACGTTTGTAAGGCAGGCGCCGTAGAAGTGGTATGAGAGGAAGTAAACGATAAAGAAGAGGAACACCCATGATAAACCTTACATTGAATGGCCTCAACGTCTCCGTTGAAGAGGGGACGACGCTGCTCGAAACCGCAAATTTTTATGGCTTTCCCATCCCAACGATGTGCCATAAGGAGGGGCTTACTCCTTATGGGGCGTGCAGGCTTTGCGTGGTGGAGATCGGGGAGGGGGCGGGCGCAAGGCTCGTTTCGTCGTGCACGTACCCGGCAGAGGAGGGGCTGAAGGTCCGGACCGCCTCAGAACGGGTCATAAAGGCGCGAAGAATGATCATAGAGCTTCTGCTCGCATCATGCCCGCAGTCGAAAACGATTCAGGACATTGCCTCTCAATATAACGTGCGCCGGCAGCGATTTCGACAGGAATACGAAGACTGCATATTGTGCGGATTGTGCGTGCGCATGTGCAAGGAACAGATGATGTCCAACGCGATCGGATTCCGGGGTCGCGGGACCAACAGGAGCATCGGCACGCCGTTCGATGTTCGTTCGGATGTCTGCAGGCTCTGCGGCGGCTGCATGTATATCTGCCCGGCCTGCGAACTCCGGTGCACTTACACTGAACCGGAAAAGGCAATATGCGGCGCCTGCGCGAACTTGAGCCCGCCCTGCGTTGAGAAGGAGCAGTTCCACGACATGATGTGCTACATGTCGCCGTGCGTGGCGTGTGAAATAAAAAAAGATTAGACGAAAGGAGAGCTATACATGTCTTTTTCAAGAATAAACACCTCAAGCGCAACCCT
>DIFC01000084.1:0-9710 GCA_002418945.1 Deltaproteobacteria bacterium UBA5758 | reverse complement strand
GTCGACGGCTGCATCGGCATGTGCGAAATAGGCAAGTCCGCATACCGCGGCCATGAAGTGATATACCCGCAGCCCTTCGGAGTCATCACCACGGCAGCGGAAAAGAAATATCCTGTCGACTATTCGCATTTCAACATTATGGGCACGACAGTAGGCGCGTTCGGCATAGAGGCCGATAGCGACAAGGCCATTTTCCCGGCGGTCAGCCTTGAGGTCCATATAGGGCATGACAAGGGGGTAAGATTTCGTTACCCCTGGATCATCTCCGGCATCGGCTCTACCAACATCGCCAAAAACAACTGGGAGGGGCTTGCGATAGGCTCCGCGCTGTCAGGCACAGGGCTCACCATAGGCGAAAACGTCGTCGGAATGGACCCTGAAGCTGTTTTCAAGGGCGGCAGGATTGTTGATACTGTGGACCTGAAGCGCCGCGTA
This sequence comes from Deltaproteobacteria bacterium UBA5758, assembly GCA_002418945.1. Taxonomy (GTDB): domain Bacteria; phylum Desulfobacterota; class Syntrophorhabdia; order Syntrophorhabdales; family Syntrophorhabdaceae; genus UBA5609. The sequence continues at coordinate 9,275 of DIFC01000084.1, read as the reverse complement.
AAACTGTACAAGGACTATCAGCATGACGGGTACGGTGCGATCATCGTGCAGGCCAATGTGGAAGACAGCCGCTTGAAGGTGCAGGAATACGTCATCGGGGAACTCGGGGTAGAATGCGTGGAGCTCAAGTGGGGCCAGGGCGCAAAGGACATAGGTGGCGAGGTCAAGATAAAGGACCTGAAGAAGGCGCAGATGCTTCAGGAGAGGGGATACATTGTGCTGCCCAACCCCAATGACCCGAATGTGATAAAGGCCTTTGAAATGGGGGCATTCAAAGAGTTCGAGCGGCATTCGAGGGTTGGAATGATAACCGAGGAATCTTTTGCGAAGACCGTGGATGGTCTCCGTAAGGCAGGGGCAAAATATATCTTCCTCAAGACCGGGGCGTACCGCCCTGCCGATCTGGCGCGTGCCGTTTCATTCTCGTCAAAATATAAGCTGGACCTTCTCACCGTTGATGCTGCCGGCGGCGGCACCGGGATGAGCCCGTGGCGGATGATGAACGAGTGGGGCGTTCCTCCTGTGGAGCTTCACTCGCTTGTGTACCAGTATGCAAAGAGGCTTTCGGAAAAGAGAAGATACCTGCCCGCTATTGCGGTGAACGGCGGATTTGTATTCGAGGATCAGATATTCAAAGGCCTTGCCATGGGTGCGCCCTTTGTGAAGATGGTAGGGATGGCGCGCGCCCCTATAGCCGCGGCAATGGTAGGCAAGACGATAGGCCTGTCCATTGCGGCGCAGCAGGTTCCTGTCTATGTAGAGCGGTTCGGCAATACAAAGGACGAGATCTTTGTTACCGCAAGCTCTCTCCGCAAGGAGCTGGGAAATGAGGCGTTCGAAAAACTGCCCACAGGCGCCATCGGCCTCTATACATACTATGAACGGCTGGCGCAGGGTCTTCGTCAGCTCATGGCCGGGAGCAGGAAGTTTTCCCTGGAGCATATGTCGCGGAACGACCTGGCGGCATTGACCCGTGAAGCTGCCGGGATCAGCAACATCCAGTATATCATGGATGTTGACAGGGCAGAGGTCGAGAAGATACTTTCCTGAAGGCAGCGGCCTAAGTTTATATGATCACCTTGCATCCGGCATCAAAGAGCGGCAACTCGGCCGTGCGCAGCCGTCTGTTAAAAGTATAGTTTTTCGTCGGAAAAAATAATAGAATACTGCACGGCTTACGGGTTATCGCGTATAACATAGAGGGCGGTGTGGAGAGCGAGAGGACGATCGAGATCATATTCAACGGCATGAAGGAAAAGATTCCTGCCAAAGCGACGATTGCAGACCTGATACGATTGATGGAAGAAAAGGACTCAGGTCTGATTGTGGAGCTTAATAACCGTTTTGTGTTTCCACAAAAATATAGGGAAACCGTTCTATCCGAAGGGGACAAGGTAGAATTCATCAACCCCGATTTCGGAGGATGAAATACCCTTGATTCGTAAATCGTAATTCGAAAATCAAAAATAGCGATTAGATGGATCCCGAGAAGGGTTTTTCCCATCACGAATCACGAATTACGGTCTTATTCTCCGTGCCACATGAGGAGGGCATCAATGAAGGCCCGGGCGATCTTTGAGAGGCTGTCCTCATTGATGTAGGCGATATTCGTATTCATCGCAATAGAGACGTCAGAGATGGTGATCTCTTTCAGGATTCCCTGGGAGAGCTCTTTTTCCACAGCGGCCCGTACGATGAAAGAGGCCCCTTCGCCTTTCTCCAGAAGCTCTTTTATGAATTCAAGATTGCTGGCCTCGTACAATACGGCGGGCACGAGGCGCATCTTCTTGAACATATCCATTACCGCTTTACGTGTTGCCGATCCTTCCTCCCTCATCACCAGGGGAAAGCGCGCAAGCTCTTTCATGGTGATGGAATCCTTTTTTGCGAGGATATGGTCGGGAGAAGCTACGAGCAGTACCTCCTCCTTGCCAAAGGCGATGCTCTGAAGAGGTTTTGGGTACTCAGTGCCTGCCACGATCGCCAGTTCGTTTTGCATGTTGAACAGACTTTGGATCATCTCGAGAGAGCTCCCCTCGCTTAAATGAATGCTTACCCCCGGATAGAGTGCGTGAAAGTGCGATATGTAATTCGGCATGAGATAGCGCGCATAGGTCTTCGTTGTTCCAATATGGAGCGCGCCTTTCCTGACCTCTTTCACTTCGTTGATCGCTTGCTCCGCCTCGTTCTCGAGCTCGAAGATCCTTTGCGCGTACTCCAGGAGCAATTTTCCGGCTTCAGAGAGAAAAACCTTATTGCCGACCTTGTTGAAAAGCTTTACCTGCAGCATCTCTTCGAGCTGCTTTATCTGGATTGAAACGGCGGGCTGGGATATGGAGAGGCGTTCCGCCGCCCGTGAGAAGTTCAGCTCCCTTGCGGATTCGTAAAAGACCCTCAGGTGATTGAAGTTCATTATAATGAATTATTCCATAACTTTTATTTATAGACAACATAATTTTTATATATTTGACTAATTTTCGCATATTTAGGATTCTTCTTTCATACAGTAAATTTTTACGGGAGGGTTATCTATGAAAGATATGAGGGGTTTTATTGCGCAGGCAGAAAAAGAAGGGGAGCTCAAAAGGATAAAGGCGCAGGTTGACTGGGATCTTGAACTGTCGCACATCGCGAAGCTTAATGAGGAAAAGAGCGGGCCGGCACTTCTCTTCGAGAACGTGAAGGGTTACAAAACGCCGGTGATCACAAGCGTCTGTACGACGACGAGGAGGCTTGCCCTTATCATGGGCGAGAAGAGGGAGTCGAGCCTCGTAGACCTCATGCGGGCGTGGGTGGAGAAAGGGAAGAAGGGCATTCCTCCGAAATGGGTAAAGAACGGGCCGTGCAAAGAGAATATCATGAAGGGGAACAAGATCGACCTCTTTAAATTTCCCGCACCGAAATTCTATCCGAAAGACGGCGGCCGGTTCTTCGGAACGGCTCACTTTATCATCTCGAAGGACCCTGAGACAGGCTGGGTGAACCTCGGGACATACAGGGCGCAGCTTCTTGACAAGAACCATCTCGGCACCCAGTTCATAAAAGGCAAGCATGCCGACATCATGCTGAAGAAATATGCCGCCATGAAGAAGCCCATGCCGGTGGCTGCCGTCATCGGATGCGACCCGCTGCTCTTCCTTACCGGCGCGGCGCGCATGTCGGCATTTACGTCCGAATATGATTTTGCAGGTTCGGTTCGCGGGGAGCCCATCGAGGTGGTAAAAGGCGAAACGGTTGACCTGCCGATCCCGGCGCACGCAGAGATCGTCGTTGAAGGAGAGGTAGACCCCGCCAAAGTCATGGCCGAAGGACCTTTCGGCGAATATACGGGATATTATTCCGGCGTGGGGACCGACGACAGGAACTTTATCAAAGTCAATTGCGTGACCTACAGGAGCGATCCTGTCTTCTGGGGCACGACGGTGGGCAGGGCGGTGACCGACACGCACATGACCATGGCGCTCACCTACGGCGCAACGTTGTGGCAGCAGCTGACGGAGATGAAGATCCCCGGCATCAAGGCCGTCTACTGTCCGCCCGAGGGCTCGGGGAGGTTCCTTGCCATCATATCGGTGAAGCAGATGTATCCCGGTCATGCAGACCAGGTTGGCACCGCGGCGATCTCAACGGAGATGGGGGCATACGGCCTGAAGACCGTTATCGTCGTCGACGAAGACATTGATCCTTGGGATATACCAAGGGTCCTCTATGCCATGAGCTTCAGGTTCCAGCCGAACCGCTGCCAGATCATCAACCGCGGCCGCTCGACCCCGCTCGACCCGTCGCTTCCCATCAATGCCAGGGACATCACCGGGAGGATTATCATCGATGCGACGATACCCTATGAGTGGAAGGAGAAACCGATACCCATCGAACTTGATCCGGAGTTGGTGAAAAAGGTACAGGCACGCTGGAAAGAATTGGGACTCAAATAAGGGGGGCACATGAGACCGATCAGGTATACCGATGAAATGATCGCAGAGTTTAAGCGTGACGGATACTGGACCGACGAGATCTTTTCCGACTTCTGGATAAGGAATGCAAAGGAGCTGAAGGACAGAGAAACGCTTGTCGATTCAAAGTACCGGGTGACCTGGGGGCAGGCGAAGGACCTCATCGACGCCCTTGCGCTTGCATGGGTAAAACTGGGGATCGCAAAAGACGCGCGCGTCATCATCCAGGCGCCGAACAGCGTATACGGCTTTCTTGCCCGCGTAGCAAGCGAGAGGGCGGGGCTTGTCTCCCTTACCGTCTATCCTTACCTCAGGGAAAAGGAGCTGGAGTACATGCTTGAGAGGACAGAGGCGACGGCGGTTTGCATCCCGCAGATATACAGGAAATTCAATTACCTTGAGATGTACAGAGGGCTTGTGGGCAAATCGAAGAATCTCAAATATTTCTTTCTCTTCGATGAGGAGGTCCCCGCCGGAGCGCCGGAAGGGACCTTTTCGCTTATCAGGCTTGCCAATCAGAAGGTTGACCCGTCGGAGCTCAAGCTCCTTGACGAACGGAGGTTCAGCTCAACGAATGATGTGGGGCTTCTGACAAGCACAACGGGGACGACGGGTCTGCCGAAGCTCGTGGAGTGGCCCATCTCGTCGAGGGTGTGCACGTCAAAAGCGAGGATAGACATCTGGCATCTCACAAAGGACGACATCACCATGGCGATCGCGCCGCACGCAGGAGGAGCAGCAGGTACGCTTACCTATTTCGCAGCCCCCCTTGCAGGTGCAAAGACGGTCCTGATGGAGGAATTTGATCCGGAAGGGGCGCTTGCCCTGATAGAAAAAGAAAAGGTGACCGCCATCGGCGTAGTGCCGACCCACCTTGTGCGGATGCTTGAAGCGGACGAAACAAAATATGATCTCAGCTCCCTCAGGTTTATACGGTCTGCCGGCGGTTATCTGCCTCCTCAGGTGGCAGAGGAGGCAGAAAGAAGATACAAGGCAATTATCACGAGCGACCTCGGGACGCAGGACGTCGGCTCGGTTTCAGGCTGCACCATAGACGATCCGGGAGAGATACGGAGAAGGACCGTTGGAAGGATGCTCCCCGGCAATAAGGTGAGGCTGCTCGATGATAGCGGGAAAGACGTCCCGGAAGGAAGCCCCGGACAGTTGTGGTTCAGAGGGCCCCATGCGCCTGCCGGATACTACCGCGACCCGGAATCAACGGCGCCCGTGTTCGATAAGAACGGGTGGACGACGACAGGCGACATCGTAAAGTCAGAGGAAGGGTGCCTGTGGATCATGGGAAGGGCAAAGGATATGATCATCAGGGGCGGGCAGAACATATACCCTGCAGAGATAGAAGGCATCCTGAACGAGCACCCGAAGGTTGCAAACGTCGCGATTGTCGGGTATCCTGATAGGGAGATGGGGGAGCGCGCATGCGCATATGTGGTGCCGAAGGCCGGCCAGACCTTCACGAAAGACGAGATGGCCTCTTTCCTGAAAGAGAAGAAGCTTGCGGCCTTTAAGCTTCCTGAAAGGCTCGAGGTTATGGACGCCCTGCCGGTGGTTGGGGATTCAGGGAAAGTTGACAAAAAGGTGCTCAAGTCCGACATCGAGAAGAAGGTGTCCGGAGGGTAATAATGAAAACGATACTGATCGTCTCTACCCTCGATACAAAAGGGGAAGAGACATTCTATTTGAGAGATGTGATAAAAGGACTCGGAAAGGAACCGGTAGTCCTCGACATATCGATGAGGCAGCCGGAGGGAGCGAAGGCGGACATCGCCACGCAGGAGGTAGCGAAGGCAGGGGGAAGCACCTTTGAAGAGATCCTCGCATCGAAAGAAAGGGCTAAGAACACCGCCGTCATGACAAAAGGGGCGCAGGCAATAGCGCTGAACATGTGGAAAGAGGGGGGGCTTGACGGGATCATCGGCATCGGCGGCTCGACAGGCTCCTTGATGGCCACTGATGTCATGAGGTCCCTTCCCTTCGGGGTCCCGAAGCTTATGATATCGGCGACCGCAGCGCTCCCCGGTATGTCGACCAGGTATATCGATATTGGCGATATAGCGCTTTTGCATTCGGTGATAGAGATATCGGGCTTAAGCGATATCCTGAAGAATGTTATAGAGAGAGGGGCCACCGCGATATGCGCCATGGCGGACGTCTCCCCGATCAAGACGAAGAAGGCGGGCGAGAAGAAGCACGCCGTCGCGATCACGATGCTGAGCCCTGTTGAGCAATGCGCAAGCGGCGTGCGGGAGATGCTCGAGGCGGAAGGGTATCAGGTTATCGGTTTTTCAGCCGCAGGGATCAGCGACAGGGCCATGGAATTGATGATCGAGCAGGGATTTTTCGATGGGGTGATAGACCTTGCGCCTGGAGGCGTTATCGAGCATCTTGTAGGCGGCATGAAGGACGCAGGGCCGAACCGCATGGAGGCTGCAGGGAAGGCGGGCATACCGCAGGTCATCTCCACAGGCGGGGTCAATTACATCACTCCCCCGAAATCAAAGTATACAGAAGACCACAAGAGGAGAAAGAAATACGATCTTGATAAGTTCCGTACATGGATCAAGGCCTCGCCTGATGAACTTAAAAAGGCTGCCGGGATTTTTGCCGCAAAACTGAACATGTCGAAGGGGCCCGTCAAGGTGATAATCCCCTTGAAAGGCTGGACCAATTTTGATATACCAGGGAGCGCGACATATGATCCTGAAGAGGACAGGGTATTCGTCGATGCGCTGAAAGAAGCCGTCAGCCCCGGTATTGAAATCATAGAGGTTGACGCAAACATTGAAGAGAAAACCTTTGCGCGGGCCCTGTCCGATGCATTGATGAAGATGCTTGAATGATGTTTTGAGTTGTTCTGCCCGGACAGCCTTACTGAGCGCCGCGCCGCACAGGATGGGCTCCGCGCATCGCAATATATTATTTATAGGAGGCTTGGATGTTTATATTACCAAAATTTGTGTTTCACGAGCCACGGGATATGTCGGAAGCATGCAAAATGATATCGGAGCTGAACGGCAATTCGAAGATCATCGCCGGCGGAACGGATATCCTCGTGAATATGAAAAAGGGCCTGCTTGCACCGAAACACCTTGTGGGCATCGCGAAGATCGCGGGGATGTCGGAGATCGAGCCGGGAAGCGGAACCATCTCCATCGGCGTGCATCTGATCGTGGCAAAGCTGACGGAGTTCGATATTATCAGGACGAAGCTTCCTTCCCTTGCGAAGGCAGCCTCAGTTCTCGGTTCCCCGCTTGTCCGCAACCGGGCGACCATAGGGGGCAATATCGTTACAGCCCGGCCTGCCGCCGACCTGCCGCCGCCGCTTCTTGCAATGGGCGCGAAGGTGAAGCTGGAAAGCGTGAAGGGCGCAAGGGAAGTTGCCCTTGATGATTTTTTCACCGGCCCGGGAACAACGGTGATGAAGGCTGACGAGATCTTAACAAGAATCATCATCAATGAACTGCCGCCCTTTACCGGGTGCGACTATATAAAGCTTGGTCACAGAAATGCCCTTGAGATAGCGATAGCTGCCGTGGCGTCAAGGATCACCCTCGACGGCCCGGACGGCAAGATAAAAGAGGCCAAGGTCATTTTAAGCTCTGTCGCGCCCAGGGCGATCCACGCCGTGTCGGCGGAGAAGGCGTTGACAGGCGAGAAGCCTACCGAGGCGCTCGTGAAAAAGGCAGCCCAGCTTGCAGGAACAGACTGCTCGCCCATCACCGATATACGGGGCAGCGCCGGATATCGCTGCGCGATGGTCGAAGTACTGGCGAAGAGAACATTAATGGCTGCCATAAAAGAAGCCCAAGGTAAATGAGGAGAGGTGAGCGATGAAACAATTAATAACGCTTTTTGTGAACGATAAAGAATACGAGATCGCCATATTACCCAACCGCACCCTGACCCAGGTGCTCAGGGAAGACCTGAGCCTTCTCGGAACAAAAGAGGGATGCGGGCTGGGAGACTGCGGAGCCTGCACAGTGATCCTTGACGGACGCCCGGTGAATTCCTGCCTGGTCCTTGCCGTCCAGGCGAACGGCAGCCAGATTACCACCATTGAGGGGGTAGCCGAAGGCCAGAGCCTCCACCCGGTCCAGCAGGCATTCGTGGACCACGGCGCCATCCAGTGCGGCTTCTGCACCCCCGGCATGATCCTCTCGGCAAAGAGCCTTCTCGAGAAGAACGCTCATCCGACGGAGCTTGAGGTCCGTGAGGCCCTATCGGGCAACCTCTGCAGGTGCACCGGCTACCAGAAGATCGTTGAGGCGGTACAGACAGCAGCGAAGACAATGAAGAAATGACAGAGAGGAGATGATACGATGAAGGAATATAGCATTGTAAATACGAGGCTTCCGAGGGTTGACGGACGCGCGAAGGCAACAGGAGAGGCACGGTATACAGACGACCTCTCCATACCGAATATGCTCTACGGCGCGCTTCTCCAGAGCCCTCTGGCGCACGCAAAGATAGTGAACATTGACGTATCGGCGGCAAAAAGACTGGCCGGCGTGAAAGAGGTAGTGACGGCAAAAGAGGCAAGCCCCGTCAGGTTTGGGTTGAGCCCCGCCCGCTACGATGAAACGATGTTTTGCAGTGAAAAGGTGCGGTACATCGGCGACGAGATCGCCGCCGTTGCGGCAGTGGACATTGAGACTGCCCTCGAGGCAATATCCCTTATCAAGGTCGATTATGAAGAGCTCCCTGTGTATCTGAATATCTTTGATGCCATGGCGGAAGGGGCAGTGGCGATCCATGCCGACTTTCCGAACAACATCGGGGCCGAGGTGCACCAGGAGTTCGGCAACGTGGAGCAGGGCTTCAAGGAGTGCGACTACATCAGGACGGACAAGTTCGTGAACAAGAGGCAGGACGGCGCCTTCCTTGAGCCGCAGGCCACTCTCGCACACTATGATTTTAACGGCAACCTGACCCTCTATACCTCAACCCAGTCGCCCCATTATATCCAGAGGATCATTGCGATGGTGCTCAATATACCCGTCGGCAAGGTAAGGGTCGTGAAGCCTTACGTCGGCGGAGGGTTCGGACCGAAGGCATCGGCAAGCACCCTTGAGCTTACCACCTGCCTGCTTGCTATGAAGACCGGGAGGCCGGTAAAAATGAACTTTAACAGGGAGCAGGTCTTTATGCACTCCCGCGGCCGCCACCAGTTCTTTCACGAGCTGACCACGGGCGTGAAGAAGGACGGGACGCTCGTAGCCCTCAAAAATACCTGCTACCTGGACGGCGGAGGCTACACGAGCTTTGGCATTGCCACGATCTACTACGCCGGATCTCTCCTCGGCG
>DIFC01000039.1 GCA_002418945.1 Deltaproteobacteria bacterium UBA5758 | reverse complement strand
AACGGGCTGTGCCTGTTGTACGTGCGGAGCCCTGCCTCAACATGCCCGATGGGGACCTTCAAATAGAATGCGGCAAGCCCCGCGATAAAGGCCGTTGTCGTATCGCCCTGCACCAGCACTGCGTCGGGGCGCACCGTTTCCAGAACGCCTTTAAGGCCCCTGAGGGATCTTTCGGTTATATCAAAAAGATCCTGGTTCGCCCTCATAATGTTCAGGTCGTAATCAGGGGATATTTTAAAGATCGAAAGGACCTGNNAGCATATGTCTGTGCTGTGCCGTAGCGCATACGATCGCAGAGAAGCCCGATCCGCGCTCCTTCAGCCTGTTGATCACCGGCGCCAGCTTGATCGCTTCCGGCCTTGTGCCAAGTACTGCCAGCACCCTTTTTTTCATAAAACCCTGCAACCTCTCACGCTATTTTCAATCAACNNCACCCTGACCCTCTCCCGCCAGGGGAGAGGGAAACTGAAGGTCCCTGACCATCTCCCGCCAGGGGAAAGGGAAACTGAAGGTCCCTGACCCTCTCCCGCCAGGAGAGAGGGGGCTGTGACATTACGACCCTTCTTCGCAAACGGAGAGGGGACGGTGTTGCTGTGGTCCTTTCCTGGGAAATTGTCGCCCCGCAGCAAGCTGCGGGGAATCATCGGGGTTGAATTTTTCCTTGCAATAAAGATCAGGTCTTCTCCGTCCAGCAGCGTGTCTGATATATAAAAGGGATCCCTCGGAAATCTCTTTTTTGTTTTATGCCTGATAATGGATTTTATGAGCGGGTGCATCAATTTCCATCTTTTTACCATTTTATTCGCTGCAACCGTCTCTATGGAAAAGCCGTATTTCATAAGGATATGCTTCATCTCACCGTAAAAGACAGGATTGATATGCTGGTGGTCATACTCTTCAAAGACAAACCTCGACTCGCCTTTTATCGGCCCGAAATATCTGAAGTAATCGAGGTAGCTGCAGAAAAGGAACCTCAGGCGCGATTTTATTGTCATGACATTGGGGGTTGTAACGATCAGGCAGCCGTTGTCTTTCAGCAGCCTGAAGCCTTCCCGTACGAGGTGGTGGGGGTTCTCTATATGCTCTACTCCTTCAATACATATCAAATAATCAAAGCTATTGTTCTTGAAGGGAAGGTGATGATTCAGGTCCACCTTCGCAACCCTGCAATTTCGGTACAAAACATTGTTTACATCCAGATCTCCGAGAAAAACGGTAAACCCCCTCTCTTCAAGGTCCTTCGAAAAGGCGCCTTGCCCGGAAGGGATATCGAGGACAGCCCCCTTTGGATTTTTCTCCATATAGTTCAGGATCAACTCTCTTGTCCCGCTCAAGGCATAGCTCTTCAGTTCCGTCATTTTATATCCCGCTTATCTTCATATCTTCCACAAAGAGGGACGGCGAGCCGTACGTTCCGTAGAGCACCAGGTCTGTTCCGACCGCCTTCACGTTGTTCAGCAGTTGAAAAATATTCCCCGAAAAGATAACCCCTTTGAAAGGCGTTGGTGTACCCCCCTTATAAATATGCCCGATCGCGCCAAGAGAGAAATCCCCTGTTACGGGGTTTGCGGTATGTGTTCCCATAAGCTCCTCTATTACAATGCCATTATTGAAGGAGCTGCGGATGTCTGTAGGCCCTTTCTCTATGAACATCCCGCGCGGGCCACATTTGGGCGGCTCTTTGATGCCTGTCCGCGTTCCGTTGCCCGTTGAAGGCACCCCAAATTTCATGCCGTAATATGAATCGTACAGAAACCCCATGTAGCGGCCGTTTTTTACAACAACGTTATCTCCTGCAGGCACGCCCTCGCCGTCAAAATAAAATCCGCCCGTGCCCTTTAATCCCGAGTCAACGATATTGACCACATCGGAGAAGCAGCGCTCCCCTGCCCTGTCTTTGAGGCGCGTTTTGTTCTTATAAAGGTTCTCGGCGAGGAAAGAACTTGACAGTACGCTCAGGAGGTCGCAGGAGGCCTGGGGCGTCAGTATTCCTTCATATGTACCTGTTTCCAGTTGTCTGCCCGATAAAAAAGAGATGGCCTTCTGCGCGATGCTCCTTCCGAGCCTCTCTCCGTCCACCCCGCTCCAATGATTGGACCACAACCAGTCATACCATGAAACCTCATCCTTATCCCGTGCAACGCACAGGCCGGTAAGGATATAGAGCGTCTTTTTTCCTTCAGCGTTCAACCCCTTTGAATTCGCAAGCTTCGTCTCGACCTCGATCTCATGAAGCTCGCAGTTGCGCGTCGCAACTATTCTCCTGTCGTAATCTATGATTGCCTTCTCCATGCTGAAGAGCGCTTCTCTCTTCTCGGAATCCTCCGCACCCTTACTATCAAAGAGGTCTGCAGAGGGGTACTTTTCATATCCTGCGGGAAAATTCCAGCCCTCGTCGTAAACAGCAAAGGGGGCAAGGTGCGTAAGGTGCTGCACGAGAGATTCCGCTGCCTTTTCCCCCTGGTCATAGGTGTACGCAAAGGTCATGCGATTGTTCCTGATCCCCCGTATCGCCACCCCTTCTTCCTCTTTTACTTCGAGGCCGTAGATATCCTTTTCCCTGCTTTCTATCTTTTTGCTTTTCTCCTTCTGATAGTAAAGCTCATAATCATCGAACAATCCCGATATTGCAGCTTCTGTCGTTTCGTAGCCTTTCACTTATATCTCCAGTATCATTGCTATCTCGTCGCATTCGGGGAACTTGTGGCACTTCACGCAATCCGACCATATCTTTTGCGGAAAGATCCGCTTGTCTGCGACTCTAAAACCGCACTTTTCAAAAAACCCTACCTGATAGGTAAGAAGAAATATTTTGCCTATGCCGTAATCCTTCGCCTCGTTGATGCAGGCGTTGACCAGCATCCTGCCTATCCCTTTTTTTCTCTCCGGTTCGGCGACGATCATGGAGCGGATCTCCGCGAGGTCTTCCCAGCAGATGTGGAAAGCGCCTGTCCCGAGGATCTCCCCTCCCTCTTCGCAAACAAAATAATCGCGAAGATTGTCGTAGAGCTCCCCAAGGGGCCTCGGGAGCATCTCGCCGCGCGATGCGGCGCTGTTCACCATGGTATGGATCTTTTTGATATCTTTTATATCCGCTTTTTTAATCATTCCCGATCATCTCCTCGGCTCTCTCTATCGTTTTTTTCGTGACGCCGGCGCCGCCCATCATTCTCGCGATCTCCTGCACCCTCTCCTCCCTTGAAAGCTCACGTATTCCCGTTCTCGTCATACCCTGTTCGTAATATTTTTCAACAAGAAAATGATGGTCGGCGTATGCCGCAATCTGAGGTAAATGGGTAATGCAGATCACCTGCTGCCTTCCGGCGAGGTCTTTCAGCCTCTTTCCCACCATATCTGCAACCCTGCCTCCGATGCCCGAATCAACCTCGTCGAATATGAGCGTCTTGTCCTCTTCGCCGCCGATCACCTTTTTAACTGCGAGCATGATCCTCGAAAGCTCTCCCCCCGAGGCTATCCTTCTCAGGGGTTTCAAAGGCTCCCCGGGGTTGGTGCTTATCAAAAATTCTATGTCGTCCTTTCCGTCCCCGTCAATAAACCCCTTGTCCATAATATGGATATTGAATTGCAGCCCTTTCATGGAAAGAAAGGCAAGCTCTTCTATGATCGACCTTTCAAGCCTTGCGGATCCCTTTTTTCTTTTTGCAGAAAGCCTTTCCGCCACCTCTTCCACCTCTTTCATCAACAGGGCCTTTTGTGCAGCAAGCCCATCAATGTCAGATGAAAGGGATCGCAGATACTCCAGCCGCGCCTTTGCTGATTCGTTGTACTTGCTGATCGCTTCGCAGGTATTCCCGTATTTTTCCTTGAGCCTGTATATATCAGACAGCCGATCCTCAAGGATCTGCAGCTCTTCTGGATCAAAAATCAGGCCTTTTTCAATCCTCCTCATCTCCTGCAAACAATCCTCGATATCAAAAGATACTGACTCCAATCTTTTCATCAGTCCACCCATTGCGTCAAAGGCATGGAACTGCTTAAGCATGCCCGTATAGGCCTTGAGCATGCCCTGCACCGATGATTCGCCCTCATAGAGGCCGTTTGAGATCTCAGCCAGACAGGCGCTGATCTTCTCCGCGCTTTTCAGGACCTTCATTCTTTCTCTCACAGACTCCTCTTCTCCCTCCTGAATGTTATGACGCGTTATCTCTTCGATCTGGAATTCCAGCAGCTCCGTCTCTTTTGTTTTTCCTTCAGCCTCTTTCATTTTCTTTTCAAGCCCGGAATCTATCCTCCTCAGTGCGTCGAACTTTTCCTTAAGCAACGACTGGTCCTTTTCCAGCGCAAGCAGCCTGTCGACTATGGAAGTATAATTTTCCTTGTTCAGTAAATGCTGGAACTCGTTCTGTCCGTATATACTGATGCTTTTGCCTCCCATCTCTTCGAGCCTGCCTGATATTACAGGCTCGTCGTTAAGAAATGCCCTGGACCGGCCTGTCTTTCCTATCACCCTCCTGATGAGATATTCTTCCTGCCCCCGTAAGAAGTGGCCTGTGATCTCGGCCTGTGCAGCGTTCGTCCTTACCACGTCTCCGGGCATCTTCATGTTCATAAGCGCTGAAAGGGCGTTGATGATTATCGATTTTCCGGCGCCTGTCTCTCCGGTAATAACATTAAACCCTTCTCCGAACTCAACCCGCAGCTCGTCTATTATGGCAAAACCTTTCACGCCAAGAAAGGTCAGCATGTTTATCGTTCACCCCATTTTAATTTTGTTCTCAGGATCTCGAAATATCCCTTGGAAGATGACTTTATGAGACTGACGGTGTAAGGGGACCTTCTCACGACCACCTCATCCCCGTATTCCAACGGAAAACCGATCTGGCCGTCTATGGTAAGCAACACCTTCTCTTCCATCGATGACAGCACCGCCTTGGCAGTAACCCCCTCAGGAAGTATGATCGGCCTGTTCGTGAGCATATGGGGGCATATGGGCGTCACAATAATATTTGTCAACGAAGGATATATGAGCGGGCCTCCTGCAGCAAGCGAATAGCCTGTTGAGCCTGTCGGGGTCGAGAATATCAGGCCGTCGCCTTTGTATGTCGTCAGGTATTCTTCGTTGACAAACGTCTCTATATCAATGATCCGTGCAAGGGCGTCTTTTGTAATAACGGCATCGTTGAGAATGGAGAATTCAAAGACCCGGTCTCCTCCCCTCCTGACAGTGACCAGCAGCATAATCCGCCTGGAGACGCCGAAATCCCCTTTTATTACCTTTTCGAGCGTTGACGGCAGCTCCTCAACAGATGTTTCAGTCAAAAAACCTAGGCCGCCGAGGTTGACTCCGAGTATCGGCACCTCTTTCCCCTTCAAATGCCTTGAGGCGCTCAGCATTGTTCCATCGCCTCCAAGGACAATGATCAGATCCGTATCTTCACCGACGTGCTCCAGTTCAAAAGTCCTGTCGTGACCCATTGTCTTCGCAGCAGCATCATCGATAAAAATGTCGCACCTGCGGCCAAAAGAGTCGATGATCGTTTTTGCTATCCTCAGAGCATCCTCGCTGCCCCTCTTGCATACAACATGGATATTTTTCATATGCCGTACCGCTCCTTTACGTAATCCGATAGTTCATTGACAAGCAAAAAAGAGCCTTCGACCGTAGCGGTCTTGTCTGCGTTCATCAGGTTGCATGTTGCAGGGGCGAGCATGCTGTTTTTGACGATTACCCCTTTATCCACGCCGTCTTCCTCGAGGCAGAGCCACATCTTCTCAAGACGACCCGCAAGGCTTCTGACATCTTCCCTGGAAAATTCTTCATAATATGTCGGCACTATGCCCCAGCTGATAATATTCCCCTTCTCCAGAAATGTTTTTACCTTATCGTAGGTAACAAAGACATCGCCAAAGGCGTAAGCGTTGAATGAAAGAATATCTATGTTAAGGGAAAGGAGAAAATCCCAATCGGGCCGGCCGCAAAGATGGAGGCCCCTTGGCCCCTCGATCCCGCTGAAGAAATCCATCAGCTCATTCTTTGCCTTGACGTGATCGTAGCCGCACATCGCGTTAAAGACAAATTCAAGCCCGGGATCATCAACCCAGACAAAGGCGCCTCTGTTTTTACTTCTGAGCTCCCTGTACTGCACGTTCACCTTTTTCTGAATAAAAGAAAATATGAGAGCACGTATCTCATCATTATAAACTATAGGTTTGCCGTTCTCATCTGTTATTTTCAGCGAAAGGCTCACCGGGCTTATAACCTGGCCTCTCACAGACCTGTATGAAGAGAGGTCCAGCGTGAGAAATTCTTCGTAAACCCTTGAAAACCTTTTAGAAAACCTGTACAACTCCGGGTCATCCTCTCTTTCCAGGTATTGCGGCAGATCGTAGAGAAATCTCCCGCTGTCTATGAATATCTTTGTACGCTCCTCATCAATCACAACGCCAGGGAACATCTCCATGGCCTGCACATACATATCCTCATAAAAAGACAGCTTCGGTAGTTGAGGCCAGAAGGGGATATCCATCTGAAGCGCAAGGTCCAATGCGTCATGAACATCCTCATGGGGCATGATCCCCATGGCCGTGGTGCAAAGATCTCCATTGAACGCAAGCCTTTCGTGCATAGTAAATCCTTAACAGAAGCAATATAAATTGTCAATTCGTGTCATGGACATCGCGGCTTATATCGTGAAAAGTGGAACCTGAGAAGTGAAAAGTTGCAGCACTTCACAACGTTGAGCAGGCTTTGCGGTAAGCCGGTCTATTCTGGAAAGATCTTCCCCGGATTAAGGATATTGTTGGGATCAAAAAGCTCTTTGATCCTCTTCATCGTGGCGATCACCTCCGGCGAAAGCTCCATCCCGAGATAGGCGGACTTTGAGGTCCCTATGCCGTGCTCGCCTGAGAGCGTGCCGCCGAGGCGTATCGTCTCTTCAAATATGGCCTCCACCGCCTTTTCTGCCTTTTCTCTGTCCTCCGGCGTATCCTTGATCATAATGCTCACGTGAAAATTTCCATCCCCCGCATGGCCAAAGCTGAGGATGGGCACGCCGAACCTCTTTTCCATCTCTTCAAGCGCCCTGATAAGGGTCGGTATATGGGACCGGGGCACCACGACGTCCTCTGCGATCTTGACCGGATTAAGGTTGTACGTCGCCTGGGAGAGCACCCGCCTTGCCTGCCAGAGCCTGTCGGCCTCCTGGGGATCCTCTGTCACATCACACCGGATCGCCTTCTTTTCTACGACTATCCTCCTGACCTTTTCAACCTGCGGCGTGATCGATTCTTTGTCCCCGTCTACCTCGATGAGCAAAAGGCCTCCTATCCCTTCAGGAAGGCCCATCGGGGATGCCTGCTCGCTGCACCGGATCGATGCCTTATCCATGAACTCGATCGTCGAAGGCACAACCTTTGCAGCTATGATCGCTGAAACCGCCGCGGCGGCATCTTCGACCTGCTGAAAAAGGGCAAGCATCGTCGCCTTTGCCTCGGGCAGCGGGATAAGCTTAAGGATGATCTTCGTAACAATGCCAAGCGTTCCTTCGCTTCCGACAAAAAGCCGCGTCAGGTCATATCCTACTACGCCTTTCATTGTTTTGACCCCGGTATGGATAATCTCCCCTGTGGGCTTCACCACCTCAAGGCCGAGGACATAATCCCTTGTCACGCCGTATTTCAGTGAATTGGGGCCCCCCGCACATTCGCCAACATTTCCGCCGATGCTCGAATACTTGAACGAGGCCGGGTCCGGCGGATAAAACAGGCCGTGTTTCGCCATCTCCTGCTGGAGATCAAAGGTGATAACACCGGGTTCTGTGGTCACGATAAGATTTTCGGTATCGATCTCAAGAATGCGGTTCATCCTTGTAAAGACCAGCACAACTCCTCCATAGAGGGGAATGGAACCGCCTGTCAGCCCCGACCCCTGCCCCCTTGGAATGACGGGGAAGCGGTGCTCGTTTGCAAGCTTAAGGATCTTCGAAACGTCCCCGGCGGACGACGGGAAGACAACGAGATCGGGGATCACCCCCTCCGTTCTTGCGTCATAGGAGTAGCACTTCCTTTCCTCCAAAGACGTCAGGACATTTTCCTTCCCCAAAGCCTCTACTATTTCTTCAATTACTTTAGCTTCCATATGAATCCTTATAATCAGCCACCTAAAATCAGGTTGAGGTTTAGGCTAAGGTTAAGCAAGTTCTGTTTTTCCTCAACCTTGACCTTAACCTCAACCTGATTATTTCTCTTTGAATACCGCCCCCGTAGCTGCCGAGGTCACGAGCTTCGCGTAGCGTGCCATATAGCCTTCCTTGATCTTCGGTTCGGGCCGCTTCCACGCCTTCCTGCGCTTTGCCAGCTCACTTTTATCCACGCGGAGGCGTATGCTCTTTTTCACCAGGTCTATCTCGACGATGTCTCCGTTCTTTACGAAGGCTATAGGGCCTCCTTCCGCTGCTTCAGGCGAAACATGGCCTATGCAAAGGCCCCTCGTCCCGCCCGAGAACCTCCCGTCGGTGATCAGGGCGCATACCCTGTCAAGCCCTCTGCCGGCGAGGATGCTCGTGGGGGTGAGCATCTCGCGCATGCCGGGCCCCCCTTTGGGCCCTTCATAGCGGATGATGACGGCGTCTCCGGCCCATATCTTGCCTTCCATGATGGCCTTCCCCGCCTCCTCTTCGCTCTCGAAGACCTTTGCCTTGCCTTCGAAGCGCCACAGGCTCTCGGACACCCCGATCCTCTTCACTATTGAGCCCTGAGGCGCAAGGCTTCCCGTCAATACCGCAAGCCCGCCTTTTTCGTGATACGGCGCGTCAATACGGTGGATAACCTCATGGTCAGCAACGCTGATGTCTTTCAGGATATCGCCTATCTTGCTGCCGGCTACCGTTATACATTTCTTGTTGACAAGATTCTTCTTCGTAAGCTCCTTCATTATTCCATAAACGCCTCCTGCCTCGAAGAGGTCCTCAAGGTGGTGCGGCCCTGCGGGGCTCATATTGCAGATGTGAGGGACCTTTTCAGACAGCTCATCGAAGAGCGAAAGCGGCAGCTTGATCCCCCCTTCATTGGCAATCGCAGGAAGATGAAGGGCCGTGTTCGAAGAGCCGCCAAACGCCATATCGACTGCAATGGCATTTCTGAAGGCTTCAATGGTCATAACATCCCGAGGCTTGATATCTTTCCTGACAAGCTCAATGATCTTCTGCCCCGCCAGCTTGGCGAGCCTTACCCGCGCGGCGTGGACCGCCGGTATCGTGCCGTTTCCGGGCAGGCCGATACCGAGCGCCTCTGAAAGGCAGTTCATGGAATTCGCCGTGAACATCCCTGAACATGAGCCGGCGCCAGGGCATGCGCATTCCTCGAGCATGCAGAGCTCTTCTTCGGTCATAAGGCCGCCTGCGACTTTTCCAACCCCCTCGAATACAGTGATGAGGTCTACGGCCTTCCCCTTGAACCTGCCTGCAAGCATCGGCCCGCCGCTGACCAGAATGGCCGGGATATTAAGTCGCATGGCCGCCATCATCATACCCGGTATGATCTTGTCGCAGTTCGGGACAAGCACAATGCCGTCAAAGGGGTATGCCTTCGCCATTACCTCAATGGAATCGCAGATCAGCTCCCTTGACCCGAGGGAGTACTTCATCCCCTCATGGTTCATGGCAATCCCGTCGCACACGCCGATCGTCGAAAATTCCATCGGTGTCCCGCCTGCCATTCTTACCCCGTCCTTGATGGCCTGGGAAACCCTGTTGAGATGGATATGTCCGGGTATCAGTTCGTTCGCCGAATTTGCTATACCGATGATCGGCCTCTCTATCTCCTGGGATATATACCCCATGGCGCTAAACAGGCTCCGGTGCGGCGCCTTCTCAACACCTTTTTTCATCCTGTCTGATCTCATCAATATTCCTCCTTTTGAATAAAAAATCAGGTCCTTAATCAAAAATTAACAATTCGCCGTTAAGATATACAAGATTATTATACGGAGGACCGGTTTGCAACAGAATATTGCTGAGCCTAAGGTACCGCAGCAAAAAAGGCTTTTAAAAAAAAGGGGAAAGGAGTAATCTCAATCTTATGGGCATTCGATTGATCGCTGTCGTAGATGACGAGCCTGACATTCTTGAGCTTGTGGGGATCAATCTTAAAAAGGCGGGGTTCAACGTGCGTGGTTTCCCCGATGTCGAAAGCTTTTACCGGTTTCTTCGGACAGAATCACCGGACCTTGTCGTCCTCGATCTCATGCTCCCTGATGTCGACGGATTCGAGGTATGCAAGCATTTGAAGGGCAGCCACAGGCATTCCTCCATACCCATCATCATGCTCACCGCGAAAACGGAGGAGACGGACAAGGTCCTCGGACTTGAGCTTGGCGCAGATGATTACGTTACAAAACCGTTTTCGCCGAGAGAGCTCACGGCAAGGGTCAAGGCGGTATTGAGGAGGCACGAACCTAAGGCAGCATCAAAACGGATCGAGGTCGATGACATCCTGAAGATCGATCCGGAAAGATATGAGGTAGAGGTAAAAGGGAGCAGGGTTGATCTTACCCCGACCGAGTTCAAGATCCTCAACCTTCTCCTTGCCAGGCCGGGCAGGATATACTCGCGCGACCAGATCCTTGATCATCTGTGGGGAAAGGAAAAATTCGTCATAGACAGGACCGTGGATGTCCACATCAGGCACCTGAGGGAGAAGCTCGGCGATGCCGGTACATTTATCAAAAATATACGGAGCGTAGGATATAAATTCGAAAGATGAAGAGGACCCTTTTCTTTAAGATATTCGGCGGGTATTTTGTCGCAACGATAGCGCTCTCAGCACTTATACTCGCATTCTCATTTCCCATAATACGCCACTACCACATCGAGACCGTCGCGGGCAGTTTAAGGGATCTTGCCGTTATCATCAGGTCCCAGATCACCCAGCCCATGATCGACGGCAACCTCCAGAGGCTCGACGCCGTCGCAAAATCGTCCGGAAAGGATATAAGCGCCCGCATCACCATCATAGCTTCTAACGGCAGCGTTCTCGCCGATTCCGAGCAGGACCCGGGAAAGATGGAGAATCACAGGACAAGGACTGAGGTGGCTTCGGCCCTTGAAGGAAATCCGGGGAGATTTGCAAGATACAGCGATACCCTGAAAAAAGAGATGCTCTATGTCGCCATCCCTGTCTACAAGGATAAAAAGGTCATAGGCGCCATAAGGCTGAGCCAGTATTTAAAAAATATCAATATCATCACCAACCGGGTGCTATGGGCTATCCTGCAGATCACCCTTCTCATAATCGGGATATCTCTCGTCGCCACCTTTATCTTTTCGCGAAATCTCTCCAGGCCCATCCGGGAGCTCATTGCCGCGTCACAGAGGGTCGCACAGAACGACTTCAGCGCAAAGGTCTTCCTGAAGAACACCGATGAGATAAGGGACCTTGCAGACAATTTCAACAGCATGGTCGGCCGGATACAGGCGCTTTTCGCCGAGCTGTCCAGGCAAAAGGATGAGTGGAACAGCGTGATCCTGTCTCTGAGGGAAGGGTTCCTTATACTTGACAGGGAAGAAAAGGTTGTTTTCTCTAACGAGAGCCTCAGGTCGATCATCAACGTAAATCCAGACAAAGGAAGGTTCTACTGGGAAGCGATACGTGAGCCAAAGCTTAGCGAACTGGTAAGGGAAGCCCGTGAAACAAAGCAGGGCCACATAAGGGAGATCGAGTTCAACAACAGGGTCTTCTCCTGCAGCGCTACATTTTTAAACGTGCAGGAAGAGGTCGCAATAGTGTTCCATGACATCACAGATATGAAGAATCTGGAGAAGATCAAAACCGATTTCGTCCAGAACGTCTCCCACGAATTGCGGACGCCGCTGACATCGATAAAAGGCTTTGTCGAGACCCTTGAAGATGCGGCAAAAGATGAAGAGCAAAAACGCTACCTTGATATTATACGGCGCAATACCGACAGGCTGATCAATATTATTTCAGACCTGCTTCTGCTTTCGAAGCTTGAAGACAAAAACGATGAACCTGCATACGAAAAAACGGACCTGAAGGCCTTAATAGAAAACTGCGTTAAGATCTTTGAGCATCAGCTTGTTGAAAAGAATTTATCACTTGCCCTCGATATCGATCCAGCGGCGAAGGACATCATGGTTGATCCTTTCAAGGTGGAACAGATGCTTATCAATCTTCTGGACAATGCCGTCAAGTACACAGAAAAAGGCGGGATATCTCTTTCCCTCGGGCTAAGGCAGGGAAAAGCGGTTTTCACCATTGAAGATACCGGGATAGGAATCCCCGGCGACGATCTTTCAAGGATATTCGAGAGATTTTATGTCGTTGACAAATCAAGGTCCAAAAGGCTCGGCGGCACAGGTTTAGGGCTCTCTATTGTCAAGCACATTATTATGCTCCATAAAGGGAAGATAGATGTTCAAAGCACTCTGGGAGTGGGAACCAGGGTTATTGTCACCCTGCCGCTTGACCCTTCTTTTGCCGCTCCCCAAACCGGTGTGGCATAAGGACGCTGTTTGTGGTAGAATGTTATAAAATTGTATAAAAGGGGGCAGCAATGACAAAGAAAGAGGCTAAAAAACGGGTAACCTTCAAACTGGAGAACCCTTCTGCGCAGGAGGTCTTTCTGGCCGGCTCTTTTAATGCCTGGAGCCCCACTGCAAAATCTCTCAAGAAGGATGCCAAAGGCATCTGGAAAACGACCATGATGCTTTCCGGTGGATCTTACGAATACCGTTTTGTTGTAGACGGCATCTGGCAGGACGATCCCGGAAATCCCGAAAAAAGTATGAACGAGTTCGGGTCGCACAACTCCGTACTGAACGTGTAATAAAGATACCCTGCCCCTCAGACCCTTTTGGGCCTGTCAAGCTTCACCTTGGTGATCCTTCTTCCTTCCAGTCCCACCACTGTAAATCTGTGCGGGCCCTGAAGGATTATTTCTCCCCCTTTGGGTATCTCCTGCAACTGCGTGAGGATAAAACCACCGAGGGTCTCGTAGTCCGGAGATTCCGCGAGGTCCAGGTGAAATCTGTTATTCAGGTCCCTTATCGAATATGAGGCATCGATGATAACAGAGCCGTCCTTCAATCTTTCTATGCGGTCATCAACGTCCGTTTCATCCATTATCTCGCCGAATATCTCTTCCATGATGTCTTCGAGCGTCACGATCCCCACCGTAGTCCCATACTCGTCAACGACGATGGCAAGATGCTGCCGCCTTTTCTGCATCTCTTTCAACAGGACGCTTATCCCCATCGTCTCAGGAACAAAGTAGGGTTTTTTGAGAAGCTTCTCGAGGCTGAACGGCGATTGCAGCCATATCTGCTTTGCTATGTCCTTCTGAAAGACAATGCCGATGACCTTATCGAGGTTCTCCCTGTAAACAGGGTATCGGGAAAACTCATTTTCAACAACATACTTTACTATATCGTCATTACCGTCCTCTATGTTTATACTATAGACATTCGGCCTCGGTACCATAACCTCTTTCACTGATCTGTCCGCGAATTCAAAAACACCATGGATCAGCTTCTCTTCTGTTTCGTCAAATACCCCTTTCCGCCTTCCTTCCTCGAGGAGCACCTTTATCTCCCCTTCGCCGACATGGTCCTCGTTTCTTTTGAGATTCAAAGCCTTTACGATCAATAAGGTTGAAAAGGAGAGAAGATTGACAAAGACAAAGAATACCTTTGCGATGAAGTGCATCAATGGCGCGATAAAGAGTGCGACCTTCTCCCTGTAATTGATCCCTATGTATTTTGGAACCAGTTCACCGACCACCAGGAAGAGGTAGGTGAGCACCACAACCACAATGATCACCGAAATGGTTTCATCAAAGACGCCTATGTAGGGGATCTGCCTGATGAAAGGCTTAACGTATTGAACCGAAAGGATCCCCCCGATAGCGGAAGCGAGGGTGCCGCAGAGGGTAATGCCTATCTGTACTGCGGATAAGAACCTTTCGGGGTTCTCTTTCATTTCAAGGAGGTCATCGACCCTGCGATCCTTTTCCTTTTTTGCGATCTCTTTGATCTTGCTCTTGCGCGACGAGACGATGGCAAACTCGCCCGCGGAAAAAATGCCGTTTATGATGATCAGCAGCGCGATAAAAAGGGCAGCAAGAACGGCTTTATCCATATGTCTTTTCACACCTCCCTGTGATCGTTTTACCGTTGGATATTATCCTGGAACATTAAATTAACAAAATCTTAACACAATATTCACCAAAGAATAACATCTATTTCGTATTGTAATCTCAAAGAAGTATATAGAAAAAAAGGAGGTAGTTATGTTTAAGGCTTTCAGCATGTTGTTCATGGCATTCGTCATCCTCTGTTCGGCCTTTGCCGGAGATCGCGTCCTTGCGGCCGATCAGGAGCTCCTCGGAGCCGGCGCCACGTTCCCGCAGCCCCTTTACTCAAAGATGTTCGACGCCTACAACCAGCAGCACAGCATAAAGATCAATTACCAGGGGATAGGATCGGGTGGCGGCATCAATCAGCTCACAAAGAAGACGGTTGACTTCGGCGGGACGGATGCGTTCATGACCGAGAAGGAATTAAAAGAGGCAGGCGACACGGTACTTCATATACCCACATGTCTCGGGGCTGTTGTTGTTACCTATAACCTTCCGGAAAACCCGAAGCTGAATTTCACCCCTGATATGATTGCAGGGATTTTCATGGGCAAGATCAAGAAATGGAATGACCCGCAGATCGCCTCTGGCAACCCCAATACTAAATTGCCCGATCTCCCCATCAGCGTTGTCCATCGGGCAGACGGCAGCGGCACAACCTATATATTCAGCGAATACCTGACAAGAGCGAACAAGGAATGGAAAGAAGCTATGGGCACAGGGAAATCCTTAAAATGGCCCGCAGGGATGATCGGGCAAAAGGGCAACCCGGGAGTCGCGGGATACGTGAAACAGACGCCGGGCGCCGCAGGATATGTCGAGCTCCTTTACGCCCTCCAGAACAAGATGGCCTTCGGCAATGTCCGGAACAAGTCCGGCAAGGTAATCGAGCCGACCATTAAGGCCGTAAGCGCTGCGGCGAACGTGAAAATACCTGATGATACGAATGTGTCCCTCACCGATACCGGCGCGGCAGACGGCTATCCCATAAGCGGCTTCACATGGCTCATATTCTACAAGGAGCAGAACTACGGCGGGAGGAAACCTGAAAGGGCCGAGGCGCTCGCCAAGATGCTTCTCTGGATGGTCACCGACGGTCAAAAATACGTTGAGCCTCTTCAGTATGCGCCTCTTTCAAAGGAAGCTGCAGCCAAATCGGTCAAGCTCGTTCGCTCGATGACATATAACGGCAAGCCGATCCTGAAATAGACTTAATGATCAGTGCCCATAAACCCATAAATATTTTTTCGTCATGGATATAAATAGAAAAGATAAGCAGCAAAGCGGGTCAGATCGCTCCGAAAAAAGATTTTCGGGGAGCCTGATGATCTCGGGAGTGCTCATAGCGTGCCTTCTCTTCGCGATCGCCCTGACGCTTTTCATCCAGGCAATCCCCGCAATAAAGACCTTCGGTTTTGGCTTTTTCGTCTCAAAGACCTGGAATGCGGCGGCAGAGCAGTTCGGCGCCCTCCCTTTTCTTGTAGGCACTCTGGCGACCTCATTTTTAGCGCTCATCATATCCATCCCCTTCTCGATCGCCATATCCATCTTCCTCGGCGAGTATTTCAAGGAAGGCGCCGTCTCAACGTTCCTCAGGAGCTCCGTCGAGGTCCTCGCCGGCATCCCCTCCGTCATATACGGCCTGTGGGGCCTTTTCCTGCTCATGCCTATGGTGCGCGTTATTGAGACAAAGCTCGGCGTTCCGCCTCACGGTGTCGGCATCTTTACATCGGCGCTCATTCTGGCAATCATGGTCATACCCTTCTCTGCCTCGATAGGCAGAGAGGTCATTACCCTCGTGCCTGCCGATCTGAAAGAGGCGGCCTATTCGCTCGGCGCCACGCGTTTTGAGGTCCTTAAAAATATCATCATCCCCTACGCGCGCTCTGGGATCATCGCGGGAATACTGCTTGCGCTGGGGAGGGCCATAGGCGAGACGATGGCCGTTACCATGCTCATAGGGAACAGCAACTTCATCCCCACGAGCATCTTCAGCCCTGCGAACACCATGGCAAGCGTCATAGCAAATGAGTTCGCGGAGGCTACGGGGCTTGTCTCCGCTTCGCTGATCTATATCGCCCTCGTCCTCTTCCTCGTCACCATGCTCGTCAACATCATCGGCAATTATGTCATTCAAAAGATCAGCATCGAAGCGTCGAAAGAGGTCACGTAATGGAAGGCCACGTAAAAGGACGGCTCATCAAGAACCACATCTTTAAAGGCATTGTGATGCTCTTTACCTTCGTCTCCCTTTTGCCCCTTCTGCTCATTCTTTATTACATCACAAAAAACGGCATCTCGGTGATCAATTGGGATTTCCTGTTCCATCTCCCCCGGCCCATCGGTGAGGCGGGAGGCGGCGTCTTCAACGCTATCGTCGGGACAATCATGCTCATCGTTCTGTCATGCGTCTTTTCCATACCCTTCGGCATCGCTGCCGGGATCTACCTTTCCGAGAACAAAGAAGGGAAGCTGAGCGGCATCGTGCGCCTTTGCGTCATTGTCCTCCAGGGGACGCCCTCCATCGTCATAGGCATCATTGCCTATGTCTGGATCGTAGCGCCTCTCCGGACATTTTCCGCCCTGTCCGGAGGCATAGCACTCAGCATCATGATGCTGCCCGTGATCATCAAAACGACCGAGGAGACCCTCAAATTGATACCCTATCATCTCAAGGAGGCTTCTCTCGCCCTCGGCGTACCTTACTATAAGACGATCCTGAAGGTTATCCTTCCTTCGGGCCTGAGCGGCATACTGACGGGCATTCTTCTCAGCGTGGCAAGGATCACCGGAGAAACGGCTCCCCTGCTCTTCACCGCCTTCGGAAACCAGTTCATGAACTGGAACATATTAAAGCCTATCGATTCGCTGCCCTACCGGATCTTTTATTACGCCATGAGCCCCTATCCCGAATGGCATACCTTCGCATGGGGGGCATCGTTCATCCTGGTGGTACTCACGCTGGCCCTCAACCTCATCGCAAGAGGAGTTTCGATAAAATGGAAAATTCAGTTCTGACAGTAGATAACTTTTCAGCCTTCTTCGGGGACCATCAGGTTCTGAGGGAGGTCAATCTTTCCGTGCCGAAGAATGTCGTTGCCGCCCTTATGGGCCCTTCCGGATGCGGCAAGACCACGCTTATCCGCTGCGTGAACCGGATGCACGAGCTCCTTCCCAACACAAAGGTGGCGGGCAGGATGTTTCTCAACGAAAAGGATATCTATACTATGGAGCCGATCGTCCTCAGAAGAAAGATCGGCATGGTATTCCAGAAGCCTAACCCCTTTCCTACGATGAGCATATACGACAACGTCATTGCTGGTTATAAACTGAACGGCATACGTCGTTCTAAGGAAGACTTCAACAGGATCGTCGAGCAATCTCTTCGGAGCGCAGCGCTGTGGGATGAAGTGAAGGACTTTCTCCACAGGAAGGGGACGTTTCTGTCCGGCGGCCAGCAGCAAAGGCTCTGCATCGCCCGGGCGCTTGCCATGAACCCTGAGATATTGCTTCTCGACGAGCCGACGTCAGCCCTCGACCCAAAGTCAACATCACAGATCGAGGAGCTCTTCGTTGAGCTGAAAAAGAACGTTACCATGCTCCTCGTGACCCACAACATCGGCCAGGCGGCGCGCGTCTCCGATTTCACCGCCTTTATCTACCTTGGCGAACTGATCGAATACGGCCCTACAGAAAAGATGTTCACTGTGCCGAAAGACAAGAGGACCGAAGAGTACCTTACGGGCAAGTTTGGCTGATCCAAAATCTCATTGTAATCAACGGCAAAAATTACTATACTCTGTTTACCTGCTATAAGGAGGGAATATGCTTGAAGGACATATCTACAAAGCATTTGATCTGGAATTAAAAGAATTGAAAGAAAAACTCCTTTATGAAGGCGGCCTTGTCGAAAAGGCCATTCAGGATGCGATACGATCGCTCCTCGAAAGAGATTCGGAGCGCGCGCAAAGCGTTATCGACAACGATGATATCATCAACTCGATAGAAATCGAGGTGGACGAGCTTTGTTTAAAGCTCCTGGCGCTTCGCCAGCCGGCTGCGAGAGATCTCAGGTTCATCACGACAGCCATCAAAATCAACTACGACCTGGAGCGCATAGGCGACATGGCGGTCAATATCTGCGAGAGGGTGCAGGAGCTAAACCAGGAGCCGCAGCTAAAGCCTTATATCGACCTGCCAAAGATGGCCGAGATCGTGGAACTCATGGTCAAAGAAAGCCTTGATGCCTTTGTAAGGGAGGATGTGCAGCTGGCCCTTAAAGTAACAAGAAACGACGAACAGGTAGACCAGCTGCTCGACCAGATATTCCGCGAGCTGCTTACCTATATGATGCAGGACATGCGGACCATCTCCAGGGCGACAAGGCTCCTTTTTATATCAAAATACCTTGAAAGGATGGCTGACCATGCGGTAAATATTGCCGAGCTGGTGATATTTATGGTCGAGGGGAAGATCATACGGCATCTGAAAGACCCCGAGGAATAAGAATGGTCAGAAAATTTGGCATTATTGCCGTTGCCCTCGCAACATTGATAATCTCCTGTAGCGGCAAGCCTGCCGACAGGACAAAAAAGGACAAGCATACAATTACCATCGCGGGGTCTACGTCGGTAATGCCTTTTACCGAAAAGCTCGCAGAACATTTCATGATCGACAACCGCAAATTCGTCATTGACGTTCAGGGAGGAGGATCCACCGCAGGGATCCAGGCGTGCCTTAACAACACCGTGAACATCGGGATGTCGTCAAGGGAGCTGAAAGAAGAAGAGAAGATGCTTAACACTATAATAATCTGCTACGACGGCATTACTATAGTGGTACACCCGAAAAATCCCCTTAAGGCCATGACGCTCCAGCAGGTCAGCAGGATATTCAGCGGAGAGATCACAAACTGGAACCAGCTGGGCTGGATAAACAGGGAGATAGACGCGGTCACACGCGAGGAAGGCTCAGGCACGAGGAGCTCCTTTGAAGAGCTTGTGATGAAAGAAAGAGAGATTGACGATGGCATCATGGTCCAGGATTCAAACGGATCGGTCAAAGAGGTGATCGCTACCGACCCCTATGCGATCGGATATATATCGCTCGGGCTGGTCGACCAGAGGGTAAAGCCACTGACCATTAATGGGGTCATTCCCAGCATCCGGAGCATCAAAACCGGCAGGTACAAGATCGTGAGGCCGTTCTTATACGTAACAAACGGCGAGCTTGACGAAGATGGCAGAAAATTCGTCAACTTTGTACTTTCAAAGGACGGGCAGAATATCCTGAAAAAAGAGGGTTTGGTCGGTTTTTATGATTAAAAATCCCGTCAGGAAGGAACAGTTCGTCAAGTGGGTGCTGGTAGCCTTCGCGCTGTCATCACTTCTTTTTCTCTTTCTCATCTTCATGTTCATCCTCTTTGAAGGGCTTCCCCTCTTCCATAAGGTCGGCCTGAAAAATATCATCATGGGCTCCAAATGGGCTCCGACAAAAGGCTTCTTCGGCATATATCCCATGATCGTATCTTCATTTTTCGTTACCTTCGGCGCTCTCTTCATAGGCGCTCCCATGGGGCTCTCCTGCGCCATATATCTCTCTGAATACTCGGGGAAAAGGATGAAGATGTTCCTCAAACCCGCCCTCGAGCTCCTTGCCGGCATCCCTTCCGTTGTGTACGGGTTTCTGGGCGTAATCTACATCGTGCCCCTAATAAGGAACTACATAGGGGGGTCAGGCTTCTCGCTCCTTGCCACCTCCATAATCCTCGGGATCATGATCCTCCCTACCATAATCAGCATCTCCTTCGATTCCCTCGTGAGCGTCCCAAAAACATACCGCGAGGGCTCCTTTGCCATGGGGGCGACAAAATGGCAGACCATCTACAAGGTTGTTCTCCCCGCGGCAAGATCGGGGATCCTTGCGAGCTTCATACTGGGAATGGGAAGGGCCATCGGGGAGACAATGGCCGTCATCATGATCGCCGGAAACGCCCTCAGAATACCCACAAGCATCCTTGATCCTTTACGGACTCTGACGGGCAATATTGCCCTGGAACTCGCCTATGCAACGGGAGACCACAGGCTCGGGCTGTTTTCCACCGGCGTCGTTTTGCTCATCATTATTATGATTCTCAACTATATAGCAAATTTCGGGATCAAGAGAAAGATGTGACATGAGGATAAATCCAAGGTTCACCAACAAATTCGTACAGATTGGCTTAAACTTCCAGGCCTTTTTTACCGTCAGCATCCTCGTTATAATCGTTGCTATTATCTGTTTCAAGGGGCTCCCCTATGTAAATTTCGAATTCATTTTCGCCTATCCCGAAGACATGGGAAGGCTTGGGGGCATCTTTCCTTCAATCGCTGGGACAATATTGCTCGCCCTCCTTTCGATCCTCTTTGCCACTCCTCTGGGCGTCGGGACTGCGATCTTTCTCACCGAATATACAAAAGAATCCCTTTTCACCAAGATTATACGTTTCGGCGTTGAATCGCTTGCGGGAATACCGTCCATCCTGTACGGCCTCTTCGGCTTCATATTTTTCGTCATCAAGCTCAGGATGGGCTGGTCGCTTCTCGCAGGCGTGCTGACCATAACGATCATGATACTGCCTACAATAATAAGAACCAGCGAAGAGGCCATCAAGGCCGTACCGAGGAACCTGAGGATGGTAAGCTACTCTCTGAGCGCCACAAAATGGGAAACGGTCACGAAGGTCGTACTGCCGTCGGCGATACCCGGGATACTGACGGGCATCATGCTGAGCGTCGGACGGGCTGTCGGCGAGACAGCGGCGGTAATATTTACAATGGGCAGCTCGCTCAGGCTCCCCACCTCCCTCATGGATTCCGGCAGGACCATGGCGGTCCATTTTTACATACTCGCCCGCGAGGGTATCTCCATGGAAAAGGCTTACGGCACCGCGCTGGTGCTTGTCGTAAGCATATTATTGATCAACGTTCTCGCTTACTACATTATGAACAAGGCAATATCAAAATATTCCTGATGACTATGAACATAAAGATCGCAATCAAAGAGCTTCGCGTCGCTTTTGCACAAAATGAGGTCCTGAAGAGCGTTTCAGTCGATGTCTACAAAAATACCATCACCGGCTTCATGGGGCCTTCCGGCAGCGGAAAGTCTTCGCTTATTTCGGTTATAAACCGGATGATCGATTTTGAAGAAAATGCGGGCATCAAGGGAGAAGTACACATAGACGGACAGAACATCCTTGACGGGGACCATAATGCCGTTGAGCTGAGAAGGCGCATAGGCACTGTCTTTGCCGTGCCCATCCCCCTGCCCCGTTCTATATACGAAAACATCGCCTACGGCCCGCGGCTGAGAGGGATCAGAGACCGCATCATGCTTCACTACATCGTGGAGGACAGCCTCAAAAAGGCATTCCTCTGGGATGAGGTAAAAGACAGGCTGAGCATGTCTGCCCTCAAATTGTCAGGCGGGCAGCAGCAAAGGCTGTGCCTTGCGAGGACGCTTGCCCTCAAGCCCGAGATCATACTCCTTGATGAGCCCTGCTCAGGGCTCGATCCCATCTCAACGGCAAAAATAGAAGATGCCTTAAGCGAGCTGAAAAAGGACATTACGATAATCCTTGTCTCCAACAATACAAAACAGATCGCCCGCATCACTGACTTCTC
>DIFC01000045.1 GCA_002418945.1 Deltaproteobacteria bacterium UBA5758 | reverse complement strand
CGCGCGCCTGATGGAGTATTTTAAGGCTCGTCAGCGCCGGAACTTTTGCGGATACCATTACTTTTGTTCTCGTTGAACCGGCATATGCCGTGTTGCGGGTAGAAATTGATGCAAAAAAGAGCGTCGTTGCAAATAATGCCATGAGAAGAATGTGCTGGGCAGGAGTTAAATGCTCCAGCATGAATGGAATTGCAATAAGAGAGTAGTGATTATTTACCAGCACCTGCTCGATCTTTTCGATGAGGTTTTCCGATTTGAACGGTTTTGCGATCAAATCTTTTCCGCCTATCTTGCCATCCCTTGCAAGCTCGTCTTTTTTCACCACCGCGCTTACAAAAACAACGGGGATCATTTTCGTTGATTCGTCCTCAAGAAGGTTTTGTGCAACCCGCCTGCCGTCCATCTTCGGCATAACGATATCGAGGAAGATGAGGTCGGGCTTAAGCTGTTTTGCAAGCCTGATGCCCTCCATGCCGTCTGTCGCGGTAAAGACCTGGTATTGTCCCGTCTTTTCCAGATTCAGCTTTACAAAGAAGCAAAAATCCTCTTCATCGTCAATGAGGAGAATCTTCTTTTTATCCATTGAAGGCGCCTCCTTTCTCCAATGGGTTGCAGGGCAGGGTGATTGTCACTGTTGTACCTTTCCCTTCTTTGCTGCTGATGACAATGCTGCCGTGATGGCGATCAACGATCCCCTTTGTGACGGACAGTCCGAGCCCCGTACCCCCTGAGCTGCTTTTTGTCGTGAAGAAGGGATCTAAAACCTTTTTAAGGATCTCTTCGGGTATGCCCGTTCCGGTATCTGTTATTACGGCCTTGACGCATGGTTCTCCGCCATTGTCCGTTCCCGCTGTGGTGGTAAGCGTGATGATGCCTCCGTCCTTCATTGCCTCGGCAGCATTGATGAATATGTTGATAAAGACCTGCTTTATCTGGTTGCCATCCATCCTTGCCGCCGGGATGCGGCGCGAATAGTTCCGAATAATTTCTATGTTTTGCAGGTTCATCTGGTGCTCGACCATTGTGAGGCTTTCCTCGATGATGCTGTTTATATCCTCTTCGCTGAAGGAAGGGGGCGCCTGCCGTGAAAAACTGAGAAGGTTCTGGATCACCATGTCTGCCCGGATGGCCGATTTTTTTATCCTGTCGCAGGCATCGATAAGCGTACCATCCTCGACCGATGACTGGATATATGCAATCCCCTGGAGGATGATACTGAGAGGGTTTTTCAGCTCATGGGCAATCCCGGCGGAGAGCTGCCCGAGGGACGCCATCTTCTCTGACTGGACAAGCATTGCCTCTGACATCTTAAGCTCCTCATACGCCTTGCGAAGTTCTTTGTTTTTGCCCTCCAGCTCGTAGAGGAGCATGCGGAGTCTCTCTTCGGCGTGCTTGCGCTCGGTAATGTCCTCGACAATGCCCTCATAGTAGGCGATTGAGCCGTCCGGATTACGGACAACGCGCACATTCATTGAGATCCATACCGTACCTTTATCCTTACGGTACAGAAGCGCCTCGAAACCGCGTATCATATCGTCTTTCTCGAGCAGTTCCATATATCTTTTCCGGTCTTCAGGGTTCACATAGAGCTGCCCGCCGATGTTCGTGATGGTGCGCATCATCTCGCCCGGTGAGGAAAACCCGTGTATCGACGCCAGCGCCGGGTTGACCCGCAGGTATCTCCCTTCCGGGGTGCTCTGATAGATCCCCACCATGGCGTTGTCGTAGATATTGCGGTAGTCCAATTCGCTTTTTCTCAGGGCGTTTTCAACCTTTTTGCGCTCGGTGATGTCGCGGCTGGCCGCAAGGTGCGACCTCCGCCCTTTCCACATTAGATGGGTTGCGGTGATCTCAACAGGAAAAACGGTGCCGTCCTTTTTCCTGTGATAGCGGATAGGGACTACGGTCAGTTCTTTCAGTACTGCCTTTCGCGTTTCCTGCGCCTCGGCCGAGAGGTCGGTGTTCTTCTTCTGGAGAAGTTCCTCTTTGCTGTATCCATACAGAGATGTCGCGGCGTTGTTCACCTCGAGAATCTGTCCTGTTTCGTTGTCGATGAGAAAAATGGCATCTGACTCGAGATCAAAGAGCGAGCGGTACCTCTCCTCGCTCTCCTGGATCGAAGCTTCCATTTGTTTTTGTTTTGTGACATCGCGCCAGTGAACATGGGTTATTAATTTTCCATCAACAGGGATTATGGTAAGAGAAACCTGAACCCGGAAGTCTTTGCCGTCAAAGGTCCGGTGCACCCATTCAAACTGATCCTTATTTTCCTTGTCCGTGAAATAGACGGCCTTTTTTTCTTTTTCTTTGGAAAGCCGGCCGTCAGGCTGCTTTTCCGGGGATATCTGGAATGGGCGGAGCCCTAAAATCTGATCTTTGTTCTGACAGTGCAGTATTTCAAGGGCTGCCTTGTTGCAATCGATAAATTTCCCGTTTTCCAGGAGAAAGACGGGATCCATTGAATTTTCGAATAACAAACGGTACTTTGTTTCGCTCTCTTGAAGGGTTTTTCTGATCTCGTCCAGTGTAGATTCCGATGATGTCATTCCCATGACGCCCCTTTTTGATGAATCGTCCGAGTTGTTATTTTAACAATACAATAGACGAAGACAATAGTTCAAGTCAATATATTATAAAGTATACCTAGCAATCCGGATCTATTGAGTTTAATTTTTCACGGAAAAATGTCGAAATGCTAAAATAAAAGACCTGACCCCAAGCCCGAGAAGATCGGCAACGCATAAGCTTCACGGTTTTTTCACGACCGCTTGCACGTAACCGGCAAAGCGGCCGTTAATAGTAAGGGGCGCCACGGTTACTATCAACGGCGTGCCATATGGATTCGCCTCATATCGGATCTGCTTTGACCTGCCGCTTTTGATGTCGCCCAGTATCTCGTCAAGACGGGCCTTGCTATCCGGTTTCGTATGGCAGAGACGGACATCCCGGCCGATGTACTCCGGCTTTCTGTTGAGAAGCTCACCCGCATAGGCGTTGTAGCACACAATACGGTCGTCAGCGTCAAAAACGGTCAACGCTACAGGGAGTTGATCAAGAAAATCCTTTGTGATCCCGTTGACATCAAACGTGTCTGATCCCTCGTATGCCATAATATCCCCCGTCCAGAAGATTATTCGGAGAGCGGTCCTGATAGGGGCCCTCCTTATCCCTCTGCTTTTACCTTGCTTATCCTGCAGAGAAGCGATTTAAAAGCAGGGTACCCTGTAATCGGATCCCTTCCTTCATAGCTGGTCAACGTATTTACGTTTGACTTCTCCCACCCCAACGGTATAGAAGCCACATCAGGGCGGATATACTTATTGATTGTTGCCTTAATCGTAATCGACCCTCTCATTGTTTCAACCTTTACCATGTCGCCTTCTTTTATTCCCAGCCCTTTTGCCGTGCCGTCATTCATCTCTACGAGGGGCTCCGGGTAAAGTTTTGCCGGTCCCGGAAGGTTTCGAAATGAAGACTGCCAGTAGTATACAATCCTGACGCCGGTAAGAAGGCAGAGAGGATATGCCCTGGACAATTCAGGATTGCTCAAGGGACTCTCCAAGGGTTCTTTATGGTGTGGCAGGGGGTCATAGCCGTACTGTGCCAGCCTCTCAGAGTACAGTTCGATCTTGCCTGAGGGGGTATTGAACCCCTGTTCAAGGTAGTGTTGTGTTTTATTCTGCGCATAAAAGATACCGGCTGGATTTTCTTTTAATTGAGCCACCGTAATACCTGAAGGTTGGAGAACAAAGTCGATCATCTCTTCATTGTTTTCCCAGGGAAAATGCTCTTTGTAGCCCATCGCCTTGGCCAGTTCCAACCAGAACTTCCAGTCCGGATACGTGTCGGGAAGCGGCTCAAAAATCTTATTTCGCATTGCAAGTATTGGAATCCCCTGGACGTATCCGTAATCGCATAATTCCGTCCGTTCCATAAAGGTCGATGCAGGAAACACGAGGTCGGCCATTTTTGCCGCCTTGGTCATAAAGAGGTCCACTACCATAAGAAAATCGAGCTTCCGGAGCGCTTCTTCTGTTTTGGCAGTTTCAGGCCATGTAAGGAAAGGGTTGGAGCCGTTCAGTATCATTGCCCTGATCGGGTATGGTTTGCCGGAGAGCAGGGTGTTCGTAAATTCCATGCCCTGGGCCTGGTTAGTGAACCTGACAAATGCGGGGTATTTTTCGATTCCAATAGTTTTTGGACTCATCTCTTGTGCAGCTCGTGTATTGTTTGTTTTATATGCCTGCGGCAGCTTGTCGCCGCCGGTTACGTCAATGTTCCCCGTTATAGACGCAAGTGTATAAATGGCGCGTATTGTTTGAAACCCATTGATGCCGTGATCTATTGCAATATGCTGCGGGATACAGGCAGGCCGGTTCTTGGCATAGGTCCTCGCTGCATTATAGATCACATCTATCGATACCCCACAGATTTGGGCAACTTTTTCAGGGGGATAATCCTTAACTCGTTCTTTGAGCTGTTCAAAGCCTACCGTCCATTGGCCAACGAACTCTTTGTCATACAGCCCCTCATCGATGATGATCCCGATCATACCGAGGGCCAGCGCACAGTCTGTCTGTGGCCTTATGGGCACATAGACATCCGCCTTTCTTGCCAGGGGAATCTCACGGGGATCGATCACGATCAGCTTGGTCCCTTTCTTCATTGCGGTCATAATATCTTTGTACTCGGGCACGCTGGAGTCAAATGGGTTTGTCCCCCACACCATAATACATTTTGAATTGGCCTCATCGGGAACAGGATAGCCGCCAACGGTATAATCTGTAGCCATAGCCCTTGACCAGTGGCAGAGGGAGTCTACGGAGGAATAATTTGGTGTACCATAGACATCACAGAAGCGCATGGCAAAACGCTTCGCATCACGCAACCCCACAGAGTTTCCCAGGTAGACTGCGAGGGCCTCAGGCCCCCAGTGGGTTTTGATATCACTAAGTTTTTTTGCGGCGATTTCAAGCGCTTCAGCCCAGGCGATCTTTTTCCATGTATTGCCCTGCCGCAAAAGGGGGGTCGTCAGACGGTCTTTGCTGAATTCAAGCTCCCCGGCGAACCTTGCTTTTGCGCACACCACGCCGTGGGTTGTAAGATGTTCCTTCATGCCCCTTACATCGACGATCTGACCGTTTTTCAAATAGATATCAATACCACAGGATTTTGAACACATCCCGCACATCGTCTTTTTTATTTCATCATAATCTTTTTTTTGCGCCACTGTAACCTCCTTAAAAGCCTTTACCCTCCCTTTCCCATCATCCTTGGCACAAAGAGTACGAGGTCAGGGAATGCTATTAATAATGCAATGAGCAGGCATTCCACTACAGCGAACCAGAAAACGCTTCGAAAGATCCCCATGAGGTCAGTCTCGGGAACAGCCGCCTTCAATACATAAACATTAAGCCCTACCGGTGGCGTAAGCAGGCTGAGCTCAACCATAATGATGACCAGTATGCCGTACCATACCCCATCAACGCCCATCTTCTCCAACACCGGATAGGTAATCGGCAAAGTAAGAAGAAGCATGCTCATCGGTTCGAAGAACATCCCCAGGGGTATATACATAAGCAAAAACAGGATCACCATGACCGTGGGCGAAAGATCTAAATTAAGCGCCAGTCCTACAAAGCGGTCGGCGAACCCAGCCCTTGTGAGGAAGAGGGTAAAGATCTGCGCGCCGATGGTTATCGTTAAAATCATTGTTCCTGTTTTTATGGTATCAAAAAGTGCGGACTTGATATTGGCGAGATTAAAGTTGCCCGTCACAAGGGCGAGGAACATTGCGCAAAGACAGCCTATGGCGCCAGCTTCGGTAGGGGTGGTAATGCCCGCATAGATCACACCCATAAACGTGCCAAAAAGGACGATTATCCCCCAGATCCCCTTTAAGGACTGCAAGGAATCCTTCCAGGTTATCCCTATCGCCTTCGGTCCGAGACCGGGGTTTATTAATGTCCTCAACAGTATCATGACAACAAACCCAAGGGCATTCAATATGCCTGGAACAAAGCCGGCAACGAGCACTTTACCCACGGACACTTCCGTGATAATAGCATAGATGACTGCAATGATGCTTGGGGGTATGAGTATGCCCAGGGTCCCTGCGCCAGCTATTGAACCAAGGCTTAAATCCCTCCTGTACCCGTAACGGTCCATCTCCGGGAGGGCAATCTTCGACATGGCCGCCACCATTCCTACGCTCGAACCCGTACAGGCAGCGAAGCCTGCACAGGCAAATACTGTGGAGATGGCAAGCCCGCCCGGCAAACGTCCGAACCATTTATAGCCGGTATCGTAGAGGTCTTTCGTAATTCCGGCTACTCCCGCAAGGTTTCCCATAAGCACGAAAAGGGGGATAAGCACAAGAGAGTAGGACGCTATAGAACTAAGGGGAAGGAGCTGCAGGGATGCCCAGGTTATGTTCGGGCCTGTGGTTATCAGCAAGCCCCCTATTCCCACCAGGGCCATGCCAAAGGCGATAGGGATGCCCGCCGACAGCAAAACAAGGAGGGCAAACATCCCGATGGCAGCAATGTAAAGGGGATCCATCAGGACCCCCTTCCCTGCGGCAACATTCTACTCGTGAATTCGTCAAAAATATCCAGAAGCAACTGAAGGCAGAGCGTCAACGAACCAAAGGCAATCATGAACTTAACCGGCCACACAGGTACCGGCAGCGCACCCCACCTTACCTCCTGCATCTCCCATGATTTCCAGAAGGCTATCGCCATCTGCCATGTGATGACGGCAAAGACAGCCAATGAGAGTACGAGCGTGATGATCCTAAGGGCGCGTTGAAGGCCGGCCGGAAGTTTCTGTGTCACCAATTCAATACAAATATGGCCCCTTTGAGACTGCACGAAGGCAATACCTGTAAAACAAAAAATAACGAGCAGGTAGGAACTGATCTCCACGGTACCCAGGATAGGCTTGTTAAACAGGTAGCGGAAGAATACCTCTGCGCTCATAAGGGCAAGTATACCGAGCAGCACTATTCCGCTGAATATACCTAAGTAGTATACAAACTTCCTCAAAGGATGCCCCACAGGTACGTTGTTATTTCACAAAAGGGCTCGCATATTTATCCTGGGGTGTATATTTCTTAACTAGCTCCTGATATTTCGCAAGAGTTTCCTTGCCGGGCATG
The DNA here is from genome assembly GCA_002418945.1 of Deltaproteobacteria bacterium UBA5758. Lineage (GTDB taxonomy): Bacteria > Desulfobacterota > Syntrophorhabdia > Syntrophorhabdales > Syntrophorhabdaceae > UBA5609. The sequence goes on along the minus strand of DIFC01000045.1, from coordinate 1,900 downwards.
CCCTTTGAAGCCATATCTTTCGTCCAGTCGTCATAGATTGCCGGCACAAGAACCGCCTTCCATTTTGCAATTTCATTGGCCGTCAAACTGTAGATATCACACTTTGCTTTCAGCACAGCCTCGGTTGTTTTTTTATGCAACTCACTCTGCATTTTTATAGCTACATCCGGAAACTCCTGATTCAACTGATTGATAATCTTTTTGATATCATCGGGTAACTTGTTCCACGTATTCAGGTTCATGAAGTAGCCCCCTGAAGCATAACAGCCCAGACCGGGATTTATAAGGTTTTTTGCTGCCTCCTGCAATTTAAAGGCTACAACCAGGTGATAAGGAAGGCCTGTCACTGTATCGATCGTCCCGCGTTCCAGGGCTTCATAAACCTCCGGCAGGGGCATTGCCACCGGCGTAGCCCCGAGCATCTTCATTGCTTTATTCATCAAGCCCAGGGCCCTGATCTTCTTCCCCTTCAGATCATCAAGCGTCTTGATCGGTTTCCGGGAGATCATTACCACCTCACTGGCAGGCCAGATGCTCATTAATTTGAGGTTATTGTCTTTCATCATCTTTTGAAAGGGTGGAAATGTTTCGGCCATCTCGTTGTATGCTTTGGCTGAAACCCAGTTGGACTGTGTCTGGAAGAGAAGGTCCGAAACACCGCTAAGCGCCATCTGTGTGGGAAAATATCCAGGCGCAAAAAACTGCACATCCGCTATGCCGCTTGAGACTGCAGGGAGGCTGTCCATGGTTTTTACCAATGCCTCTGCAAAAAAATACTGCACTTTCACCCTGCCGTTGCTGCGCTTTTCGAGCTCTGTACCCCACCATTTTCCCAACATTCCTTCCGTGCCTGTTTCCGGGAGGAAGCTCGAGAGTTTAAGCGTTATCGGTCTTTCAGAAGCAGCAAAAGAGGCCGAGGGGACTATGGTAAGACCGAATATAAGAAATAAAAACATTAAAACAACGCCTGCGGCCATACTCCTCATATTATTTGACCTTTGCTTCATTGTGAACCTCCCGTTTTTTATTTTTGTTGCTATGTTTCCGAAATACCCGTTTCCATTTAGGAAACTGTATTCTTTTGGAAACATCTTGTCAAGTCAAATCTTCAGTTTCTCCCCCGGGAGTAACGCGTCGGCCTGGCCGGGCTGTATTGCTCATCAGGGAAGGCTGGAACAGGGATGAAGCTGAGAGAAGAAAAGCCTATTGGAGCGTGGAGCGTTTGTTGGAATACAAGACCACCAGGATTTTTGCCCTTTCCTTCCCTATGCTTCTGCCGCAGTGTGGAACTGAGGAATCGAAATAAATACTGTCGCCCTTTTCAAGTATGTGCTTTTCATCGCCGTATATAAATTCAAAAGGTCCATCAAAGATATGCATAAACTCTTCGCCGTCATGGGTAAAAGGATGCTGCTTTTTGTCAAATGACGGCATTACAATGAATGGTTCCATACTCTTACCGGATTTTTTATAGGCCAGTGATTCATAATAAAAGTCGTGTATGTTGATCTTTGGGTTGATCCCTTTTCCTTCGTTTGCCTTTACAATACATATCCTCATATTTCCGGGAGCCTTTGACTCTACGTCCCCGGATATAAGAAAGGTTACGTCAACTTCAAAGGCCTTGGCAATCTTTACCAGGGTAGAAAAGGGAGGTGCCTTATGTGAGTTTTCTATTTTTGACAGATAACCTTTTGTCAGTCCGCTTCTCTTGGCTAATTTGTCCAATGACATCTGGTGGTTGAGCCGTACTTTCTTTATATTTTCTACTATCCTTTTTTCGTCCATGATAACACGGTTCCCTCGTGGAATATCCTATGACCACCAACTATGGTTGTCAATAGGATTCTGAGCGGACAGCAATAAGGAAGAAAGCTACGGCGCTATTGAGATGACCACC
>DIFC01000041.1 GCA_002418945.1 Deltaproteobacteria bacterium UBA5758 | reverse complement strand
TGGAGGGGGCGACGTGAGCCCCTTAATTTGTGGTATGTTGCTGAAACTCTATGTATTTGTCCCTGATCCTGTTCTTGATCTTGAGGACCATGACGTGCGATACGCCTAGCCGGCTCCCGATCTCCCGCATCGACATACCTTCCAGAAAACAGGAAAGGACCTCGCGCTCTCTTTTTGAGAGATGCTTCTCTTCCAGCGACTCCACTTCCATCTTTCCTTCGATATAGTCCAGGGTTTTTATATTTTCAGAGACAAGGAGGTCTTCAAGGCATATGCCGTCTTCGCCGACAGGGTTGCTCAGGCTTAAGGAAACGCCATGCTCCCTGACCTTCCTGAGATAATTCTTTAAGTGGTAATAACATCCCTGAAGGATATAGCTGTCTGTCTTGCCATCGATAAACCCTTTATTGTGGGCGATCCATAAATGCGAAAGCGCCTCCTGGTAAAGGTCGTCATCGTCAAAAAAAGAATGGTGTCCGTTCAGTCTTTTTGTGATCCTTTTCAATGTCGGTGACAACCTCCGGACAACGCCTTCAAAATCCATCATTTTCCCCGGTACTGATTTGTTATGGGCATTCTCCTGTCTTTTCCAAATGCCTTCGGTGTGATCTTTATGCCTGGAGGAGACTGGCGCCGCTTGTATTCGCTTACTTCGACCATGCGTAAAACCTTTCGCACTGCTTCCCGGGACAATTCTCGCGATGTGATGGCGTTCAGATCTCTGTTTTCTTCAACGTAATCCTTCAACAAAGGATCGAGGTGTTCGTATGGCGGCAGGGTATCGCTGTCCTTTTGGCCCGGCTTCAGTTCCGCCGTCGGCTCTTTGGTCAGCACCCTGACGGGTATCACATCGCCGAGGGAATTCCTGTACCAGGACAGTTTATACACCAGGGTTTTCGGCACGTCCTTGATCACGGCAAAACCGCCTGCCATATCCCCGTATAGCGTCGCGTACCCGACGCTCATTTCCGACTTGTTGCCGGTAGTGAGAACAAGCCAGCCGAACTTGTTCGAGAGGGCCATCAGGATGTTTCCGCGAATCCTTGCCTGAATGTTTTCTTCGGTAATATCTTCCCGCAAATCTGAAAATACTGAACGCAGCGTGGAGATATACGACTTGTAGACCTTGCGTATGGGGATGGTAAATAGCCTGATGCCGAGATTTTGCACCAGCTCCCTGGTATCAACCCTGGACTCTTCTGATGTGTAACCGGAGGGCATAAATACGCCGATGACATTGTCTCTGCCAAGGCTATCCACCGCAAGGGCGGCCACGATGGAAGAATCAATGCCGCCGGAGAGGCCGATTACAACCTTTTGGAAACCATTTTTTACTACATAGTCATGAAGGCCGAGCTTCAGCGCCTCATAGACCTCAGCAACAGGTTCCAGCGGCTTCCTGTCAGGCAATGACAGGGCCGGCCTCTTCCTCGTCAATACCCTGCCACTGACGGGGATTACCTGTACACGCTTGCCGGTATGCGCACTTTGTGGTCCTTTAATTCCTTTTCCAAGCTCTTTGACAGGTATATCAAGGACAAGCATTTCTTCCCGGAAGGCATCGGCCTGGGCTATGATCCGGCCTTTCTTATCCATCACGAAACTCTGCCCGTCAAAAACGAGTTCGTCCTGTCCTCCCACCATGTTCGTATAGGCGATGAAAACGCTGTTTTCCCTGGTGCGGTTTTTTGCGATTTCTGCGCGGACATGTATCTTCCCCGCATAGTAGGGAGAGGCGTTGATGTTGCATATCAAAGCAGCTCCGGCGCCGGCCATGACCCCTGTCGGTCCCTCTTTATGCCAGATATCTTCACATATGCTTACCCCGAAAATAACATCGCCGTACCTGAACGCCAGGGGTTTGTCCCCCTGCTCAAAATACCGCTTTTCGTCAAAGACCCCGTAGTTCGGCAGCAGGGCCTTGTGGTATACGCCTTTTATCTTGCCCTTGTATATAACTGCAGCGGCATTGAAGAGGGATCCGCCCTGCCTGTTGACGAATCCGACAACCACAACGATATCGTTTACAGACTCTGCCAATTCACCAAGCGCCTTGAGGTTCTCATCAATAAAACCTCTTTTCAGAAGGAGGTCCTCCGGTGGATAGCCGGTGACGGCAAGTTCTGGAAATGTGACGATATCAGCCTCCTGTGCTCGTGCCTTTTCTATATATTCAATAATCCTTGCGCAATTGCCCCTTATATTTCCAACAATACAATTGACCTGCCCGATGGCTATTCTCAGTTCATCCATGCTGTTCACCGCCCATAGAAATAAAAAAAGCATCTCAAACCACCTTGGTGATTTGGACGCCCTTGTCCGTTCAATCGTCTTTGTGAGTTTTTAGCGCCCTTCGCTAATAACTCGTCCTTTGTATTTAAATTATAGTAATTTTTTTTTTCACCTTTGTCAAGCTCTTTTCTTCAGGTCGGAGGTCAGAATGATTGCGTCGGCGATCTCTTTCATCGTCTTTCTCATATCCATGCTCTTTTTGTGGATCTTTTTGTACGCCTCGTCTTCCGTGAGCCCGAGCTCCTGCATAAGAATGCCCTTTGCCCTTTCGATGATCTTTCTCGACTCCAGGGCCTCTTTCGCGGCAAGGATCTCCTGGCTCAAGTTTGTATTTTCGATTGCAACGGCAGCCTGGTTGGCCACAGCCTGAAGGATGTCTACCTCCTCTTTCCTGAAACTATGCCTGCTCTTCGTATAGCTGTTTATCACCCCGATGGCCCTGTCCTTGATCATCATAGGAACCGAGAGCAGGGACACGATCCCCTCCTTCTTGGCAATTTCGGGATACATGAAACCCGGTTCCTTTGTGACATCGGGAACGGTTATAGGCTTCTTTTCGAGGACAACCTTCCCGCTTACCGATTGCCCCACCTTGAGGTTCGGCTTATTGGTATAGTCAAGGCTGAGGCTCTGTGTGGCTGCGATGACGAGTTCTTCCCTCTTTTCGTCAAGGAGCATGATCGAACAGATCTTTGAATCCATCACCCTGGCGGTCATGGTGACGATCAGTTGCAGTATCTCTTTGAGGTAATAATCGGAAACAATCGTCCTGGAAACCTGCGAGAGAAGATCAAGCTGTTTTGCCTTCTTCACCACTTCATCGTACGTCATCGCATTCTGGATGCTGCTTCCGAGATACCGTCCGATCGTAAAAAGCAGGTTTACCTGTGGCTCAGGATAGGTATGCTCCTTTCTGTTCCTGAGATTCATCACGCCGATGATCTCGTTCTTTGAGAGGATTGGGATCGACAGAAAGGCCTCATACTGATCTTCCTCGAGGACAGGGAAGACCTTAAATCTTCTGTCTTTATAGGATTCTCTCGATAGCGCTACTGGTTTTTTCTCTTTCGCGGCCCATCCTGTGACCCCTTCCCCCATCTTCAGCCTCACAGCGCCCAATCCCTTAATGTGCCTGTCGTTCGATGCCGTGAGGATAAGTTCATCGTTCTGCCTGTCATAGAGATAGACGAGGCAGGAATCAACGGTCACAAAATTCATTATAGTTTCTATAATGCGCTGCAGAAGCACCGCGAGGTCCAGGTTGTCGCTGATGTCCTTTGCAACCTCATGGAGGATCCTCAGCTCCTCTTCTTTCTCTTCTATTTTTTGTTTCATCTCAGCGTTCCGCATATTACAGACACCTGTATTCTACGATTACCATACAAAAAAGACCTAAAAAGTGGGGGGCACTGCATTCAGCGTGTATTGCCTTTTTCTCACACTCAGTATGCCTTTCTTCACGAGGCTCTTTATCATTCGCGACACTGTCTCCCTTGAGCAGCCGCAGGAACTGGCTATATCTATCTGCGTGGGCCCCTTTTCAATGATGATATAATCTTTTACCTTCACCCCTTCCTTTTCGCCGACACCCAACAGATACTTCAATATTCTTCCTTCCACGCTAAGGAATGCGAGCCACCTGATCCTCTCATCCGTCTCCCTGAGTCTCCTCGAAAGGACCTTCAAAATAGCGATGGTGATCGTGGGGTTTTCCATAAGGAGCCTGGTAAAATCGTGCCTCCTGATGATAAGCAGTTCCGAGTTCTCAAGGGTGATTGCGTTTGCGGACCTGGGCAATTCGTCAATGAGGGCAAGCTCACCGAAGAAACCGTCTTTGCCGATCGCAGCTAATATGTACTCCCTTCCGTCTTCGTCATAGAGGCAGACCTTCACCTGCCCCTTGAGAATAATATAAAGAGAGTCCCCTTTCTCGCCTTCCTGAAAGACGACCTCTCCTTTGGAGTAAGTGTTGACAAAAATAATCTTTGAAACAACCTCCATGTCCTTCTCGTTCAGCGTGGCAAAGAGGCTCACGTTCCTCAAGTTGTCCATGTATCGTTTCATCATCTCATGCTCCCATCGGCGCTAAAAACCGAATATCGTTTCCTGGTCTTTGAGCGCCTCTTTTACTTTCTTGCCGGAAACACCGCCCTGTGCTATCTGAGGTCCTCCTCCACCCTTGCCGCCATATCGCTCTGCAATCCTTTTTACGATTTTACCCGCATTGTGCAAGCCCTGCAAGTCTTTTGTCACTGCGACAACTATCAATCCCCTGTCCTCTGCCCGCGAGCCGACAATGGCTATGCAGCTCTTTGCCTTGCCGCGGATGATATCGGTCACCCTCCTCAATTCCTCTGCCCCGGCATCGGGCACAAAAAGCGAAACAACCGTTGTTCCATCTCTTTCAAAGGCCTCCTTAAGGGCCTCATCAACCCTGTACGATACGATCTCTGTTTTGAGCCGCTCGATCTCTTTTTCCCTTTTTCCAAGTTCACTCACTATGGACTCTACTTTTTCACCGAGTCTCTCTACTTCTGTATTTGATAGTTTTGCAACAGTCTTCAGCGTCTTTTCTATCTTCCTTTTGTAGAAGATCGCTGACCTGCCTGTCACCGCCTCTATCCTCCTTATCCCGGACGCAAGCGAACCTTCGCTTATTATGTAAAAACTTCCTATCTCTCCGGTATTTCTCACATGTGTGCCGCCGCAGAGCTCCATGCTGAAGTCCCCAATCCTGATAACCCGCACCTTATCGCCGTACTTTTCCTCAAACAACGCTGTGGCGCCTTCCCGTATGGCATCTTCGCGGCTCTTTTCCTCGGTGCTGATCTCGATGCATGCCATGATCTTCTCATTGACGATGTCTTCTACCTGTGCGATCTCCGCATCCTTCATCCCTTCAAAATGAGTGAAGTCGAACCTTAGCCTGTCCCGCTCCACGAGTGAACCTGACTGTTTTACATGATCCCCCAGCGCCTTTCGCAGGGCATAGTGGAGCAGGTGCGTTGCAGTATGGTTCCTGGAAACCCCTTTTCTTTTCTCCAGGTCAACGACCAGCTCCGCCAGGTCTTTCGTTTGAATAACGCCTTTTTCCACTTTGACCTTGTGGGAGAAGAGGCTGTCCTTGACCTTTGTAACTTCAAGAACCTTTGCTATCCCCCCGGCGTGATCTTCACGGGTGGTCCGGATAAAACCTTCATCGCTCATCTGGCCGCCGCTCTCTGCATAAAAAGGCGTCCTGGCAAAAAAGAGTTCCCCTTCGTCGCCTTCACGTATCTCATTCACCAGGTCGGCCCCCACCAATATTCGCTCAACAGTCCCGCTGTCATTCAGGGTTTTGTACCCCGTAAAGGTGCTTGATATGCCCTCCCTTAAGACCGTCAGGTGGCCTTCTTCCCATTCCTCCCCTTTGATCTTCGAGGCCGTTCTTGACCGTTCCTTCTGGTCTTTTGATGCCCTCTCGAATCCCTCCATGTCTACGAACAAATCATCCTCTTCCGCTATCTCCATGGTAATATCCAGCGGAAATCCATGGGTATCGTAAAGCTTATAGACAAGATCGCCGGGGATGGTCCTCGCACCTTTTGCCTTGAGCTCTTCCACGATCTCCTCATAGACCTTCATCCCCACGCTCAACGTTTCCACAAAACGTTCTTCTTCGCCCTTTATCACCCGGACGATATAAGGGTGATTGTTTTTTATCTCAGGGTATACGTCTTCCATGAGATCTACCACTGTCTTTGACATGTCGTAAAGAAACTCTCTTTCGATGCCGATCTTCTTCCCGTACCGTAAAGCCCTTCTGATGATCCTCCGCAAGACATAGCCTCTGCCTTCTTTTGACGGCAGCACACCATCATTAATGATGAACGCAGCCCCCCTGGCATGGTCGGCGATAACCCGCATCGCAATATCAACCTTCCCGTCCTGTCCGTATATGTGGCCGGAGATGTCCTCAAGCCGCTTGAGGATAGGAACAAAAAGGTCGGTATCGTAATTTCCGACCTTTCCCTCCAGTATCGATGTGATCCTTTCCAGCCCCATACCGGTATCGATAGACGGGCGCGGCAGGCTTTTCATCTGTCCGTCGGCGCTCCTGTCAAATTCCATGAACACGAGGTTCCAAATCTCAAGGTACCTGTCGCAGTCGCACCCTACCTTGCAGGTCGGCAGCCTGCAGCCAACCCGTTCGCCGAGGTCATAAAGGATCTCCGAACAGGGCCCGCAGGGCCCCTCGTCGCCCATGGACCAAAAGTTGTCTTTCTCGCCGAGCCTGACGATCCTGTCCTCCCTGACGCCGACCTGCCTCCACAGCTCCGCTGCATCGTTATCGTCCTGGTAGACCGTTATCCACATCCTGTCCTTGTCGAGGTTAAGCACCTTCGTAAGAAATTCCCACGCGTAGGCGATCGCCTCTTTTTTGAAGTAATCACCGAAGGAAAAGTTTCCCAGCATCTCAAAGAACGTGTGGTGCCTCAGCGTCTTTCCGATGTTCTCCAGGTCGTTGTGCTTGCCTCCTGCCCGTACACATTTCTGACAGGACGTTGCCCTCTGGTAATCCCTCTTTTCATCTCCCAGGAAAAGGTTCTTGAAGGGGACCATCCCCGCGTTGACAAAAAGCAGCGTCGGGTCCTTCTCGGGCACCAGCGATACGCTTGGTATCACCTTGTGTCCGTTGTGCGAAAAAAAATCTAAAAACTTTTTGCGAATCTCTTTTGATGTCACGATTCACCTTTTTTCATTGCCAGTATCTTCCCTTCGATCTCCCTTGCAGCATCGGGGTGGCTCTTCAAAAACTCCTTGGCATTTTCCCTTCCCTGGCCTATCCTCGAATCGCCGTATGAGTACCATGTCCCTGCCTTCTCAACAATGTTAAAATCAACCGCGAGATCAAGGATATCCCCTTCTCTTGAGATTCCCTCCCCGAAGATTATGTCAAACTCGACTTCCCTGAAAGGCGGCGCAAGCTTATTCTTTACGACCTTGACCCTTGTCCTGCTCCCTACCACCTCCTGGCCGTCTTTAATGGATGCGATCCTTCTGATATCAAGGCGGACCGAGGAGTAGAACTTTAGCGCATTGCCGCCCGTTGTTGTCTCGGGATTCCCGAACATGACCCCTATCTTCTGCCGTATCTGGTTGATGAATATGACCGTTGTCATCGATTTGCTGATCGTCGCCGTTAACTTCCTCAGGGCCTGCGACATGAGCCTCGCCTGCAGCCCCATGTGGGCGTCTCCCATTTCCCCCTCAATCTCTGCCCGCGGGACAAGGGCTGCAACGGAATCAACGACAATTGCGTCAACGGCGCTGCTTCTCACCAGTATCTCTGCGATCTCAAGTGCCTGCTCTCCCGTATCGGGCTGGGAGATCAGGAGGTCATCAGTATTGACGCCGATCTTCCGTGCGTAAAAAACGTCGAGGGCGTGTTCCGCATCGATAAAGGCGGCAACGCCGCCGGCTTTCTGGATCTCAGCAACAACGTGCAAGGCTAGCGTCGTCTTTCCGGACGCCTCTGGGCCGTAAATCTCCACTACCCTTCCTCTTGGCAGCCCACCGATGCCCAGTGCCATGTCAAGGGAGATCGAACCTGTCGAAACGACGGGAATCTCCTCCAACGGCTTTTCGCCGAGCTTCATGATGGAGCCTTTTCCAAAAAGTTTCTCAATCTGAGAAACAGCCATGTCGATCGCCTTATTCTTGCTTGTTTCCTCTTTCACGCGCTCCCCCTCTTTGTTAAATGGTTTTGTTGAACTCCAGCTCCCGGATCGGAGCATAAACGGCGCCTGCAGGTTGGAGTATGCTCTGAAAAAGCACCATCCTCCTTACGACGAAATCTTTTCTATCAACGTCAACTATATCCCTGTCCAGCAAAGGGCCGGGCGTCTTCATCCTCCCAAGGGTGATATGAGGCCTGAAGCTCCGCCTTTCTTTCTCAACGCCCAATCCTGACAAGCGATCCTCTATATCATGAAATATCGTTCGTATGTTGTCAACTCCCTTTTCAAAGGCTACCACGATTACCCTTGCCCTTTTTCTGTCAGGGAACGCCTCGATATCCTTCAATGTCACGGCGATGGGAGCATGCAGCCTTTCAATACCGGACAGCGCATCGCCGATCTCGCGAACCCTCTTTTCTTCCTGTTCACCGAAAAATTTCAACGTAATATGCTGTCCCCTCTCATTGACCCACTTTACATTGTGAATGCGTGCTGCCATCTGGTTCGTGACGACACGGAGATATGCCTTAATCTCGTCGGGGATCTCAAGGGCCAGAAAAACTCTCACTTCAGCCTCCCTTCGAGATGGTCAAGGATAAACAGCAAGGCCTTATCTGATGTATGAAGCTTTACCCCTTCCCTGTCTCCTTTAAAAAAAAATTTCCGGACAAAGGTGCCTTCGGGGGCGGCAAGCGCTATATAGACCGTACCGACAGGTTTCTCTTCCGTGCCGCCTCCCGGCCCCGCGATCCCTGTGATGGCCAACCCTATATCAACTCCCGTGGCATTTCTCACGCCCTCGGCCATGAACCTCGCGGCCTCGTCGCTTACCGCACCCTTCGCAGCGATAAGGGATTCGGGAACCGATAAAAAATGTTCTTTGGCCTTGTTGCTATAGGTCACAAGGCCGGCCTCAAAGTAGCCCGATGCGCCGGGGATGTTGGTGATCCGGTGTGCCACCAGCCCCCCGGTACAGGACTCGGCAACGGCTATTTTCTTTGCCTGCTGAAGCAACAGGCTGCCCACCCTTTCTTCTAATCCTTTCTCAATCTTTTCTAATACCACTTTATTCTCTCCCAGGCTATCAGCGCGGCGTTAGCGAATATTCCTGCGGCCACATCATCCGCCATGATGCCATACCCCCTTCGCAGCCTTTCTGCCTGCCTGATTGGAAAGGGTTTCAAAATGTCAAAGCCCCGAAAGAAGACAAAACCGATGGCAATTTCAACAAGGGCGATACTGTGACCCGCCATAGCCACGCACATCCCCGCCAGCTCATCGATCACTATATAACCGGGATCCTTTTCTTCAAGCCTCATCAGGTTGATGCAAAAAACAGAGAACACAACCAGGGCAATGATAAAGAGAGGGCTATTAAAAGGTACCGGGAACAGGTGTATCAAGATACAACCAAGAACGGAGGCGTATGTGCCCGGAGCGAAGGGAAGCCGCCCTATGTAACCGCACGTAACGATGAAATGCAGAATCACGTCTAATTTTCGAGACATCTCTCTAAGGGACCCAGGGAACTGAAAAATAATGACCAAGTTGATAACCAATTAAGAATCTATTACAGGAAGCACCTGTCCTGGTATCGTGAAATCGATAGATAATCATTACACAGAAATGGCGTATCCCCGACACCATGCCCATCCTGATGGAAGATCCGGGGTACATCATTTATCTCCATATACCTTCTTTTCATCAAATATCTTTTTGCCCACAACCTTCCATCCGCCCTCCCAGATCCTATAAAAACAGCTCCAGAAGCCTGTGTGGCACGCAGCCACCTTCTGGTCTACCGTGATGAGGATTGTATCGTTGTCGCAGTCGAGGTACACGCCACGGATCTCCTGCGTGTGCCCCGAAGTCTCTCCTTTCAGCCATATCTTCTTTCTTGACCGCGAATAGTAATGCGCTGTTTTTGTTTTTAATGTAAGCTCAAGCGCCTCGTTATTCATATATGCGACCATCAGGACATCCTTTGTTCGAAAGTCCTGCACCACAACGGGCACGAGCCCTTTTTCATCCCATTTGATATCTTCCATTTCTTTCCTCTCCGCGCCTTGTCTTTATGTATTTCAGAGCCTTACGTTGACGCCTTTTTGCCTTAAATACCTCTTTGCGTCGATGACGGTAAATTCCCTGTAGTGAAATATCGATGCGGCAAGAACGGCATCTGCCTTTGCCTCAACAAAACCCTCGTAGAGATGCTCCAGCGTGCCTACGCCGCCCGATGCTATAACGGGGATATTAACCGCCTCTGATATGGTCCTTGTGAGCTCAATATCAAAACCAAGCTTCGTTCCATCCCTGTCCATGCTCGTCAGTAATATCTCGCCCGCCCCGAGCCTCTCTACTTCCGTGGCCCACAAGACGGCGTCGACCCCTGTCGGCCTCCTTCCGCCATAGGTGTAGACCTCGAAACCGCCGCCCCTCCGTTTTGCGTCAATGGCAACGCAGATGCACTGGCTTCCGAAGACTTCGCTCGACCCCCGTATAAATTCCGGCGTTTCTACTGCCGTTGTGTTGATCGTTACCTTATCGGCCCCTGCAAGGAGTATATCCCGTATATCCTGAAGCTTGCGAATGCCACCGCCGACCGTAAGGGGCATAAAGACCTCATCGGCAACCCTTTCAACAACACCCAGGATCGTCCTTCTTTTTTCGTGTGAGGCCGTTATGTCGAGAAAACAGAGCTCGTCAGCCATCTGCTCCTCATAGGCCTTGGCATTTTCAACAGGGTCGCCGGCATCCCGCAGTTCCAGAAAGTTCGTGCCCTTCACGACCCTCCCTTCCATCACGTCAAGGCAGGGGATGATCCTTTTAGTCAGCATACCGGATCGCCTCGCCGACCTCTATCTTCCCCTCGTAGACCGCTTTCCCGAGGATCGTTGCCCAGACGTTAAGATCCTTCAACCTTTTAACATCGTCGATATCCGAGACTCCGCCGCTCGCGATGAGAGGAATCCTCGTCATCTTCAGCAGCCGCTTCATGCCTTCGTAGTCCGGCCCGGTAAGCATTCCGTCCCTCTCAATGCTCGTGCACAGGATGGCCATGACGCCGATGCGTTCCGCTGTCTTGAGGATGTCTTGTATATCCCTGTCGACAGCGGTCTTCCATCCCCGAACCATGGGGCGGCCCTGATAGAGGTCAAGCCCAAGGACCACGTTCCGGAAAATGGCGAGTCCCTCAAAAAAGTCAGGGTCCTCAAGGGCCCTGGTACCCACAATGATGCCGTCCACCCCCGATTCGTCGTAATACGTTATATCGCCTATGTCCCTGATCCCCCCTCCTGTCTCCATATAACCCTTGACCTTCTGCCTGATCTTCCCTATGATCTCGTGGTGAACACGCTTGCCCGTTCTCGCACCATCAAGGTCGATAATATGGAAGTCCCTGGCGCCGCTTTGTATCAGCTCATCGATCTTTGCAACGGGGTCATCGTTATATACTGTGACCTTTGAGAAGTCACCCTTCTGCAGGCGGACGCATTTCCCGCCCATGAGGTCCATGGCGAAGAGGGTCTTCACTCCATCACCTCCAGGAGGTAGTCAAGCCCGGCATTGACGCCCTCTTCCGCGAGCTGTTCTGCGGTTATCCATTTTCCTCCCCGCCTTAAGAATTTTCCTATTTTCAAGACGTTCTCGCTCAGCGCCTGCTGGTCCTCATCAAAAACAAACACACGGCCCATGACGCTGCCTTCCATAAGGTGCATGTGAAACCCCACCCCGGCGGGTTTTTCAACGGCAAAATTGCCGCCTTTCCGCTCCTCGAACCTGTAGACGAGGATGTTGATGAAGGGCGACGCGCCCTTGCTCTCTCTCAACCCTATGCCGCGTTCGGTCAGGTGGTCCTGCACGCTTTTCTTAATGAGCGTTTCGGCGTCCCTGTGGATACGGCCGGTCTTTATCTGCCTCCCGCAATACTTGCACGGAGCAAACCGATCGCTCCCTTCGAACCGCTCTATTTCCACCCATATATCACCGAGGGAAAATGACAGGGACGGAGACAAACAGACAAGCAGGATCACAGCGAGAAGAAAACGGGGCAGGCCGGTCGGAAAATGGATCTCTTTCAAAAACATATATAATTCTATAAGAAAAGAGGCTGAAAATAAAGGATAAAAGGGGATAAAACAACCGTAAAGCCGCTGAGACTATACCATGAGGTATTTCTTTTTCACTTCCTCGTTCGCCTCGAGCTCGGAGACTGTCCCTTCGAAGCGTATGCTCCCGTTATCGATAACATATGCCCTGCTGATCATTTTCAGAGCGGAACGGACGTTCTGCTCTGAAAGGAGTATGCTGATGCCGGCATCCCTCAGTTTAAGGATCTGTTCTTCGAGGTCGCGGACGATCAACGGGGCCAGGCCTTCTGTCGGTTCATCGAGCAAAAGAAGTTCGGGGCCGCCCATGAGCGCCCTTGCGATGGTAAGCATCTGCTGTTCGCCGCCGCTTAAGTTCCCGGCCCTTCTCGTTTTTATCTCGCCGAGCGCCGGAAACAGCCCATACACCCTGTCTTTGTTCCATGCAGCCTCTCTGTTGTGGACGATGTCGAGGTTGTCGTCGACGCTAAGATCGGCAAACACCCTCCTGTCGTCAGGCACATAACCGATGCCCTTCCTGAAGAGCAGGTAGGGCTTCCGTCCCGTTATGTCCTCTCCGTTAAACGCTACGGAGCCTTCTTTGGGCGGGGTCAGGCCCATAATGCTTCTCATCGTTGTGCTCTTCCCGGCGCCGTTCCTCCCGAGCAGTCCCACGACCTCTCCTTTGGACACCGTGAGCGACACATCGAAGAGGATGTGGCTTAAACCATAGTAGGTATGTATTCCTTTTACATCAAGCATACGTCGCTCCCGCCGAGATATGCATCCTGTACCGCCTCGTTGCACCTCACCTCATCGCAGGAACCCTGGACGACCGTTGCCCCCCTTACCATCACCATGATCCTGTCGGCGATCCCAAAAACGATCTCCATGTCATGTTCGCAGAACAGGATCGTCAGTCCCAGCTTCTCCGAGAGATGCTTGACAAGGTCGATGCAGCGCACAGTTTCCTCCGGGGCCATGCCGGCTGTCGGTTCATCGAGGATAAGAAATTCCGGATCGCCTCCCAGGGCCATCGCTATCTCAAGGACCTTCCTGTCGCCGTGTGAGAGCAGGGCGGTCGTTCGGTCCTTTTTCTGGACAAGGCCAACGCTTTCCAGTATCCGGTTTGTCTCTTCAACGGCCAGTTTCGATGACGGAGTAAAGAGGTTCCACGTTCTTTTCTCCCGCGAGAGTATTGACACCTGGACATTTTCGAAGACCGTGAGCCTGGGGAATATATTAACCACCTGGAAGGAACGGGAGATACGTTTCCTGCAGATCTCATAGGAGGGAAGCCCTGTTATGTTCTCGCCCCTGAAATGTACCGTCCCGCTGTCAGGCTTGAGTATGCCGGTAATGAGGTTGAAAAGTGTTGTCTTGCCTGCCCCGTTGGGGCCGATAACGGCAACGATCTCCCCTTTCCGGACATCAAGGTTTGCGTTGTTGACGGCCTTGAACCCGTCGAAGGACTTCGATAAAGACTTTACCTCTAACACCCGCTACTCCTTTATGACCGGCTCGATGAAGCCCTTTTTGATCTTTTCCTCTATGTACCCGAGCACACCGTTGGGAAGGAAAAAGATCACAAGCGCCATCAATATCCCGAGGACAAGCGCCCAATAGGTTGTGTACGTGCTGACAAAGGTCCTTAGCGCTATAATGATTGCGGCGCCAAGCATGGGCCCCAGGAAGGTAAACCATCCGCCGAGCAGACACATAATACAAATCTCAAGCGAAAGGGTCCAGAAGAGCATGTCCGGAAAGACGGTATTGTCCACCACGACAAAGAGGGAGCCTGCAACACCGGCAAAAAATCCCGCAATTATCAGGGCAAGGAGCTGGTGGCGTTTGACGTTTATCCCTATCATCTCGCAGCGCACCGGATTATCGCGGATTCCCTGGAGGGCACTCCCAAAAGGGGATTTTATTACCTTATACATTGCGAAAAGGCAGATCAATGTAACAACCAGGGTAAAATAGTATGCATTATTTGAGGATGAAAGTATATCAGGCAACGGGATGCCGTGTATGCCGTCATCCCCCCCTGTAAAAGAATACCACCTGTAGACTATAATCCACACAAGAGATCCCAGAGAGATCTGAAGCATTGCAAAGTAAAGCTTTGAGAGGCGGATACATATCCAGCCCATTATAAGCCCGAGGGCCGCCGAGACTAAGGGCCCTACTATAAAAGAGATCCACGGTGAAAGTCCGGTTTTTGTCAATATGAGCGCTGTGCCGTATGCCCCTGCGCCATAAAATACGGCGTGGTGGAACTGAAATATCCCTCCATACCCGAGAACAAGGTTCAGGCTTGTTGCAAGAAGTCCGGTGAGCAGGATAATGGATAGCAGGTAGAGGTAAAACCTCGGCAAAATGAAAGGCAGCAGGAACATGAAAATTACAACAGCGGCCCACCAGATACGGCCCCTGCCCTCCAGCATATCCCTCAACATACGGCGCCCCTGATCACCATGTGGATTTTAAAAGCCCTGTAGGCCTGAATAATAACACCACAATCACAGCGGCATAGGGAAAGACTATGCCAAATTGAGACCAAACCAGGATACCCAGCGACTGCGTCAGGCCAAATATAAGCGCTCCGAGAAGGGCGCCCCAGATATTACCCAGGCCCCCTATTATCACAATGAGAAATGCCTCTATTATAAGTGTATGGTCCATGCCCAGCGTTACGCTTACCGTAGGCGCAACCAGCGCCCCGCCAAGCCCTGCCAGTAGACAGCCTATAACAAACACTATGGCAAAGACCCAGCTTACATTGATCCCAACGGCGCCGACCATCTCCCTGTCAACTGCAGCGGCCCGAGAGATCTTTCCTATCTTTGTTTTGTTGACGATTAGCCATAAAGCCACCGCTACAATAGGCCCGATGATAAGAAGGAAGAGGTTATAAATAGGGAAGGGCAGCCCTCCAAACAGGTAAACATAGCCTTGAAATACATGGGGTACCGGTACAGATTTGTACTCGGCACCCCATACGATTTTAACAAGATCACCAAAAATAAGCGAAACTGCAAAGGTGAGCAAGAGGAGCATGAGGTGCTCCCGCTCGTAGAGATACTGAAAAAGCCCCCTTTCTGCTGCAAGGCTCACAAGCGCAACTCCAAGGGGCGCCCCGACCAGCGCCGCCCAGAATCCTGCGTCGCCACCTCCAAAAATCTTGGAGATAGTAAAGGCCATAAAGGCCCCGATCATATAGAGCGAGCCGTGAGCAACATTTGGGATCCTAAGCACGCCCAGTATAAGGCTTAAGCCGGAGGACACTATGAAAAGGATAGTTGTCCTGCTCAAGCCTACGAATATCTGCGCCAGGACCTTTGGCGGCAATATAGCATAGATTAGGTCCATTAACCTCTTCCGGGAATACTATTTTTTCCTAGACCTAAGAATCTCCTTGCATTCGGGCATATAATCCTTCGAAGCTACGCTCTGGGTATCGCCCGATACGAGAAAATCGTATTTCGGGTCTTTCTTAGTCACGCCAAAATATGTCGGGAGCTCAAGCTGATGGTCGCAGGCCCTTATCGATAATGGCCCGACAGGACTGTCAAGCTTCAAACCCTCAAGGGCCTTTATCAAGGCCTCACCATTTACCTTTCCTGCCTTCTTAAAGCCATCGGCTATAAATTGTGCGGTCATGTATCCTGTCAGGGCGCTGGCCTTCGGATATCTCTTGTAGGCCTTGTAAAATTCTTCGGCAAACGCTTTGTTGGCAGGTGTATCGGGGAAATAGAAGAGATAATTGGCTGTCCCATAAACGCCTTCGGGTGCATTTGCGCCCTGTGGCATAAGAGTGCCGAGCTCATTTGCCGTATGCTGGTAAAAGGGTACCTTCTGGCTTAAGCCCGTCGCCTTTGCCGCCTTCTGGAAATTCACCATCGATGACCCCCCGGTCGCCACTATAATAAAATCCGGCTTAGCGGCAAGAATTTGGGTTATATAGGGGGTAAAGTCCGCCTCTCCAACTTTCCACCATGTTTGTCCAATAATCACGGCTTTCGTGTTAAACTTCTGTATATTCTCCCAGACGTTATTTGCGATCGCGTGTCCATACTCGTAATCATCCCCGGCAATCCAGTATTTCGTATAAGGCTTTTTGCCAAGGACATAGCCGGCAGCCCTGCCGGCCATCATGGTGTTCTCGTTCATGTTGAAGAGGTAGCGATGACCGTGCTCGCCGACAATCTTATCGCTCTTTGAATAGGTAACAAAAAACGGGATCTTTTCCTTCCTCGCAAAGTCGGATACGGCCAACGCCGTAGCGCTATTGATCGTGCCCATGAGTATGTCAACTTTCTCCTTAAGAACCAGTTCTTTCGCCATAGCCAACCCTATATCAGGTTTAAACTTCTCATCCCTTGTTGTATATTCGATCTTCCTTCCGAGGACCCCACCCTTGGCGTTTATCTTTTCAACAGCAAGCTTAAACCCGTCAAGGACGTCTAGCGTATATGCGCTTGCGGGCCCGGTATAGGTGTCGACAAGGCCTATCTTGATCGTCTTTTGCGCATAGGATGACGGTATAAAAAGAAAGAGACTGACAATGACAACAAGAACCAATGGAAACCACGTAGCTTTTCTCATAACTTCACCCCTCCTGATTTTTTGGATTCAAACAAACTATTAAAACATTAACATTCTTTTGTCAACATTAAACTCTCGGAACGATTTTTTGTTTGACAAGGCGTCGTTTTTATATAACAATCTGTGGAATCCGCAACAATATAATATAATAAACAAGGGGGAGCCAGCATGAAAAGAATTATCCCGGTTGTATTGATTGGCGTGGCGCTTATTTTTTCCTCATTTGCACCCTGCGAAGCGAAAACGATCGTTAAATATGGCCATGTCGGGCCTCCTGTCCATCCGCAGCATCACGGGGCCGTTGCCTTTGCAAAGTATGTAACGGAAAAAACAAAGGGCGAGCTTGAGGTCCAGGTATTTCCGCTCGGCCAGCTTGGCGGTGAGCGCTCCATGACAGAACAGGTCCAGGCGGGGACGCTCCATATGACCGCAGTGACCGCCAGCGTCCTGGCGAACTTTGTCCCCGAGATGGGCATCATCGAGCTGCCGTTCATCTACCCCAATCGAGAGGCGGCATACAAGGTCCTTGACGACAAGGAGGTAAAGGAACGGTTCGCGAAGCTTTGCGACGCCAAGGGCTTCGTCTTCGTCGGGTACACGGAGAACGAGTTCAGGGACATGACGAACTCAAAAAGACCCATAAAGAGGCCTGAGGACCTGAAAGGCCTCAAGATCAGGGTCATTGAGGGCCCTATATTTATTGACACCTTCAAGACGTTCGGGGCAAATCCAACCCCCATGCCGTTCCCGGAGATCTACAACGCACTGCAGCAGAAGGTCATCGACGGGCAGGATAACCCACTCTACACCTCGATCCTGATGAAATTTACTGAGGTCAACAAATTCGCGACCGTAACGCACCATATCCTTACCGAGTGCCCCGTCGTCGTGAACAAGAAGTTCTGGAACTCCCTCACGCCGGAGCAGCAGAAGATATTCAGGGAGGCGGCCGAGGTCCAGGTAAAGACAAACAGGGACGGCAACGCCAAAAACAGGACAGAGGCATTGCAAAAGGCAAAGGCCCAGGGAGTGGACGTTTATATGCTGACCGATGCGGACAGGGAGGCCTTTAAAAAAGCGGTACAGCCTGTGCTCGATAAATACAAAGGCGTTTACGGCGCCGATCTGTATGACTTTTATATGAAGAAGATAGGCTTTTATTCAAAGAAGAAATAAGCAGGGTTCAGAATATTTAAGGTCTACGGGCAGCGGATGAATCTCGCAGCCCGTAGACCAGTGCCGTCGCAATAATATTCTAATAGGCCGTGTTCTTACTGACCGCTGAAAGCTGATAGCTGAAGAAAGCTGGATTGGCGACGCAAACCCCAATGTTATGAATAAACTCATAAAGAGACTGAACAAAGTCGAGGATGCCCTTGTTGCATTCACCCTCCTCGGCGTTGCGCTGCTCACCTTTGTTGAGACTGCGCTGAGATACACCATTTCATACACCTTCATCTGGTTCGGAGAAGTAGCAAACTATACGATCATATTCTGCACATATCTTGGCGCATCGATCGGCGTCAAGTATGGAACGCACTTCTCGATGGAGGCCCTCACCGAGTTCGCTCCCGACAGGGTAAGCCACCTCATGAAGGCATTTGCTTACCTGATCTCTGGCTGCGCCGCTATCCTCTTCATATACTTCGGGATCAAACATATTTCAACGCTGCAATCCTTCGGCGTGAAAAGCTCCGCCATGCAGATACCGATGTTTATCCCTTATATCTCGATACCCCTTTTCTCGATCACCATGTCTTTCAGGTTCTTCGCGCAGTCCTGGAAGCATTTCAAAGACTTCTTAAAAAACAAGCCCTACGCCAAAGTGAGGAAAAGGGACGCGTGAACCTTACCATTATATTTATCTGCTTCTTCGCCCTTCTCGCCCTCAGCCTCCCCATATCCATCGTCCTGGTCACAACAACAGCGGTATACCTATTCTTCTTCGCAAAGACCCCCTTAACGTCCCTTGTGCAGCAACTGTTCAATGGCCTTGACAACTTTGTCCTCCTTGGCGTCCCTTTCTTTATCCTCGCCGGCAACATCATGGCAGAGGGCGCTATATCGAAAAGGCTTGTCAACGTGATGAAGCTCTTCGTCGGGAGGCTCACCGGCGGGCTTGCCATGGCGTCGATCCTGGCATGCATGTTCTTCGCAGCCATATCGGGGTCATCCCCGGCCACGGTGATCGCCATCGGGAGCATCATGATGCCGGCCCTCGTTAAAGAGGGCTACGGCGAACGCTTCTCCATTGGCCTCCTCACCTCGGCCGGCTCCCTCGGCATCCTGATACCGCCGAGCATACCCATGATCCTCTATGCGCTGGTGATGAACGTATCCGTAGCCGAGATCTTCATGGCCGGTTTTCTTCCGGGCATTTTCATCGGCTGCTGCCTCATGGGGTACTCCTATTTCATGGCCGCCAGGAACGGGTGGAGATCAGAGGAACGGTACACCTTAAAAGAAGGATTGAAGATAATCAAAGAAGGGTTTTGGGCATTGCTGCTGCCTTTTCTCGTCCTCGGGGGGATATACGGCGGCGCGTTCACTCCCACGGAGGCCGCGGCAGTATCGGTTGTCTACGCGTTGCTCGTGGAGCTCTTTATCTATAAGGAATTGAAATTTAAAAAGATCTTTGGCATCTGCAGGGACTCTGCAATACTTTCGGCCAGCCTCCTTTTTATCCTTTCCTGTGCCATGACGTTCATCTGGCTCCTTACCGTTGAGCAGATTCCTGTAAGGCTCGCGGAGCTTATCATTGACAACGTAAAGGAACGGTGGCTATTTCTCTTTGCCATAAACGGCATCCTCCTCATCATCGGCGGATTGATGGATATCGTCACCGCCGTCATCGTCATATCTCCCATACTGATCGAGACCCTCAACAGGTACAACATCGATTACGTGCATTTCGGCATCATGATGATCATTAACATAGAATGCGGCTTCCTGACGCCGCCCTTCGGCCTCAACCTTTTTGTATCAATGGCAATCATGAAGCGCTCGCTTATCGACATAGGCAGGTCTGTACTCCCCTACATCCTCTTATTTCTGGCATGTCTTCTCGTCATCACCTACATCCCCAAGCTCTCTCTTCTTCTCCCCGACCTGCTTTTAAGGAGGTAACAATGGAAATAACCCTGCGGCATGATCTATGGAACCGTGATGCAACCCTTTCCCTGACATTGCCCTCAAGTTGGGATACACATACCCTTGCGATGGAAGGGGACGGAAAAGAGGTGCTTACAAAGGACGACTACAGGAAGGCGGTTCGGTCCCTCGCCCCCCTTGTCAAAGGCAAGAAAGAGACCTGCATACTCTTTGACGACCTTTCCCGGCCAACGAGAACCTACGAGATCATTCCGTCCCTACTTGAGCTTTGTCAAGAGTGCGGCATCAGGGATGAGCAGATGCGCTTCATCTGTGCCCTCGGCACCCATGCGCCCCTCGACAACGCGGCATTCCGCAAGAAGCTGGGAAACGAGGTGATGGAAAGGTTCCCCGTTTATAACCATAATCCTTATGAACATTGCGAGATGATAGGCAGAACAGGGCAAGGTACCCCCGTTATGATAAATAAGGAGTTTCTTGCCTGCGACCTGAAGATAGGCATTGGCGCATTTATGCCTCATTCGTTCTGCGGTTTCGGAGGCGGCTATAAGATCGTCATGCCTGCGGTAAGCCATATCGACGCCATAGAATACCACCATGGAACGCTTCTGAAAAGATACTGGGACGTCTGTTATGGCATCGGCAGGTATAAAAACAACCCCCTTCTAGAAGACATTAAGGAATGCGGCAAAATGGCGCGCCTTGATGCGGTCATCAATGTCATGGTCAATACCGGGGCATTCGCGACGGACATATACGCCGGCGATCCCGATGGCCTTTATCGCGAGATGACGGAAAAGGCCGCCCTGCACTACAGTACGCCGGTGAACAAAAAGGCTGATATTGTTTTTGCGAACGCCTTCGGCAAGGCCAGCGAGGCCGTCATCGCGCTCTCGCTGGCAGAGGAGTTCCTGAAGGATGAAGGCGGCGATGTTGTTGTCCTCTGCGATATCGAAGAGGGCCAGGTCGTCCACTACCTGTTGGGCAGGTTCGGAAAGGGCACCTGGGGACGCCTTGCCTTTGGCGAAAGAAGAAAAGGCAGCAAAACAAAAAGGATACACATCTGCTCACAACACAGGGACCGGGCGAACGAATTCTGGTTCGGGAAAAAAGAGGATCTGATCTGGCATAAAGGCCCGGAGGATGCGATTGCCTACCTCGACGACCTGTACAAGAACAGAGCGGTCAGCGCGCTGGTCATCCCCGACGGGACGATACAGATGATCTGAGACAACCCGTAAGTCGCAAGGAAACACCTGTTCAATGTTTAACGTTAAAACAAAATAGAAGACTGAACCCGGAATACATGATGTGGACCACCCGTAAGTGGTTAAACCCCTTACGACTTACGCTTCACGACTTATGGATTTCTCTTTATCATGAGCCTCACGGCACACATAATCGTCAGGGCGACGAGAAGTATCACTATGAAATAATCGCCGTATCTTACATAGAAGGTCTTCGTATCTTTCAGAGAAAAGCTGCCCCGTAAGACGGTTTCCACGAAAATAGGGGTTTGAGCCTGTATTCGCCCCTTCGGGTCGATAATGCCGCTTATTCCGGTATTGGCTGATCTTAGAAGAAACCTGTCCGTCTCTATCGCCCTGAACACATAAAAGGCGAAGTGCTGAAAGGGTGCGGATGTTCGCTCATACCATGCATCATTGGTGATGTTGACAAGAACCTGTGCGCCGTTTCGTACCGTTTCATTTGTGATATAAGGGAATATCCCCTCATAACAGATAAGCAGTCCGATCTTTCCTGCCTGTGTATGCAAAGGCTGGTGCCCCTCGCCGGGAAAAAAGTCGCCTCCGGTGGCTGTCAGTTTCTCAAGGAAAGGGAGGTACCGGACAAGCGGGGTATACTCCCCAAAGGGAACAAGGTGAACCTTGCTGTATACTCCGACGGTCTCAGACCTTTTGTTGATCACATATGCAGAGTTGCGGTGCCTGCCGTCTCTGTCCCGCGAAACCGTACCAAACAAAAGGCTGGTTTGCAGATGGACGGGCAGGTCTTTTATGTATTGATTGGCATAAACCTCGTTTTCAAAGATAAAAGGCATGGCCGTTTCGGGCCAGATGGTGATATCTGTGTTCTTTCCCCCTTCAATTGTTTTCTGGTAGTAGGTACGGATGGTCCTGACCTTGAAGGCCTCATCCCACTTAACGTCCTGCCTTATATTCCCCTGTACTACGGCAGCTTTCAGGGTGCCTTCCTCCTCGCGGCCAAGTTCCACGAAACCATAGATAAGCGAACCTGCAAAAAGGAAAAAGATTATGGACGCAAAAACTGCCGGCAGCGGCCTTCTCCGGACAGCATTATAGATGACGCAGTTTAAAGCAACGATGATAAAAGATATGAAATACGTTCCCGTGACCGACACGATCTGGATGAACGGCAGGAACCTGTCCTGCGAATGGGCAAGGAACGACCAGGGGAACCCTGTAAACAGAAAGCCTCTTACGTATTCCAGCAATACCCAGATGACGGGGGCTGAGAGCCAGACCGGCAAGCTCAATCTCTTTTTGAGATATGTCACTGCGAGCGCAAAGAAACCTGTATATAACGAAAGGTAGAGGACCAGAAGCAGCAGGATGAGGCAGCTCAGCCAGATATGGATGCCCCCGTACCTGTTCATGGCTATGATCACCCAATAGACAAGGCCTGTGAAGGAAATGAGCCCGCAGAGAAAGCCGTAATAGAACGCAAATTTGCACCTGTCCTGATCGATAGCATAGAGAAGCGGAATAAGCGCAAAAAACGCAACCGGATAGAGGGACAATGGCGGCTGTATAAGCACAAGCAAAACGCCGGTGATGCAACTGAGGTACAAGGACGGGAGATGAGGAGCGAGGAGCGAGGAGCGAAACAGGAGGGACAAAAACCGGTTTCGGGCTCCGCCAGTGGACATGCCGGCCATCATGCCCTCCGCTCTGAGACCATACACTTATAGGCGTCTTGGGAAACAACAAAATCGAGGATCTTTTTCTCCCGGTATCGCATCCTTCTGCCCTGATTTCCACCTTCTTCGTGGTCATGACCCGCTATATGAAGCAAGCCGTGGATGATCAGGGCAAAAAGTCTTTCATAGAAATGCACGCATGATCGCTCCGACTCTTCCTGCGCCTTTTCAACCGATATTATGACCTCGCCGGCGATCTCGCCGGGCAGGCCGCCGACATAGGAAAAGGAAATGACGTTTGTCGGCTTCTGCTTTCCAAAAAATCTTGTGTTTAATTCCGTGATCTTTTTGTTGTCGACGAAGAATATGCCGATATCCTTATCTGGAAGCCCTGAAAAGGTCAGTAATTCGTTTGTAAGTCTTTGAATCCTCCTGCCGTCTATCGCTATCGACCTTTGAGAATTTTTTATCAGCACCGCCATTTTGTGTCCTTTCAGGATATTCAATCCTATGGTGAAATATGCCAAGAAGGATCGCGATAAAACTTTTCTGAATAGCATTGAGGTCTTTTAATGTAAGCTCTGATTCATCGAGCTGTCCGTCGAGGAATATGTTCTCGATAATACCCTGTACATGGCTCTCTATCCGCTTCGGCGTAGGATCCTCGAGCAACCTTGAGGCCGCCTCCACCGCATCTGCGAGCATTATGATCCCGGTCTCCTTTGTTTGGGGCTTCGGCCCCGCATATCTGAAATCCTGCTCCTTAATAGTGTGCAGCTTCGGATCTTCAAGCTCTTTTGCCTTGCTGTAGAAATAACTGACGAGGCTTTTCCCGTGGTGTTGCTGTATTACTTCAGTAATCTTTTTTCCAAGCTTATACCGGTCCGCAAGCTCCACCCCTTCCTTGACATGATTAAGAATGATAAGGGCGCTCATGCTCGGCGTCAGGTCTTTATGGGGGTCTTCGATGTCTGTTCTGTTTTCTATAAAGTAGTGGGGCATCTTCAGCTTCCCGATGTCGTGGTAATATGCCGACACCCGCGCAAGAATGGGGTGGGCTCCAATGCTCTCGGCTGCCGCCTTTGAAAGGTTGCCGACAATAATGCTGTGGTGGTATGTGCCGGGGGCGTTCACCATCATCTCTTCCATAAGCGGGTTTTCGAAGTTGGCAAGCTCAAGCAGTTTGATATCGGTAGTATAGTCAAAAAGATGCTCGATGACGGGCAGAAGACCGAGGGCGATAAAGCTGCTTGCAATACCGTTTAAGATGATGAAGGCGACTTTTATGGGCAGGTTTGAAAAGGATTGTCCCGATAAGCTGTCGAGAAGAAGAATGAAAAAACTCATGACAAAGGAGGTGTAAAGTCCCGCCTTGAGGATCGTATTTCTGTTTTCGCATTTTCCTGAAAAATAAGACGCAAGGACGTTGCCGAGAAATGCGTACAAAAGAACGGTTATGCTGTTATCGAAAGCCAGCCCCAGGGCAATTGCAAAGACCATTGAAAAGAGGACGGCAACTTCGGAGAAGATGACTATCCTCAGGATGATCCCGTAAAAAAAGATGGGAATGATATAAAACAGCGTCGAGGTGTGATTTGGGACATAATGTTCAAATACCAGTGAGAACCCTCTTGCTAAAAAGATTGAGAAAAGGGTGAGAGACACGCAAAATATAAGGTCTTTTTGTGTGAGAGAAAATTTTTTAATATTTTTTTCTCCATACTCATAGAGCACTGTGATAAATAAAAAAAGCAAAAAAAACATCAAGAAAAATCGTTTAAGGGTAAAACCGTCCCCCTTCTCCAGCAGCTTGAAGGCTGAGAGCTTCCGGAGGTGATCCTCGCTGATTCTTTCACCTTCTCTGACTATAATCTCACCCTTTTTGATGGTGATATCGCTTTGTGGCGCGTAGAGATCGTCAGGAGATTTGATGTTCTCTCTTGCTATGTCTCCGAGATAATATTCACCAGGCGCATAAGGCTTATCTATGTTGATGATGCATGAGAGCAGGAAAGAAAATGCGAAAAGTATAAGAAGCTTTCTGTAGTAAAAATACGAAGGAGGTTTATCCTTTCCGTTCTGCATTGTTTAAACCTTCTGAGTCTGCCTTCCTTGTTTCATATGCCTTGATGATCTTCTGTACAAGCGGATGTCTTACCACATCTTTCTCTGTAAAGTAAACAAACTTAATGCCCCTTATCCCCTTCAGGACCCTTTGTATCTCCACGAGGCCGCTTGTCTTTTTGTCGGGGAGGTCGATCTGTGTAATGTCGCCGGTGATAACGGTCTTTGAAGAAAATCCAAGACGCGTCAGGAACATCTTCATCTGTTCGGAAGCCGTGTTTTGCGCTTCGTCAAGGATCACGAAGGCATCATTCAAGGTCCTTCCGCGCATAAATGCAAGGGGGGCAATCTCAATAATGCCCTTTTCCACAAGCCTCGCGGCCTTCTCCATATCTAGCATGTCGTAGAGCGCATCATAGAGAGGTCTCAGATAGGGATTAACCTTTTCATACATTGTTCCGGGGAGATAACCGAGCTTTTCTCCCGCCTCTATCGCCGGCCTCGTCAGCACAATCCTTGACACCTCCTTCCTGTAATATGAGGAAAGTGCCATCGCCATGGCAAGGTAAGTCTTGCCGGTGCCGGCCGGGCCTATTCCGATCACCATATCGTGCTTTTTTATCGCATCGATATATGTCTTCTGGTTTCTCGTCTTCGGTATTACAACCTTTTTTGACGGGAAGATATATATCTGGTCTTTGTGAAGGGTGCTTACGGCGTCCTGAGAGCGCGAAACGTATCGCACCGCCTGGTCTATGTCCGATTCTCTGACAGCAAAACCCTTCTTGATGATATTTTGGAGTTCATTTATTACCTTATTGGTATTCTCCACGTCCGCCTTGCTTCCTATCAGCGTCAAATGATTTCCCCGTATGCTTGTCCTGACGTTAAAATATTTCCTGAGATATTTGATATTTTCGTCACGGGGGCCAAAGAGGTTGCGGGCTACGTCTATATCATCAAAAAAGAGCTTCAGAAACCCTTCATTCGCTTTTTCTTCCAATTAAAGTTTACAATTCCTCCTTTATACTACATATTTAATATACCACAAAAACACCTTTTGCAACAGCGAGAAAAGGGGCATCCATAATAACTTAAAACAATTGTAAATTCATGAAGTTTTGAGTACAATATAGGCTATGCACAAGGTTCTTATCATTGACGACGAAAAGGATATACTCGACAGCTTGTCCTCCATGCTTGAAGATGAGGGCTTTCAGGTCTTAAAGGCAACTGACGGCAAGGAAGGCCTCTCGCTTTTTGAAAGGGAAAAACCAAAAATCGTCTTGCTCGACATATGGATGCCGGAGCTTGATGGGATACAGGTCTTGAAACGGATCAAGAAAAGGAGGGGCGAAGCGATCGTTATTGTTATTTCCGGTCACGGGACAATTTCCACAGCCGTCGAGGCTGTTAAAATGGGCGCATACGATTTTCTCGAAAAGCCGCTTTCGATCGAAAAGGTGCTTGAGGTCATGTTCAGGGCGCTGGGGGCCGAAGGCCGGAATAAGGTAAAGACCGAAGACTTCCGAATTGAAAGCGCCAAGGGCGCCCACAAATTCCAGCAAAAAACTATCGGGAAGAGTATCGTTGTCTACGGCGTCGGCCTTCATTCCGGGGCAAAGACCGGCATGATACTCCTCCCCATGCCCGAGAATTCCGGTATCGTGTTCGAGCACATCCCCGACGGGGAACGCATTCCGGCGTATATCGATTACGTCTTCTCCATAGGCTATGCCTCGTCCGTGAAAGGAAAAAATTGTATGGTGAGGACTATTGAGCACCTCCTTGCCACGTTACACATGTACGGCATAACAAATCTGCTTGTTAAGGTCAGTGAAGAAATACCGATCCTTGACGGCTCTGCCATCGGGATATGCAACAAAATAGAGGAAGCGGGGATCATCGAACAGGGTAAGGGGATAGAACCGCTCTATATCAAAGAAACGATCGCTACCGCCGGTTTAAGCAACGGAAAATCGCTCCGGATCGAGCCGTCTCAGTCCTTTGAGATAGACTATACCCTTGAACATGGCAGGCCTATCGGTGTCCAGCAGTATCATTTTCAGGGAGGCAAGGATGCCTTCGTTGCTCACATAGCGCCTGCAAGGACCTTTGGTTTTCTTAAGGACTTTGAACAGCTTGCGAAGATGGGCCTTGGCACCGGTGGAAGGATAAATAATGTCATCATCTTAAATGATGAAGGCGTCATCAATACAAAACTCAGGTTCGAGGATGAGTTTGTGAGACACAAAGTGCTTGATCTGATCGGTGACATATACCT
>DIFC01000002.1:2800-25362 GCA_002418945.1 Deltaproteobacteria bacterium UBA5758 | reverse complement strand
TGGAGGGGGCGACGCAAGCCCCATTCAGTTGACAAACAGCCGTTCCTATGCAAAAATCGTCTGTAAATACGGTTTAAATCAAAAAAAGGGGGAAAAAATGATACATCGTACGTCAAAGAAGTCTGTTGTTTTCATCATCGCGATCTTTGCAGCGCTTGCAATGGTCTTTCTTTCAGGGATCTCTTATGTTCATGCCGCAGACTTTGCCCCACAGCTTGCAGAACAATACCTGAAGAAGACTCCCGTGACCGAGATCGATACAAACATGACGATGGAGCAGGCTGCAAAAGTACAGGAACAGTTCGTTGCGCTCATCGGCAAGGAGTTTGGGGAGCCGGCAGGCTATAAGGCAGGGCTTACCAATCCCCAGGTGCAAAAGGTCTTTGGCGTGAACCAGCCAGTACGGGGTACGCTTTTGAAAAAGATGCTACTTCAGAACGGCACCGTTGTTCCTGCTAAGTTCGGCACCGTCCCTATGAGCGAAGGAGACCTGGTGGTAAGGGTAAAGGACGAAGGGATAAACCAGGCAAAGACCGCTCAGGAAGTGCTGAAACACCTCGATGCCGTGATACCCTTCATAGAGCTGCCGGACATGGTCTTCGGCAAGGGAGTCAAATTCAACGGCCCGGTCCTTGTTGCCATCAATGTGGGTTCGCGCTACGGGGTTCTCGGCGACCCGATCCCGCTTGCTGCAACGCCGGAATGGGCTGATCGTTTGAGGAATTTTACCCTTCAGGTCTTCGATGAAAAAGGCGCACTCGTCAGCGAGGGAAAGGGTACTGCCCTTCTCGGCGACCCGTTGAGCGCTGCACTCTGGATCAAGGATTCGGTCGTTGCCGAAGGAAAGGCATTAAAGAAGGGCGACATCCTCTCCCTCGGCTCAATCACGAAGATGATGCCCGCAAAGCCGGGGATGACACTGAAGGCCAGATATACCGGTTTGGATCCGAAGGGTCCGGTGGAGGTATCGGTAAGCTTTAAGTAGCTGTCAGCGAGAAGGATTCAGGCTGAGGCTAAGGTTGAGGTTGAGAAGAATCGGAGTTTGCTTAACCTTAGCCTCAGCCTGTTTTTTGATTAGTTCATCTCATCGCTTTCTGCAGGAAAGAGATGGCATCCGTGAAGGACCGGTTGCGCGTATTTTCATCGAAACCTATATGGTAGCCCTTGGCCGCCGCCATACAGGCGTTCCATCTTTCCAGGCTAAAGGGTATTATACCTCTCGGCCCAAGCAACGTTAATCCGTTGGACGATTGCGGCGCCAGCAGCGCAAAGGGGCATTTCGCTGTGCTTGAAAGGTTTGCTTTGTATGATGTCGGCGTATACCACGAATTTCCCCACCCGTTGTATGCTTCCGGGTATATAATGGTCTCAACGGGCGCCGGAAACCCTGCCTGTTTCGCGTAATCCAGATAGGACTGAAGCTTCGAAGGAGGACCGCAATCATCTTTATCACCCACCATGATCAATAGCGGCGATTTGGTGTAAGAGTTGCTGCCTGCCTCAATGCCCCACGTCAGGGTCGGATAAAAGGCTAGGTGTGCAGCAAAACGAAGGCTGCCTCGCACGCGTGAAGCCCGCAGCGGCTCAAATGCGGTAATGTGGGCAATATCGCCGCCCGTGGAAACCCCTGCGATAGCGATGCGCTGCGCATCTATCCTGGGATGCTGCGCCAGGATGTTCAACGCATGGTACGCATCCGCCACCATGGGGCCAAAAAGCTTCCAGTCCCCTGTTATCGCTGCATCGCGGACCCCTCTCAACCGGGCGCTCTCCATTGTCAGAACCGCAAAGCCTTCCCTGGAAAAGGCTCCCCTATACCATCCCTCACAGGACTCTGAAGAGCCTGCTATGCCATGCATCAGTACAATGGCCGGGTATTTTTCCTTCGGCCCATCGGGAAAAGAAAGCGTCGCAGTGATCGTGACTAAGGATGTTGGCCTGCCTTTCAGCATATCAGGCAGGTTCGTATAATTCTCCGATACAAACTCTATCTTTTCTTGCGCGCCGGTCGGGACACGTTCGGCAGCCATGACGGGCAGCAACAGGGTAACGCAGATGAGGAAAAATACAATAGACGCTATCTTCAGGACCGGCTTCTTCTTACCGGTCTGCTTCATCTGTCTGCCCGCTTTCATATATCTCCATTGTCACGCATTCTCAAAGAATTTGCAATGTTTTTATGGCTTTTGCTTGATCTTTTCAGGAAAAAGCTGTATCATATTATATCGTTTTATTCCCTTTTCTTAGAAGGAGTCGAGGATGTTGATCTCAATTATCGGTAGTGCCGGCTGCGGCAAGACAACGCTCTTTCAGGCGCTAAGCTGCACCGATATAAAAAGCGGGAAAATAGTTGACCAGGGCCCGGTCACAACGATCGATGTCCCTGATGAACGGCTCGACACGCTCGCAAAGATCTTCAGACCGAGAAAGACCGTATACGCGCGCATAGAGGTGGCTGACACCGCCCCCATACAGGAAGGCGACGCAAAAAATGAGGCAATGAACCCCAAAATGCTTCACCAACTACGGTTCAGCGATGCCTTCCTTCTTGTTCTGCGTTGTTTCGATAACGGCTATACCGTTGACCCTGCCGGAGACTATCACACCATCGGCGCCGAATTCATCTTTGCCGATATGTTGCAGATAGAGAAACGCCTTGATCGGATCGCACATCAGAACGGAAAAAAGGACAACCCCCTTTTACAGCAGGAAAAGACCCTGCTGGAAGAGTGCCTCTCCCACCTCAACGAAGGAAAGCCTCTCAGCGCCCTCCCCGCGGCAAGGAGAAACGACAAGATGCTTCGCAGCTTTCAATTCCTGTCGGAGAAGCCCATGATGGTCGTGGTAAACTATGCCGAAGAAGCGGACGGGAAGATGGAGGGCATACTGGAGGGGATCAAAGCGGTTTTGCCGGAGAACATTCCCGTGGTGGCCGCATGCGCAAAGCTCGAGGCTGAGCTCGCCCTGGTCCCACCGGAAGAGGCTGCGGGCCTTATGGCAGAGTACGGCATCAACGAAACGATTCGGAGCAGAATCATTCAGCTCTCTTCAAGGACCCTTGGCCTCATATCCTTCCTTACCGTCGGAGAAGATGAGTGCCGCGCATGGCCGATACAGGACGGGATGAGCGCCCAGGACGCCGCCGGCACGATCCACAGCAATTTCTATGACAGGTTCATCCGCGCAGAGACCGTCTCTTATGATGCGTTTATAGAGCACAAGGGCTTTGCGGGCTGCAAAAAGGCCGGTCTGTGGCGTCTTGAAGGGAAGACGTACATCGTCCGTGACGGCGACATCCTTACCATCAGAGCAGGGTGCTGAAACTACCCTGCAATACTTTTCCTTGTGTAAATTTAATAAAATGGTTATCATAGGGTATATAAAGGATTATAATGAAACGGGTAATACTGATCGATTTTGAAAATATTCAAAAGCTGGACCTTGAGTCTATTGATACGCCGGATACTGATATAATAGTCTTCGTCGGCAAATCCCAGAACAAGATACCCTTCCACCTTGTCGAAAAGGCCCAGACCATGGGGAACCGGATCAGGTGGCTCAAGATAGCCGGGGACGGCAAGAACAACCTCGACTTCCACATCGCCTATGAACTGGGCCGTTTAAGCGAAAGGTCGCAAAAGGATATTTCACTGATAGTGCTTTCCAAGGACAGCGGCTACGATTCCCTGATAAAGTACATCAACGACGCCGGCATACAGACAAAAAGGATCGCCAACCTTGCCGAGCTGTCTGACAGCAAAAAGCTCCCGCCCTCATCAAAGTTTACCGACTACATCGCTGCCAACCTCAACAAGATAGACAACCAGAAGCGTCCGCGCACGCGGGGAACATTAAAGAAACACATTGAATCGCTGCTCCGGGATAAAGCAAGCGCCGGCGAGATCGATTCGATCATCGAAGAGATGTTCATAAAAGGCACTCTCACCCTCACCAATAACCGTCTGAAATATATCCTTGATTCCCAGCAATAACGTGTTTCTTGTAAAACGATCTCACTGTGTCCCAAAGAACTATAGCAAGTAAAACGGCCCCCGGCCGGTGAGCTGAACAGCGTTCCCCGTTTTCCCCATCGGTTGCTCCGGAAGATGATTCCCGTTGACTTCAATCAGATGATTTTTTATAGTAAAGACATAAATACCATTCAAACAATAAATACGTGGAGGGCACGATGGAATTTGAACAGACCTTTATTAATTTTCTTCTTCGCCACCAGGAAAAATACAACAGGAGCTACCACTTCCTGATCCTTATGGACGCGTTGATAAGTGCGGCAAAACACATCCAGCACTATTACCTGACAGGCGCCCTGAAGGGAAACCTCGGTTATGCCAACCTGATCAATGTACAGGGCGAGGACGTGATGCAAATGGACCAGATAGCCCACGAGATCGCCATACATTATCTCAAAACAACGGAGAGGGTGATAAGGGCGGTCAGCGAAGAAGCGGACGAAATAATAAGCCTCAACGAGGACACCGGCAGATATTTTATATATTTTGATCCCCTTGATGGTTCGTCAAACGTCTCTCACGGTCTGCCCGTCGGCTTTCTCTTCGGCATAGCAAAACGCAATCTCGAAGGCCCTGAGGATTACCACCTGAGGGCAGGCAGGGATTATATAGCAGCAGGGATGTTCGTCATCCCCACCGGCACCTTCACCATTGCCCTGAAAGAAGCAGGCACATGGAGGTTTCACATTGATGAAACCATGAATTACGTCAAGCCGATACAGATGGTGCTTCCGAAGGACAAAAAAAGCTGGGAGCTATCCTTCAACTCCGCGAACCGCAATACGTATTCTGAAAAGGTACAAAAATGGATAGAGGAGAATGAACCGAAGTACGCCTTCAGGTACCTCGGCGCGCTCGCAGGGGACTTCCACCGTATCCTCTCCAACGGCGGCATGTTCATGTATCCCGCGATCGTCAACCACCCGAACCCGAAAAAGAACCGGCCTGACGGGAAGCTCCGGCTCATGTATGAGGCAGCGGTCGTGGCCTTCATGTGCCGCGAGGCCGGCGGGGACGCCGTGAACGAAAAAGGGATCCCCATACTCGATATCGACCCCGAAAAACACCATCAGAGAACGGCGCTGTACGTGGGGTCGAAGCCGCTGGTGGACGAAATTGCCGAGGTCCTGCGCAAGCAATAATCCGATACCGGATGCCGGATGTTAGAACGTTCATAATTAAAAACGTTTTGGAAGGCTTTTGTCGTGCTCATGAAAGAAAAGGGGGCGGATTTGCCCCCTTTTCTTTTTTCGTTAATCGGCCAGGTCGCTCACATTTTCTACGCCGGCTTCTTCACCAAGGTAGTCTTTCAGGTTCGGCTGGATAACAACGGGCTTTATAAATTTCTCAACGTACTGGCGGGTACCTTTCATCCCCAGCAGGTCGAAGAGCTTTTTGAACTGGGACTCCCAGTCCTTTTTGATCGCTTCCTTTACAGAAGGCGGTACGTTCCATGACTGAGCCTTGAAAGGCCCCACCGCATTTTTCCGCACCTTGTAGTAAAATTGCTCGTCGGTCATGTCGCCTTTCTTCTCCGAGGAATGTTTTTCACGCAAATAGGCATACATTTCTTCGCGCAAATCAGCCGGGATACGGTCGAAGAACATGTTCATAAAATTCGTCGCCAGGTGGATCTCGCATGTCTCTATCTCCACGAACTTGCCGAAGGCGTCCTCGGGCAAAGTGGATGCGCCGTGCTGCACGGCCCCTCCCATGCCGTAGTCCCTGCGGGCAACCTGGCTTAAGCGATGAAGCGTGTCAAAATCGACCTTGACCTTCGCGATCGATCCGTCGGGCAACACCACGCCGCCGTGCGACGTTCCCGTCTGTATGCTGATCTTGCTTAAACCCGTCATGCCTGCGCCACGTTTGTCAAGCTCCTTTCTGAACCCTTCGATGTAGGCGCGCAGCTCTTCTTCCGTCGAGTTTCGGCCGCCGACCTCCCCGATCTCCCCGCCTACGGAAACGGTGACCCCCTTGGGCTCGGCCTTGCGGATGTAGGCGGTCAATTCGGCGGAAAGCCCTGTATTGAGCTCCTGCTGCTCCGATATTGTTGGCTTGCTCAGGTCTACCATCGTTGAGGTGTCTACATCAATGTTAAAGAACCCTGCCGCAAGCGATTCTTTTATAAGGTCCTTCACCGCCTGCACCTCGGCGTCGGGATTGGCCCCGTAGCGCTTTGCGGAGATCTGGAAGTGGTCCCCCTGGATGAATACCGGCCCCTTATAATCCTCCGCTATGGCGGCGGCAAGTATAGACGTGGCATACTCCGTGGGATGCTGGTTCGTATATCCGATCTCTGACCGGGCTATCTCGAAGATGAATGCTGCGGCATCCATGCCTTTTGCCGTACGGAAGATCACGCGCGCCGCGTCGAAAGAGAGGGCGCGCAGGTTTATCGCCGGAACTGTAAAGACCGGCGGCACCTCGCCGCGGCCACGGGCTATGTACAGATCGTGGATCGAGGAGGGAACGATCCCCAAATCCAGGGCCGCCGCGCGCGTGAGATACCGCGCGAGCTTCTGCTTCTCCCCTGATTCAAAGGCCGATACCTCGGCGAGCTTCTGAACCTTTTCGCGGAACCTTGCGGGATCCTTCACCCGGACCTTCCCTTCCTTCACCTCCAGGCTGTTATCAACCACCTCCAGTATTTCTTTGATCTTTACGCCGGCCATATAAACCTCCTTTTTTATGAATTCTTAAATGCTCTCCGTCACATCGCGGTCTGCTCTCAGGCATTATCACTTTGCATGCAAGCATGCCTGTCTCTTAAGTATTAAACATCATTTTCAGACCATTCTTCAATCATAATAAATTGGTACATTATTGTATATAAAATTATCGGGCATTATCGCGCTTTTATTGTTGGCCCGAAGCGCTGCTTCAGGGAATCTATATGATTGAGACTGCTTGCGGAGTAGCCGCGCATCGATGCTTGCCCTGCCACCGCCCGACCCCCCTGAACCCTTTGCCGCCGTTAAGATAAGAGTGGACTTTTGTCCTGCAATCTTATATATTTTTACATTATCGGGGCGTAGCGCAGCATGGTTTAGCGCACCTGCTTGGGGTGCAGGAGGCCGCAGGTTCAAATCCCGTCGCCCCGATTTTTATTCTGGCTGGTGTCCGTTTGATAATACTCCTGACGAATGACGACGGCGTTAACTCAGAGGGTATCCTTACCCTCAGGGACCATCTCCTCAAAAAACACGACATATGCATCATATCTCCCGAGCGGGAAAGGACCTGTGTCGCCCACGCGATCACCCTCCACAAGCCGCTGAGGATAAAAGAGGTCGCAGGCGGAATCTATTCAACGAACGGGACCCCGGCCGATTGCGTATATCTCGGGATCAAGGTAATCCTGAAAAAACCTCCGCACCTCATCATCTCAGGGATCAACAAGGGTCCCAATATGGGCCAGGATGTGAATTACTCGGGAACGGTTGCGGCCGCGAAGGAAGGCGCCTTTATGCGGATACCCTCTCTGGCGGTATCCCTCTGTGCAAGAGATGGTTTTCGCTTCAACGACGCGGCAAAAGTCGTTGATAAGATAATTCAGGACATCCGCGGCATCGGGGCATCGGACAACACCTTTTTCAATATTAATATTCCCAACCTGCCGCTGAGGCAGGTAAAAGGTTTTATGGTGACAAGGCTCGGCAAAAGGATATATAATGATGAGGTTGTTGAGAGGGTCGATCCGAGAGGTGGAAAATATTACTGGATCGGCGGCAACGGCGAGAACTACCAGCACATAAGGGGGACCGACTTTTATGCAATTGAAAAAGGTTATACATCAATAACTCCGATGAGCCTGGACATGACCCGTACAGGATTGCTAAAGAAATATGCAAGGATATTCAGGAGGGGGTTATGAAAACAACATTATCAATCCTTAAAGCGGATGTGGGTAGTATCGGCGGACACATTAAGCCAAGCTCGAATACGGCGGCATTGTAAAAAAGA
Source organism: Deltaproteobacteria bacterium UBA5758 (assembly GCA_002418945.1). Lineage (GTDB taxonomy): Bacteria > Desulfobacterota > Syntrophorhabdia > Syntrophorhabdales > Syntrophorhabdaceae > UBA5609. The sequence goes on along the minus strand of DIFC01000002.1, from coordinate 17,365 downwards.
TGGAACAACTGGAGCAAAGGTCTAAGATAAAAGGAAAATGAAGCGGTATGAAATTCTGTATTGAAAATTTTGGATGCCAGATGAACGACCACGATATGGAAAAGATGGCATCCCTCCTTGCCGGTGAGGGCATGCAGCGTGTTGGTGATGCAAAGAAGGCCGATGTCGTCATTGTAAACACCTGTTGCATCCGGGAAAAGGCTGAACAAAAATTCTACAGCCTCATGGGCAGGTTGAGAGCCGTTAAAGAAAAAAAGGGAACAATTGTCGGGGTTACCGGCTGCATAGCCCAGATGGAGAAAGAGGACATACTGAAGCGGTTGCCCTTTATCGATTTCTCCCTTGGCCCTTCGAACATCCATAAGATCAAAAAGGCGGTCGATCGGGCGATGTGCAATGAACCCCTTCTTGATTTCTCCGAGAACGGCTGCAGAGAATCCCTGCTCATAAGGCCGGGATATAGCCAGGAGAGCGTCAAGGCCTATGTGACGATCATGAAAGGGTGCAACAACTTCTGCAGCTACTGTGTCGTCCCCTACGTGAGAGGGAGAGAATCAAGCAGGGACAGCCGCGACATTCTCCAGGAGGTTGCCGCGCTCGGCAACAAGGGAATAAAAGAGGTTACCCTCCTCGGACAGAACGTCAATTCATACAACAACAAGAGGGATGATATCTCCTTCCCTGAGCTGCTGCGGGAGATCAACGGCATCGACGGTATAGAAAGGATCCGGTTCGTCACATCGCACCCGCGGGATCTTTCGCCGGAACTGATCGACTGCTTCGGGGGACTGGAGAAGCTCTGCGAGCACATCCACCTTCCCTTCCAGTCCGGCTCTGACAGGATCCTCAAGCTCATGAACAGGGGCTACAGCTCTGACGAATACACGGCAAAGGTTGAGGCCCTGAAGGACAGGTGCAGCGATATTGCCGTCACGGCGGATTGCATCGTCGGTTTTCCCGGCGAAGACGAGGAAGATTTCCGAAAGACAATGGACCTCATAGAGGACATTCAATTTGACGGCATATTCTCTTTTGCCTTTTCCCCAAGGAGATTTACCGTTGCTTCAACTATGCCGGGCAAGGTGCCGCAGTCAAAAGCCCTTGAAAGGCTCCACCATCTCCAAAAGCTCCAGCGGGAGATAACGCTCTCGAAGAACAGGGCAATGGAGGGCCAAACCATAGAGGTGCTGGTGGAGGACGTAAGCAGGAACTCACAGGAGGAGCTCACAGGGAGAACAAGGACGAACAAGATCGTCAACTTTCGCGGACCGCAGACCATGATGAACAGGCTCGTCGAGGTCACAATAGCAAAAGGTTATGCCAATTCCCTGAAAGGTGAGGGGGCAAAACTGAAGGAGGTGCAGGCATGTTGAAAGAAATGAAGATTGCGGGTATTACCGTTGACCCCTTTACAAATACCCCTATCGTACTTTTGAAGGACCTGGAGGAAAAGGATGTCCTTCCTATCTGGATCGGCCTCCTTGAGGCCTCGAGCATCGCGACCGCACTGGAGAACATTCAAACGCCGAGACCCATGACCCATGACCTCCTTAAAAACATCCTCGACCAGCTCGGCATCAAGGTGATCAAGATAGAGGTCAACGACCTCAAAGACAATACCTATTACGCTCTGATACACATGGACGTGGACAACAAGAGGCTTACCATAGATGCCCGGCCGAGCGACGCCCTCGCGATCGCTCTGCGGACAGGCGCTTCCATCTTCGTTGAAGAGAGCGTTATACAGAGATCGGCAAAGGTAGACCTCGCGCAAAAGGGCGACAAGGTCGTCACGGACACGACCGAGTGGGAGGAAATCCTGGAGAACCTCTCCCAGGATGACTTCGGAAAATACAAGATGTGATCATGATAGACCTCCACACACATACCCTCTTCAGCGACGGCGAGCTCCTGCCGTCAGAGCTCGTAAGGAGGGCTAAAGCGAAGGGATACAAGGCTATCGGCATCTCCGACCACGCAGATTCCACAAATATCGAGATAATCGTGGCGGGGATGCTTAGGCTAAAGAAAGAGCTGAAACATTACAAGGGTATCAACGTTGTCCCCGGTATTGAGATAACCCACGCCCCCAGGGGCCTCATCGGAGAGCTGGCGGCGTTTGCGCGAAAGCTTGGCGTTTCCTATGTTGTCGTGCACGGAGAGACGATCGTAGAACCGGTAGAACAGGGGACAAACAGGGCGGCCATTGAGGCCGGGGCCGATATCCTCGCGCACCCCGGACTTATCACCGAGGAAGATGTTGTAATGGCGAAGAAGACCGGCACCTTCCTGGAGATCACATCAAGGAAGGGACATTCGCTGACGAACGGTCACGTGGCACGCCTTGCAAAAAAGATCGGCGCAAGGATGCTTCTGAACACTGATTCTCACAGCCCATCGGACCTTATCTCCGGGGAGGACGCAAAAAGAGTAGCGCTTGGGGCGGGCCTTTCGCTTCAGGACTTCGATGGGATGCAGAAAAACGCCATGGAATTCGTAAAAAGGGTCACAAAAAGGGGGCCATGAAACTAACAATACACGAGGACGTCAAAAAGATACCCTATTATCCAAAGGCCATGCTGTATGGCTTTGATGAGGGCTGGGCGAGGCTCTCGTCCAATGAGAACCCCTATCCGCCATCGCAGAAGGTATTCTCAGACATCTTCGATGCCCTCTTTTTTACGAACAGATACCCCGGCGGCGAGGCCGAACTGAAGGCCGCCATCGCAAAAAAGTTCGACACAGCGCCGGAGCAGGTCCTCATCGGGAACGGCTCCAATGAACTCATCGAGATGACCCTCAGGGCCATGAAGCACGAGACGAGGAACAGGATCATCATATCCGACCCGTCATTTGCATTCTACGCCATTGCTGCGCAGATATACGGCTATGAGGTTCGCACGGTTCCTCTCGTCGATATGCATGTTGACCTCGGCCTCATCAGCAGCCGGATAGATGATGCTACCAGGGTTATTTTTCTCAATAATCCTCTCAACCCGACAGGGACGATCTTTGTGCAGGAAGATTTTGAAAATTTTTTGAAGACCGTGCCACCTGAAGTGCTCGTAGTCGTTGATGAGGCATACGCAGAGTTCGTTGAAAGCGGGCAATTTCCCCGTACCATCAAGGATGTCTCCGAATGGCCAGTCCTCATGCTGCGAACCTTTTCCAAGGCGTACGGCCTTGCTGGACTGCGGGTTGGATACGGCATCGGCGAAAGATCCCTGATCTCCTTTCTGGAGAGAACGAAACAGCCTTTCAGCGTCAATATGATGGCCCTCATAGCGGCACGGGCTGCGCTCTCCGACAACGCATACCTCAAAAAGGTCCTCAAGAACAATCAAAAGGGCATGCATTTTTTTTACGAGGCCCTTAGAGAGCTGTCTGTCGAATTCATTCCATCGGAGGCAAATTTCCTTCTCATAAAGCTCGGCAAAGAGGCGGAGGGAATAACAAAAAGGCTTTTTGACGAAAAGGTTGTCGTCCGATGGATGGGCGCTTACGGGCTGCCGGATTTTATCAGGGTCTCTGTGGGAACGATGAACGAGAACAGGCGCTTCGTCGAGACCCTGCTGAGGGTCAAATAACCCCAGATAGCATAAAAGCAGTAGATAGCCGTCAGCTGAAACAAAAAGGTTTTAAGCTGATCGCTGATAGCTGATAATATGGGAAAAAACCCAAGCAAAAGACTGATCATCACTATTGACGGCCCGAGCGGAGCGGGCAAAAGCACGTTAGCCAGGCTGTTGTCAAAGGCCCTCGGCTACGCGTACATCGATACCGGCGCAATGTACAGGGGCATTGCCTATGCCTTTGGAAACCGAAGCGCAGGCGAGGGGATAGAGGAATTTCTTGAACATCTCGACATCCGATTTGAGTTTACCGGGGATACGAAGGTCTTCCTCGCCGGGAGAGATATCTCCAGCGAGATCAGAACGCCGGAGATCTCTTCGCGGGCTTCAATCCTTTCACAGAAAAGCCCTGTGAGACAGCATCTTACGAAGATACAACGGGGGATAGGGAAGGACGGAGGCATCGTGCTCGAAGGGAGGGATACGGGAAGCGTCGTCTTCCCCGACGCAGACATAAAATTCTATCTTGATGCCGATCCGGGAGAGCGGGCTCAAAGAAGACACCTCGAGTTCAAATCCAAAGGTATGGACCCGGGCCTGACAGAGGTAAAAAATGATATGCTTCAGAGGGATAAAAACGATTCCGAGAGAAGCATTGCGCCGCTCATCATACCCGAAGGTGCTGTGATCGTCGATACCACCGGGGTTGACATACAGGGGGTCCTTGCGATCCTTTTAAGACATGCAGGGGAAAAGGAGAGGCAATGATAGTCCTGAAAGCAAAAAACATCGGTTTCTGTTTCGGCGTAAAAAGGGCTATCAATATGGTCCTGAAAGAGGCGGGGGACAGCCGGCAAAAAGTGTACACCATGGGGCCCATCATCCACAATCCCCAAATGGTCAATATTTTGAAGGAAAAAGGCATCACGCCGGTTGACGACGTTCTCGGGATAAACGACGGCGTCGTCGTCTTCAGGACGCATGGGATCAAAAAGGACGAGGAAGAAAGTATAAAACGGAAAGGTCTCAGGTCGATCGACACCACGTGCCCCTTCGTCAAGAGGGTCAGAAAACACGCCCTGTACCTTAAGAATAACGGCTATAAGGTTGTAATCATAGGGGATAAAAACCATCCGGAAGTGAAAAGTGTCTTGAGTTATTTGGACAACGATGGTATTGTATTGCAGGAACCGTTAGCAATCGAAGCAAAAAAGATCGGGGTGGTTAGCCAGACCACGCTCGATAAGGGTACTTTTGTCAATATTGTAAGGGAGCTGGCTCGTAATGCACATGAACTGCGTATTTTCAATACGATCTGCGAGAGCACCGAGGTACGACAGAAGGAGGCGGTCGACCTGGCAGGGAAGGTTGATATGATGCTTGTTGTCGGGGGAAAGAACAGCGCGAACACATCAAAGCTCTGCAAGGTTGTTCAGACTGTGCAGCCTCGCGTATACCAGATTGAGACCGCGGACGAAATCAATCCGGAATGGTTCCGTGGTTTACAGAATGTCGGCATAACGGCAGGGGCCTCAACCCCTGACCTTATCATAGATTCAGTGGAGAGGCGTGTAAAAAATTTTTAGGGGGAAGGCATGGTTGACAGCGGCGATACAGCAGCTCAAAAAGAAAAAACACAAGAAGAGATGAGGGCGCTCTATGAAACATCGATGAAGAGCCTGCAGGACGGAAATATCTTACAAGGTAAGGTAATCAATATAAATGGAGATAAGGTGATCGTTGACGTTGGCCTCAAATCGGAAGGAGTGCTCCCTATGGGCGAATTTACAGGGAAACCTGGTGAGCCCGGCGTGAACGCGGGGGATACGGTAGAGGTAATGATCGTAGGAAGGGACAGGGAGTCGGGCCTGTTACAGCTTTCGAAGCAGCGTGTCGACGAGATCAGGACATGGGAAAAGATCGACAAGTCCCTCGAAGACGGCACCCCTGTCGAGGGCACCATCGCCTCTGAGCTGAAAGGCGGTTTTTCCGTCAACATCGGAATAAACGCATTCCTGCCTATATCGCAGGTCGATATTAAGCCTGTCAAAAATCCCTCTTCTTTTGTGGGAAGACATCTGAAGTTCAAAATACTCAAGGTCAACAAACGAAAAGGGAATGTTATCATTTCGAGAAGGATACTCCTGGAAGAAGAGCGAGAAAAGAAAAGACAGGAATTCTGGAAAAATGCAAAGGACGGCCAGGTTATTTATGGCTTCATCAGAAACATAACTGATTACGGGGCTTTCGTGGATATAGGCGGGGTTGACGGTTTTCTCCATGTGAACGACATCACCTGGGGGAAGATCACACACCCAAAAGAATATCTGCGTATCGGCGACGAAGTGAAGGTGAAGATATTGAGCATTGACACTGAAAAGGGCCGCATCGCCCTTGGCATGAAGCAGCTCAAGCCGGATCCGTGGTTAAACGTAGAAGAAAAATACCCGGAGGGAATCAAGGTAAAGGGAAAGGTTGTCGGTGTTGTCGATTATGGCGTCTTTGTTGAACTTGAACAGGGCGTGGAGGGGTTGCTTCACATCAGCGAAATGAGCTGGGACAAGAAGATAAAAAACCCCGGCAAACTGGTGGGCAAGGGAGACTTGCTCGAACTCGTCGTCCTCCACGTCGACCCGGAGAAGAAGAGGATATCCCTCGGCTTGAAACAACTTGCCCCTGATCCGTGGGAAGATCTCACCGCGCAATACGTCCCCGGTTCGATAGTAAAAGGCAAGGTGAAGAACTTTACCGATTTTGGCATGTTCCTTGGTATCGGAAGCGGCATTGACGGCCTTGTGCATGTTTCAGAGATCTCCTGGTCGCGGCGCAAAAAGGCCATGCCCGAAACGTTCAAGAAGGGGATGTTCGTAGAAGCTCTGGTGCTCAACATAGACAAGGAGCAAAAAAAATTCTCTCTTAGTCTGAAAAGGCTGAAGGAAGACCCGTGGAAAGGGCTGGGGGCGAGGTATCACGTAGGGGACATTGTTGAGGGATATGTTACGAGCATCACCGATTTCGGCGCTTTTATCGAGATCGAAGAGGGCATCGAAGGGCTAATCCACCTCTCCGAGATGGACGACGTACAGGGAAAACAGCTGGCAGACCTTTTCGCTATCGACGACAAGGTGAAAGCGGTCATCATGAACATCAATGAAAGAGAAAAAAGGATCGGGTTGAGCACCAAGCTGCTCAAAAAAAAGAATGACAAAGGCAGTGCGGAATCCCCTTCCGGGGGAGAAGGCGCCTTTTCAACGCTTGGCGATATCCTTGAGCCGGCCATGAAGCTTAACAATCCAGATAACAACTCTTGACAGGGAGGAACCATGCCCGTAAGCGAGGAACTGCTCCGCATTCTCTGTTGCCCAAAGTGCAAGGGCGATATCGAACTGAACGAATCAAAAGACGGGCTCACATGCAATACCTGCAAGCTCCTATACCCCATCAAGGACGATATACCGATCATGCTCATCGATGAAGCGATACCGCTCAAGCCGACGTAAACGGTTGTGTTGATAGACCTGATCCTCATCACAATCCTCAAGATCCTTCAGCAGACGCTCCGCATTCTCCCCGAAAACCTCCAGCGGAATACGGGCATCTTTTTTGGAAGACTGGGATTCTTCTTCCTGAAAGGCAGGAGGAGGGTCGCCATTGCCAATATCAAAAGGGTGTTCCGCGACTATGACGACGCAAAGGCCGCCGCGACAGCAAAGAGCTGCTTTGAGAAGCTGGGCACAAACTTTGTCGAGATCATACTCATGCCCTATCTCCCCAAAGAAGAATATGCCACACGGTTTACCATTGAAAACAGGCATTATTTCGATGAAGCCCTGAAGGTCAACAAAGGCATTCTCGCCCTCACCTTCCATTACGGGAACTGGGAGATCATGGGGGTGGCTTCCCACGCGCTGGAGCGGGATGTTATCGCGCTCGCCCGCCCCCTCAAAAAACACGCAATGCTCAATAAATTTCTCAACAGCCTGAGGGAGTCAACAGGCCTCACAATTATCCTCAATGCAAATACAAGCCGGGAGGTCATGAAAAACCTCAAAGAGAACAAGATAATCGCTATTCTCGGGGACCAGCGGGAGAAGCGCTCCCGCGGGGTCTTTGTGGAGTTCTTCGGAGAAAAGGTGCCGACGACCCGGGGGGTAGCCACCATAGGCATGAAGACCGGCACGCCGGTCCTTCCGGTCTACACCCAGCGAAAGGGCTTTATGCGGTACACCATCGTCTGCGGCGCGCCGCTTGATTTCAGGAGAAAAGGCGACATCAATGAGCTTGTCTATGAGAACACCCGCAAGATGAACGCCTTCCTTGAATCCATCATCCTGAAAAACCCCGATGAGTGGTTCTGGGTGCACAGGAGGTGGGGGAGGAAGGAGAAAAGCGGCCACGGTTCATAGCTCATGGTTTATAGAAAATCCTAAATTCAAGCATCTATATCCGAAACAATTACCCATGCCCTGCCTCACGCGGCGCCCTCGAAAAATGGAAATGATGTATCCCGGAACCTTCTTTGAGGATAGTCGTCGATGCCGGGCTTTCCCGCAAACACGCTTGATCGACAGATCTCCTGAAGCAGCGCTTCGGGGCAACGATTTTCTCACTCCCCTTTGCGGAAAAGGGTCCTAGCAACAACATCCCCTCTCTGCTCGCTGGAAAAGGGTCATAGCAACAACATCCCCTCTCTGCTCGCTGGAAAAGGGTCCTAGCAACAATATCCCCTCTCCCCTTTGCGGGAGAGGGTCAGGGTGAGGGGGGAGTGAATGATACCACTGGGCCTCTTCGAATCTCAGTATACGCTGAAGCTCGCTTCTCTCGTGTCCTTAGAGTAAGCAGTCTGCACTGTATAGAGGACCTTATAGGTGCCCTTTTTGGCATCTTTGGGCAGGTATATAGGGATGTTCGACTGGTATGTGCCGCCCATATGTTCGACGGTCGTCTCCGGATTGCCAAGCTGGTGGTCGCCGATCCAGATCTCCCGCGTCTCCCTTACTCTGGCTATTCCTTCCGATGTGGTCAACACAACGTACGTCATATCAAGGTCAATCTTATCGCCTGCCTTGACCTTCTTCGGGTGTACGTTAACCGTTTCGATCCTCACAGCAACATTGGCGTCGTTATATTCGTGGGACTTATTCGTCTCTGCCTGCGTCTTCTTTTTATCGAAGCCGTAATGTCCGGCTGTACCTCCCAGAATAGCGCCGGCGATGCCGCCGATGAGCGCCCCTTCGAATCCGTGTCCGCCTGGAGCAACCGCAGCACCTATCAATGCGCCAAGCCCCGCTCCTATGACGCCCCCTGACGTTGCGCCTTTATGTTCTTCCAGCGTTGCGCAGGAGGCCACGATCATAAATACAAAGATCGTAAAAACAACGCAAAGCCTTTTCATTATTTTCCTCCATATAAAAATGATTCGATGAACCAGCCTATCCTGTTCCTGATGCCCCTCGTTCCCTGCCGCTTTTCCATAGAAGAAATTATATCATATCCGGCAAGCCTTTGATAAACACGCAAGAACAAGACCTTCTCTTTTATATCGAGCTCTATTGTCCCTTTTTTCGCATGCTTTTCCATATACCGGTCAAGTCTCCAGAAGATCTTCCGCATATCATCCGCGTTTGTCGCCTTCCTGAACGCCCTGTCGAAATCGAGAAAGACGAGCTCTCCCGTCCCCATGACGAGGATATTATTGATGTGAAGATCGGGGTGAAAGATCCCCAACATCTCGAGCCTCCTGATGAGGCCGGCGAGGCGTTTTATGATCCTGAACCTTTTCATCCTTGAAGCTCTTTGCCATACATCCAGCAGATCCTCTGCGTTCTCGATAAAGGAAGTGATGAGGAAGAGTCTCTTTGTAAGTCCTTTCTTTTCTGCCACAACAAAACAGGGACGGACAACGGGGAAGCTGTTTTCCAAAAGGTAGCAAAGGATGTCCGCTTCGTCAAGGGCGCGCTTCTCGGAGAGGAACCTGTCCTGCGTGACCGCCCGAAACAGGCCGCCGTGGATATATTGCCTGCAGGCCATTTTTCTGCCATTGACGGATAGGACCCTGATCCCCCCCCTTCCCTTGTTCCCGATGAGCTCGCCCTGCGACATTTGCTCTATGACCGCTCGCGGGTCTTCAGGACGATCGTAAGAGCAAACGGTGAACCTGCCGTGATGGGTCTTTTCAGGTAATGTCATCTATCTCTGATTCTATCCGATGTGGGAGTTTTTTCCAGTATCATGAAAAGGGGCATTTCAGGCAATTCTCTCAATCCTCTCTCGCATGGAGGGCATAGAGGGCATCTCGATGCCAAGCTCTATGCCCTTCTCCAGGACATCGGTATAGTATCTCTTCATCTCGGCGATGTTGCCCCTGTAATGGCCGGCCGCAATGGTCCTCCGGCCTGCAGGGGATCGGAACATATCAATATAGATCTTCGCTATTGCATCCGGCGCCAGGTTGAGGAAGATGTTCGTGTCCGGGTATCGCCGGACATCGAAGCCCCGTGCCTCGAGGACCTTCAGGGCTTCTTTGCTGGCATTTACGAACAGATCGACTATGCTGCCGTTCTCCAGGCTCTCTAGGAACTCCGCCAGGCCTCCTGCGAAAAGCGCGGTGCCGATCAGCGCCCCGTTCGTCCCGTGGTGCACCCAGAGCCACTCTATCATGTTCTCTTTGAAATCTGCCCTGAATCCCGCCTTTCCGAAAAGATCGATGATCCCGTCGAGGAACGTGCGGTCGCTGCCGTCCATCATGCCGATCCGGTAATCATCACGGACATTTGCATATAATACGTTGTCCAGGATCCCGCCGTTGACCGCCGCATACCCCCAGACATAACGTGAGCGGGGCAGGATGGCGTCAATCTCGTCCGGCCCCTCCCAGTTGGCGCAGAACATGAGGAACCTGGCCTCCGGCACAGTGCCTTTTATCTCTCCAACCGCCTCAGTGGCCTGGTAGTGCTTTGTCGGCATTATGACAAGGTCGTACTCGTCGGACGGGCTCACCTCGTCGACGATCTTCGGCACATACAGCGCCTGCCTCGTTCTCGGATACCCTTTGCGCAGATCAAGGATATCCAGCACGGTCCCATCCTTATAGATATCCCTCTTTCCTCTCCGCACCTTGTGGGACACGTCGATGCCCGCCTCCGCGAAGGCCCAGCCGTGCATTATGTCAATATTTCCCATCCCTATTATGAGTGTTTTCATCAGTTGTGATTCTATGCCTCGCGCTTGTTTGATCCTATTGAGCCTTATTAAAATTGATGCGCGTTATTATCCATTGCCTTTCGCCTTTTTTTTCCAATCTCACATCAGTGCCCTCATCCGGCTCTGCCGTGGCAGATTCATTATCAACGTCGATCTGTATCGGAACGGTAAAGACGCTCCAGTTTTTAACGCTGGCGAAGGCGCTTTTTTGACTGGGCCAGTTGATCTCATAGATAATACGCTTTTTGACAGTTTCTTTCTCTGTCTCGTTGTACAGCCCCCCAAGGAGTTTGTATATAAAGCCGTCCATGTCTAAATATCTCTCTGCAAGTTCCGCGTCTTTGAACACAATCGCCCTTTTGAACTGAATCAGTGCAAATCGAGGAGTTCCCTGAAGATAATAATATCCTGCGTATAAAGCACCAACGGCGATTATCAGTACGAGCCATAATGCAGCTCCGCCCCTTTTATTCCTCAAAAACGTATTTTGCATCGTATACCCTCCATCTTGATATTCTTTCACCTTTTGTCTTCATTTTCTTGCTATTTCAACCGGCTGTCAAGCTAAAGTTAGGGTTCGGAAATCAGGGACGTTGGTAACTTTTGTAACTTACTCATAATCCACTCCTATCTCTTATACGTCAAAGTGTGAAATGCCCGCCTGAAAAGCCATTTCGCGAACTGACCGCACACCTCTGGCGGCAGCAAGTTAGTTACAGAAGTTACCAACGTCCCTGGCCGTTGCTGATTTTTATGTCGCGTTCATCGAAAACTTCTTTCGCAACAAAAAGCCCATTTAGTGCTGCGGGAAACCCGGCATACACTGCCATCTGGATCATTACTTCAATAATTTCCTGTGGACTACAACCAACATTTAGCGCGCCATGAACATGCACTTTCAGTTGAGGCATAGCTGTGCCCATAGCAGTCAAAGCTGCCACCGTTGCTATTTCGCGGGATTTCAAATCCAAACCCGGGCGGCTATAAACATCCCCAAATGGAAATTCTATGAGCAAATCGGCAAAATCTGGAGAAATATCCTTAAGGGCTTCCACCGTCCTTTCACCTAGTGTGCCATCAATTTTAGCTAATTTGTCCCATCCGATTTTGTATCTTTCCGATTTCATAGCTCTCCTTTATTTTTTGACAGCCAACGTTAATATACCAACTTGTTAGTATTCGATATTACACCCACTGATGGAAAAACGACAAGGACTTTTTTTGCTAAAAACAGGGCGTAATTATGAATAAAAACAGACTTAAATTGTCTCTTCTGGTATTAAAAAGAAACCGTCATCCCATCCTCACCCAGCAGATACGGGGCGTGAAGAACGCCCTTGAAATCGTCCCACTCCGGATCGAGGTGGGTGAGGATGACGCGCTTCGGCCTTGCCTCCCTGACAATCCTATCCAGCGCTTCGAGGTTCAGATGCCCCTTCATTGCCCGGAACGGAAAAGAGCACTCCGCAACAAGAAGGTCGACGCCGGCGGCAAGCTTAACAAGGCTCTTCGAGTGGGCCGTATCACCGGTAAACGCTACGGCCCTTCTCTCCTGCACCCTTATGCCGATGCTTTCCCTGTTGTGGTTCACAGGAAAGGTCTCGATTGCTAAGCCATCGAGCTGAAGCACATCCCTTTTCATGGTAACGATAGAAAGATTGTAGGACTTCGGCGCGACCCAGCGGTAGATCTTATTAAGCCCGCTGTAGAACCTGCGCACCCCCGGTCCGCCGATTATCGTCAGCGGCTTTGTCCTCACCTCTTTGCCGTAATTGCATGCGAATAAAAAAGTTGACAGGTCTGCCGTATGGTCAACGTGGAAATGGGTGACGGCAACGGCATCTATATCCGTCACGGAATGACCGCACTCCAGGAGTCTCCTCACGACCGCAGGGCCGATGTCTATCAATATCTTCTGTCTTTTTGTGGTCAGCAGACAGGAGGAGGATCCCCGCCTGAGAGAGGGCATCGATGTTCCTGTGCCGAGCATTGTGAGCTTCATATCCGGTTACCGGCCAAATCCCTTATACCACAAATTGTGCCGCCGCAGAATAAAAATGACAGAACCCTCTATTATCTTTGGCGATTTTCTATTGACAACAGCCGTATTATATCATATAAAAACAGCGCGGCGGTGTAGCTCAGATGGTTAGAGCATGCGGCTCATATCCGCAGTGTCCGGGGTTCAATTCCCTGCACCGCCATTTTACTTACAACCTTCACGCACATACCATTCCGGAGGTACATCTGATGACACAATCGGAACGTACAAAAATTGTTTCAAAGAAAACCCATGACAGCCATAAGGCTGCCTGGCCTGTGGTTATGAACGGGGCGCTTGTTACTGTCCTGATACTGTCTTTACTCTTCACCGCAGCGCTTCTCCTCGCCGGCAGCGCTTCTGCAGCAGAAAGAAGGACGCAGAGACCGGCAGCCGTTGTTAAAGAATCCTCGATCAACGATTCGAACGTGCGGGCCATATTAAAACGTACTGATGACCAGTTAAAAAAGAACGACTTTATAAACACCCTCGACCCCTCTCTCAAGATAAACAATTTCGCAAAAGATGTGCTCTCCTCTGTAGAGGCTGTTCGCGCCTGTTATGAAAAGGCGATTAACGACCCGGCAACGCCGCAAAACGAGAAAGAGTATCTTGTACTGAAATTACAAAGGCTCGAAGATGTAGAAAAGAGATACAAGGATATCTACGAAGCATCCACCTTTAATCTCGGTTATATCTACGCCAAAAGAGGGAGCCCTGAAAGAGGGAGAAAATATCTGTCGGAATACATAAAGATCGCCCCTTTTTCTGCAAAAAAAGATTCGCAATGGATGAGAGCAAAGACCCTTCTCCTTGAGCTCTACGGCCTGGAAGGGGAATTCTAAGAAAGTGGAAGATATACGGACCGTAGCTGAGGACATCATTACACGGCTCGGCCTGAATTCCTCTGTAAAAGGCCTCTTTATTGAAAAAACAGATTCCCCCTGGCAGGAAAAGGCCCTCATAAAAAGAAAAAAAGGGTATCTCGATGTGAAGATCATAGTCTGGGATGACGATACCTTTTTATATGGAAGGGTCTACCGTCTTTTCCTGTATATTCAAGACGTCCTGAACCCGGCATTTCAATACAACCCTAAGATGGCTCCCGACGAAGAAAAAGACCCTGAAGCGCGGGACCGTTACAACCAGATATGGAGCATCTATGTCGACAGCAGGGTGGAGCGGCTCGGCATCGAGAACTTCTATGATCGCACGCTCAGGAAAAACCTGTTTATAGACATGGCAAAAGAACTTTCGTGGGGGAAAGCAGGCAGGGTCTTTTTGAAATTATGGGAGAAAGATCTTTATACCTATCCGGATATCATCGACTACGCCGTCAATTTCAGCCGGCTTTCCGAAGAGCCCTCAGCCGCTTCAGTCGAGGTCGATATCAAAAGGTGCCTTAAAGAACCCTATGTAAAAAACCATCTGGAACGGATATCATCAAAAGCATTCCGTGATGCCGTAAACGAACTTTTAAGCTTCACGGCATATCACTGTAAAGACACGGTCATAGAATCGACCTTCTACGGGATCTCTTTCCTTTACCAAAGGCGCGTCTTCATCGAGATCATACCTTCTCATGGGGATAACATCCTTTTCACCGTCCTCGACCCGGAAACGAACAGGTACGCAACCAGCGTCTGCCCCAAGGATTCCGATATCTCAACGGTTCAGAAGACCATCCGGGAAAGATACGAAAAGATGCTCCTCTACGGGAAACAACCTTAACGTGAATCGTGAAAGGTA
>DIFC01000002.1:0-2755 GCA_002418945.1 Deltaproteobacteria bacterium UBA5758 | reverse complement strand
TCCTCACGACTCTTGGGTTTATGGCTGTGAGCCGGTCGTTCTCCTCAGCCTCTGCAACGCCAGCCCGAAGGTATATTCGTAGAGGTGGAGGCCTTTGCTGACAGCAATGATGGTGCCGTCCTCGACGCCTATCTCGTTGCACATGTATTCCTTGAGAAGCTGTATGGCCGCAAGGTTCGACGGAAATCCTGCCCAGAGGTCCCAGCTCCTGAAATATAGCACGAAATGCAGCCTGTTGTTCATAAGGCGCGTATCGATGAGGCGAAGACACGGCGGATCCTCGAGGGATATATCCTGGGGCATACCCACTTCCATGATAGCCTGGTTTGTCCCGTATTTTCCTTCTTTATAGATCCTGATCACCTCCATGACAGGATTGATACCGATGGCGCATTCCTTCCCGTCAATGCAGACCTTCGGATTTGTCAACCTTTCTCCGTATGTATAAAGCTCGTTGTCGGCCTTTTTATCCGTCATGAGATACTGGAGGTATTCTTCAACGTATTCCATGGAAGCAGGGGCAGGGATGCCCAGCTCTGAAGGGATGTCAGGGATGAGCGGCTGTGTGCCCGGATATTTGATATTGACCATGACCAGATCGAATTCCCTTCTCTTCTGGCCCTCAAAGGAGCCTCTGTCGATAACATACTCATGCACCCCGTCGTCCTCGAAGATACGGTAGATGCACTGAAACCAAGCATCGGGAAGGTCTCTCGCTTCAATATATACGGGCTTCATTCTTCCTCCTGACAGGGTTCAATCGATACCGCGTAAGATATTATCAAAAAATTTGAAAAACAGCACTAAAAAGTATTATGATTATCTTTCTTGGAGGCCATTATGTTTGTAAAACAGATACAGGTTGGAAGTTTTGCGGTCTTCGCGTATATCGTGGCATGCAAGATCACAAAGGATGCACTTGTTATAGACCCCGCGGCAGAATGCGAAAGGATCTTGAAGGAGGCTGCAGACAGAGGGTACACCATCAAGTACATCGTCAATACCCATTGCCATATAGACCATATCATGGGCAACAAGAGCATGAAAGACCTTACCGGGGCAAAGATCATAATCCACGAAAAAGAGGCCTACAGCCTCTCCCACCAGTCGCCGTATTCGTTCAGCATGTTCGGCGGGGAACCGTCCCCTCCTGCAGATATAACGGTTAAGGACGGGGATTATATCAATATCGGGGAGACGTCTCTTCAGGTGATCCACACGCCGGGGCACTCGCCGGGGAGCATATCGCTCTATCATAAAGGAATGGTATTTACCGGCGATACCTTGTTTGTAGGCGGCGTGGGAAGGACCGATCTCGACGGAGGCTCCTGGGAAACGCTCCTCTCATCTGTAAGAAAGAAGCTCTTTGTCCTTCCTGACGATACTATCGTTGCGCCCGGACACAATTACGGCGAAACGCCGCGAAGCACCATCGGGCATGAAAAGCAATATAATCCCTACGTGGGACATCGGGGCGGTTATTAAAAAACTTTTTGTCGCGCTATTCAGTTGCTTTGTTCTTCTCTGCGCGTGCCAGACAACACCGCCTGCCGTTTCTCTAAAAAAGGCGGAGCCGAAGGTCGCCCTTGTCCTCGGCGGCGGCTCTGCAAAAGGGTTCGCCCACATTGGCGCCATCAGGGTCCTCGAACAGGAAAAGGTTCCGATACATATGATCATCGGCACCAGCGCAGGCAGCCTCATCGGGGGCATCTATGCCTCGAACCCCGACAGCTTCCAGCTCGAATGGGCGGCCTATAAGATAGACAAGAACGATATCCTCGACATCTCCATCGTCTATTCAAAGGTCGGCCCTGTCCATGGGGCAAAGCTTGAGGCATTCGTTGAGCAGACGGCAAAAGCCAAAAGGTTGGAAGATACGAAAATACCTTTTTACCCCATTGCAACAGATCTGAATACAGGTGAAACTGTGACGCTCGAAAAAGGTTCACTGGCGAAGGCCGTACGGGCGTCCTCCGCGATCCCCGGCATATTCGTTCCCGTCATCTTCGGAAACAGAACCCTCGTAGACGGCGGG
Organism: Deltaproteobacteria bacterium UBA5758; assembly: GCA_002418945.1. Lineage (GTDB taxonomy): Bacteria > Desulfobacterota > Syntrophorhabdia > Syntrophorhabdales > Syntrophorhabdaceae > UBA5609. The sequence goes on along the minus strand of DIFC01000002.1, from coordinate 720 downwards.
GTAACCAACAATATTGCCTGCGACGTCGCCCGACAAAAAGGCGCTGACGTTGTCATCGCCGTCAATCTCCAGAAGGACATCAAGAATAGCGACATCGACAGCGTGTTTGATATCATCGGGCAATCTCTGAACATCATGATGTACGAGAACAGCAGGTACAAGCTCAGGTACGCCGATATAGTCATTGAGCCTGACATACAAGACGTCCCGCTCTTTGACTTCACCAAGAAAAAGATGCTGATCGAAGAGGGGATGAAGGCAGCGAAAAAGGCAATTCCCAGGATAAAGAAACTGATCGCGCAGTAAGGTCCGGTACAACAAAATGACATTCATAGCAAAGAAGCTGATCACCCATTGCCTCCTTCCTCCAGGGATATTTATCGTGTTCCTTTTGCTCGTCTCCATCTTCCTGAAGAGGCGGCTTAAGCTCCTCGCCCTCTTTTTTGCCCTCTTTATTTACATCCTGAGCATAGGACCGACGAAAGATCTCCTGCTCGTTCCCCTGGAAGACAGTTTTCCCGTCCCCTCTCTCGAAGAGGTAAATAAAGGCAACGCCTATGTTGTCCTCGGTGGAGGAATCTACGACAACACGCCTGATATAGATGGGAAAGGGACCTTAAGCGGTGACGCGCTAGCGCGGGTCCTCGCAGCCTATAAACTCTACAGGATCTCCAAAAAACCGATCATACTTTCAGGGGGAAGAATATTCGGCAGGGCCGC
>DIFC01000011.1 GCA_002418945.1 Deltaproteobacteria bacterium UBA5758 | reverse complement strand
CGCCGAGGAGAGATCCGGCGTAGTATATCGTAGCAATGCCGAAGCTTGTATATGCCCCGCCGTCAAGATAGCAGGTATTGTGAAGGGCGACGAGACTTCCGTCCTTCTTCACGCCCGTGGTCAGCTCGTGAAAGAACTGGTGGCGGCCGCGGGAGTGCATAAAGACCTGCTCCCTCGTGAAAACCATCTTGACCGGCCTCCTGGTCCTCATTGCCAGAAGAGATGCGGCAAGCTCAAGGGTGTTCGCAGAGGCCTTCGGTCCAAACCCGCCGCCCACGCAGGGCTTTATAACCCGTACATTCCCTATAGGGATATTGAGAACCATGGACAATGTTCTCTGGACATAATGGGGCGACTGGGTCGATGTGTAGATCGTCAACCTGCCATTAAGGTCAAAAACAGCAAGGCATGCCTGCGGTTCCAGAAAAGCCCCGTCTTGTCTCTTATTGGTAAACCGGTCCGTCCTTATATAGTCACACTCTTTGAAGGCAGACCGGACATGACCAAACTCCTGGTGTACCTCAGCCCCTATATTGCCGGGATAATCATCGTGAATCTGCGGCGCCCCTTCCTTCATAGCCTCAAAGATATCGAGAACTGGCGGCAGCTCCTTGTAATCAACCTGTATCAGCGAAACTGCTTCGAGGGCAGTTTCCATGTCCGTTGCCGCAACGGCGGCAATCTCGTCGCCGATGTACCGCACCTTATTATGACAAAAGATCGTCTCATCGTAGCGTGCGGGGCTTACACCAAACTGGATGCGCCCTGTCTCCTTGGCAGTGACGATATCGCGCACCCCTGGAAGCTTCTGTGCTTTCGAAATATCTGTATTCAGGATCTTTGCATGCGCCAGAGGGCTCTGGAGAAGCGCGCCGTAGAGCATATTCGGCATGGAGAGGTCGTCTGTATACCGTGCGTCGCCCGTCACTTTTGCGAGGGCGTCTACCCTTGAAACCCTCGTATTGATCACGCTGTACTTCTTCATCCCCTTTTTCTCCCGCTCGTTTTCTTCATTGTCTTCGCTGCTGTCTGTACCGCCTCAACGATCTTCTGGTAGCCGGTACACCTGCAGAGGTTGCCCGATAGGGCCTCACGGACCTCAAGCTCCGTCGGATGAGCGTTCTTCTCGAGAAGGCTCTTTGCCGAGAGGATCATGCCGGGGGTGCAGAAGCCGCACTGGATCGCGCCGTGGTCCACGAATGCCTGCTGGACCGGGTGGAGGCTCTGGCCTTCGGCTACTCCCTCGATGGTGGTAATCTGGCTGCCGTTCGCCTGGACGGCAAGGACCAGGCAGGAATTCACCGGGCGTCCGTCAAGGATCACCGTGCAGGCTCCGCAGTCTCCCAGCCCGCATCCCTCTTTTGTTCCGAGAAGGCTCAGGTCTTCCCTGAGCACCTGGGTCAGGGTGCGGTTGGGTAATACAGCGATCTCGTATTCTTTATCGTTTACAAAAAGCGTTATCATCTTCTTCATAATAACCCGCTCCTTACAGGCCCACAGCTCATGGCAAAAGCATCAAGGCCTTTCTCTTTTTACCTTTCTCTTTTTACCTTTCACTTTTCACCTTTTTTCTGTTCACTTCCTTCACGGCGTTCGCGAGCGTCCTCTTCGTCAGCACCTTCACGATCTCTTTCCTGTATTCTGCTCCTCCGCGTATGTCGCTGATAGGCCGGCAATCCTGCATGGCGAGGGTCGCCGCCCTTTCAATGAGCTTATCAGTCGGTTTTTCATTCATAAGGATCTTCTCGGCCGACACGGCGTGGATCACCTGGGGAGCAACGGCGCTCAGCATGATCCGCACATTCTTTATAATTCCCTGAGGCTTATCAAGGGTAACTCTTGACGCAACGGCGACAATCGCTATCTCAAGCGCCTTTCTGTGCCCGAGCTTTATGTAGTCTCCGCCGGAAAAAGGAGGAAGCTCATTAAGAATGATCTTCGTCAGTATCTCGTCGGGCCTGATAACGGTTTTGCCCGGGCCAAGGAAAAACTCATCGAGGGCCACTTCTCTTCTCCCCTTTTTGCTTTTCAGCTCTACCTTTGCCCCGACCGCCATAAGCGCCGGGGGAAGATCGGCGGCAGGCCGGGCCGTAACGATGTTGCCCCCTATTGTTGCCCGGTTCCTGACAAGAGGCGACCCCAGAACGCTTGCCGCCTTCGCGATCAGAGAATAATTTTTCCACAGAAGATTTGATTCCGCCAGTTCGCTGACAATCACATGGGAGCCGATCACGATACCCTTTTTTCTCTGCTCTAATCCAAAGAGCTCCTTCACCTTCACAAGGCTTACCAGGTGCTTCGGCGATATGATACCCTTTTTCATGTTTACGATAATATCGGTGCCGCCTGCGATGATCTTTGCGTTCGACTTCAGGCTCGCCATAAGCTCAAGGGCGCTTCTCATGTTTTCCGGCTCAAGGTAATCAAACTTCGGCAACAATAACATACAGCCTCCAAATATCCTTCTTAACAGGATTTTTGATCATTATAACAATTTGCAAAAAAATTGCATATTATAAATAATTGCATAATTTTCTTCATCATAGTAACGTTAATATATTAAAAGGTGGAAGCCTTATTGTAATACACCGTTATGCCGAGAGGTATATCTCATGAATAATAATGATATTTATTGGAATCACATCCTCGAGACCCTGCCCTACGAAAGGCTCCGTCAACTTCAACTGAAAAAGTTCAGGAGGATCGTCGATTGGGCCTACAACAATTCACCGTTTTACAAAAAATTATACCGGGACAGCGGGTTCGAACCGGGAGATCTGAAGAAATTCGAAGACATACAAAAGATCCCCAAGACAGACAAGGGGATGCTCCGGGATGTCCAGAAAAGACCTCCCTTTCCCTATGGCGACATACTATCTGTGCCCATTGAGGATGTAACAACCTTCAGGCAGACGAGCGGCACCACAGGCACCCCTGTCTACCAGGCCGACACCTGGCAGGATTGGGAATGGTGGTCCGAGTGCTGGTCCTATATTCTCTATGCCCAGGGCTACCGCGACACGGACAGGGTCTTCATCCCTTTCGGGTATAATATCTTCGTTGCCTTCTGGGCAGGCCATTACGCAGCCGAGAAGATCGGCTGCGAGGTGGTGCCGGGAGGGGTCCTGAATACCGAAGCGCGCATCCTCAAGATGCAGGAGCTCAAGTGCACTGCCTTTATGGCAACCCCTACGTATGTCCTTGCATTGGCAGAAACGGCCACAAAGATGGGAATTGATCCTATCAAGGACCTCTTCATCCGGAGGATCACCTGTGCCGGCGAACCGGGCGCCAGCATCCCCGCAACCAAAAAACGGATCGAAGATGCCTGGGGCTGCAAGGTCTACGACCACATCGGCGCCACCGAGATCGGCGCCTGGAGCTACGAATGTACATCCCAGCCCGGCGGCCTCCATGTGAACGACGTCTTTTTCCTTGTCGAGATAGAAGATATCGAGACCGGGAAGATCGTCGATGAACCCGGGAAAAACGGCAAAATGATCATCACCGCCTTCGACAGGCTCGGCAAACCCTGCATCAGGTTCGATTCAAAAGATGTGATCCGCTGGGCAGACTATACCTGCGAGTGCGGACGAACGTTCAGGATGATTGACGGCGGGGTCATAGGAAGGGCCGATGACATAACAAAGGTGAAGGGAGTGCTTTTGGCCCCCACAGCTATTGAGGAGGTTGTGAGGAGCTTCCCCGAGCTGGGCGATGAATATGAGGTGGTGGTAAGCAAGGCGGGTGATGTCGACGACATTCTCCTCAAGATAGAGATGAGCTCTTGGCACGCAGAGAAAAAGGATCTGATCCTGGCGCGCCTACAGGACCAACTGCGGCTCAAAACGAACCTCGGCTACCGCATTGAGGTCCGGCCCCTGGGCAGCCTGCCCCGCTACCAGGTAAAGGCGCACCGCTTCAAGGATCTGAGGAAAAAGGAGGGTTCCCATTGAACGATCGATTTGACGTGAAAGAACTGAGCAGGACCATCGGCGATCTCCGCGCGAACGCGGAGCGCCTCCTCAAGGCCGGCGGGGAGATGGAGGCCATAAAGCGCAACGTCACGAAGATACTCGCGAATATCAGGATGCTCGAACTGAACATATCCGATGTCGCAGATATTACAAACAGCTAAGTCTCGATATACGATCTGCGAACTACGATATTATGGTGTTTTATGGGCTATCAGATACAAGCCATGAGCTGTGTTTAAGGAGGTGGTTATGCCCAATTACTCCGAAATAGATCAACCATCCGTACTGTCCTATGTCTTTTATCCCAGAGAAGACCATACGACAGTCCCGGCGTACGCATTCGATGTCTCTGTGCCCGTCGATGATGACGTCTCTATTGTGTGCCGTTTCTATAGAGGCAACGAAGGGTGGCCGTGGATAATCTACTTTCACGGGAACGGAGAGGTCGTCAGCGATTACGATGAGGTAGCGCCGTTCTACTTCAAATACAAGCTCAACCTTGTTGTCGCCGATTACAGGGGATACGGGGCAAGCACGGGAACGCCGACGCTCGCGTTCGTTGCCCATGATGCACCCATCCTCTTTCATGCGATCCGGGATGAGCTTGCGATGAGAAGCCTGAGAAGCGATGTGCGGGTAATGGGTAGATCCCTAGGGAGCATCTCCGCCCTGGAGCTCGCGGCCAGCCACGGGGACGCAATCAGAGGCCTTGTCATCGAGAGCGGTTTTCCAAGCGTGTCGAGGCTTATCACCCACCTCAGCATCCCGGCCCAGGGCATTGACCTCGACAAACACTACCGGGAATGCCTCGCGATGATCCAGGCGATCAGCCTGCCGATCCTCATCATCCACGGCGAATACGACAACCTCGTCCCTCTCGAAGAGGCAGAAACGCTCTATGCCAATATCGGGTCGTCAGAAAAGGAACTGCTCATCATCACTTCTGCGACGCACAACGACATCATGTTCGTCGGCCTCAAACAGTACATGGAGGCGATCCGCAAATTCGTCGAGAAAACCATTCCGACAAACCCGTGAGGCGGCTTTCCTCACTTCACCAGGTTCTTCACCCTGTCAATAATTACAGCCAGAGATTTCTCACGTTCCTTTAGGGCAATGCGGAACTCCCTCTTGTAGGTACGACGGATCTCGACCTTAAGATGCATGTGATATCTCTCGAGGACCTCAAGAAGTAATTTCGCCTCCTCCAGACCCATATTAAGAGCAATCATTCCTGCCTCCTTCCTGGTCGTATATCGTCCGAGGTATGTAAATCATCTCCTTGCGTTATACGATCCCTTACTATCTCTATTAGCACATTATTGCATTCTTGCAAGTGGTGAGATACGATCTTTCTTCCGGGAGGGGACGGGTCATCGCATTAACTTTTCCTACATTTTTGTCCTCTTTTTGTGGTATACTTTGCAATCTTTCTGCGCCCATAGCTCAACTGGATAGAGTGTTGGACTACGAATCCAAAGGTTGCAGGTTCGAATCCTGCTGGGCGCGCTTATAATCCCCCGATATTTTAAGATGTTACAAACCAACCAGTTTTGGCGCGCGCCGTTTCACGACCCCGATTGTGCTCATTTTGTGCTCATTTTTGAGAGAGGGCAATTTTGTTGATAGCTTCCTGCAAGAGAGTGTTATAATATTTTTCTTGAAATACACAAGTATGGGTGGTAATTAGTGGTAATTAATAGATTAATAGGGCATAGGTTTTAAGGGTAGGATAACTGGGATAAAAACTTAGGAGAAGATGTCAAATGTCAATTGGGGTAGACGGTTACGTCCACGTGCCCCCTTGAAGTAATAACCGAGAGGAGGGAATTGAAATGAAGAATATCGCAATGAAAGTTTCGCTCGCATTCCTGCTTTTGACCCTGGGCGCCTGCGTTGGGAACGGATCCTGGAACCGGAAACCCTCTTTGGATCTGGAGGGGTTCTCCCTCAATCACCAGCAGGTCCTCAAACATCTGAGGACTGCCAATGAGGCCGCCAAGGAAGCGGTGGAATCTGGTCACCCGCCCTTCGGCGCAGTACTTGTGGCACCGGATGGCGAGACGGTGCTGATGAAACAGGGAAACGTGAGTTTGATGGACCATGCCGAAACAGTGATCGCACGGCAGGCATTTGTTAAATACGATCCCGACTACTTGTGGAAGTGTACCCTTGTGACGAATGTCGAACCATGCGCCATGTGCGCCGGAAACATCTATTGGGCCAACATCGGAAACGTGGTCTATGGCGTTGAGGAGATCACAGCGAAGGAACTGACCGGCGCCGACAAGAGAAACCCCACGATGAACCTGCCGTGTCGCACAGTCTTCACAGCAGGGCAGAAGCCAATCAGGGTGGTGGGCCCCGTTCCGGAACTTGAAGACGAACTGCTCGCGCCCCACAGGGCCTACTGGAAATGAAGCAGTCCCATAGCGAACTCCTCATATACTACGGCTCCTGGAGCAGTGTCTCCCGGGGAAAAAGGCAGAAGGGGGACTAAGGGGACACGCTCTTGAAATGTTGAAATGTGACGAAAAGAACCGCCCAACAGGGCAATACAGCGGACGACGTACAGCAGCTGCTGATCAGCACGTTATGCTACATTTCTATTCATAATCCGCGGTTCTTTATGATATTCCCAATGCTTGCTTTGGAGGTGATATACGTAACATATCCTGCTTTCTCTTTTACCAAAACTTACTCCCCCTCATTCACCACGTGCAGCCTTGCCGACAGGCGTTCCAGATTCTCCTGATGGAGCGCGTTCACCCGCTCGGAGGCGTTCCTCAAATCCTCTTCGTTGATGATGTTGTACCGGTCAAAGACCGAGCGTGTCTTATGCCCTGAGATTTTCATGGCGACCTTTTCCGGTACCGAAGCCCGCACCATGTTCCTCACTGCGGTTCTTCTGAGGTCATGGAATAAAATGGAATTGCGCTTCTTGAAATCCCGCCCCCTGCATCTCTCGTTCGTACAGACAAGGTTCTTTCTTTTCTGCCCTTCCCCTAACTCAACGATAGTCCCGCAGTCCCTGCACTTGAAGGTCTGTATATAGCCGCACGTCCGGAGCGCCCTGTCCCACACGGACTTGCAATCCTTCCCTATCCTTCTGCCGTCTTTGAAGAAGACGTAAGGGCAGTGAGGGTACTTCTCTTCTTTGAGACGGTACTGCTGCATGATGGTATCGTAGAGCTCCCCGGTAAGGTAGATGACCCGCGACTCGTTGTTCTTCGTCTGCCCTGCCTCAAGGGTTATCTTCTTCTGTATCGTTTTTGGGGTGCGGTCATGGCCAATAATACAGACGGGTCGCTATAAGCGAAAAATGGGTGCATAGTTAGGTTGGAGAAGAAGACATTGACAATCTTTTTTGTGCCTCTCGTAAGAACCCTATAAGGGTCTCCATTGTTTCCGGCGACAGAGCTAAACCCTCATTTGTGGGCACCAGTTCTCCGTCGTTAATTACATTATAGGTGCGTACATCAATAACCTTGGCGCCTTTATTCTCTTCTATCGTTACCAGCAACCTTTGTCTCCCGTTTCTTTTGATTTTTCCTATTAACACTGGTCCTCCCCGCATTGTTTGCTTCATGTTTTTCGACACTGCATACTCTGGTATACCCCTCGTTATTGCTCAACATCACTTTTCTAAAACCAGCCCTTTTCAGATGTTCCAGAAAGTTAGTGTCATCTATAATTCTCTCAACTGATGTTTCGCATAGTAATGGGCACTCCAATTGTAAAAATGTTTTATCAGGGCCAATTAGTTTTATGTCAGCAAGTATGCCTCTGCCGAGGTAATATTGTCCCAATTCATCTGCTAATATTTCACGTTGCTTTATCATGAGCTGATGTGCAATATCGATACACACAATCTCTATTCTTCGTTCTCTCAAACACACTTCATTCATAAGTCCTCTAGCCACAATATAAGCAGGTGATTCAGGTCCAATTGCCTCAAGATGCCTTCTTGCTTCACTAACTCTTCCCCATACAGTTTTCATTATATCTTTATCAGGCTTATAGCCTTCAGTAAGAGCTTTTTGTGCCTCATTTAAATGTCCGGTGGCGGCCGTGTACGAAAGAGGTTTTTTGTTGCCTTTCAACGACATATATCCTCACTATTACTGCTGTTACAATTATCTTGAGGCCGCTATCTTTCTGATGCTTAGGCAGGTAAAATTATCAGAACAATGTTGATTATACCACATGTTGTTTATAAATGCTATAGGGACCCGCTTCCTCAAAGCATTCACAAAGAAGGGACCGTTGACTCACAATTACATGTTACCGAACGTTTACATTATAGAGAAGGAGGGGTATAGGAAAGGGAAAGAAGGGTATTGACAGGATCTTCCTGAGGCCTTCTTGTCCTTTTTGTGAAGCCCGGCGATGCTGGAAAAAGCGCCCTATAGGCAGTGAAGTATGCGATGCCGCGCTGTACCCTTTCAGGAGATGGCGCACCCTGCCGAGCCTTTTGCCCTCGCAGACGTCATAAGCGATGAGATAGAGCGTCCTGTTCATTGTCAGCCTTCCTGTTTTCCTATCTTTTCCCGAAAAGCAGCAAAAAGATGAAAGCAACAAGAATGATGTCCAAGATCTCCTCTTTCTCCGTGAAGTATAGAACGCGGGAGGATCAGGTGCAACAAATGAAATATTTGAGAAATGTTTCTGCAAGGTGGTCGAAAGCTTTGTGTTAAAAGACGTTATTCGACAGCAACGCGCATTTTGTATATGTCATCCATGGGATAATGCTTCGCATTGCCCGTCGCAAGTGTCGCCTGTAAAATGTATGCGGTAGCGGCTATGAGGCAGTCGTCGAGCTGCAGTTTCTGACTTCTGGCGTGCGTCTTATACATGCCTGCTTTTTCGGCGATCTCACGAGAAACGCCGACAACATTGAGGCTATCCAGGAGATCGATGGTTTGAGATCTCTCTTGTTCCTTCATGCCTGCAAAGATCTCTGCGACCGTTATCGCGGAACAATACACGACAGCATCTTCAACGACCGAGGAAAGAAATTCACGAGTCTTTTTCCTGCCTCTGAGAAAATTTATCAGAATGTCGGTATCGATGAGAATTGATTTCATTTAGCCCGCTTTGATCTTGATGATTTCCTCAATTTTGAGATAAAATCACCAGTACCCTTTTTAAGTTCGGGGTGATCTATTTCTTTCCATGCCCCAAAACTTGTATTAAGAACTTTCTGGAGTTTAAGACGTTTTAGCTCTTTTCGCAAAGCCTCGGCCACTACCTTGCTTTGCTCCCTTTTGGGAACGGAAGCCTTGAGGTCTTTGAGAATCTCTTCGGGCAGAAGAAAATTTGCCTGCCTTGTAGCAGAACCCATATTATCACCTCCTGTAGGATATTGTATAGGAATGTTTCTATACTATCAAGAGAATACTTTGAGGGCAGAGCTTCGCCGGTCAAGCGCCACGTTAATTCCCCATCACCAAGGTCAGGGTAATTCCCCTGGCCCTAAAATGCTTTTAGTGGGGATATACCATGGCTCTCGGCATACAGCCTTGATTTAATAAAACCCGGGAAGCACGAAGGAAAAGGCCTCGAAAGGACGCTATTATCAAAGAACATGGGGCATTTTACCCGTATACTTGGAAGCCATAGCGTGATTGACATCATGTTTCATACCTCCTTTTCTTATCGAGTTTTTGTTTCATATTCTTATTATTGCCCGTGCCAGGAACTATCTACTACAAAGTGTTTAACTCTGTTAACCACGTAGCTATGTTAAAAAGTTTACATTAAATATATCCAATCAGTTTTGGCGCGCGCCTCTCATTATTAACGAGGGCTATTACCTTTAACATTCATATTCCGAAAGGGCTGCAGCTTTAGATAAAGTCAAGATTTGTATCAAATACATACCAAAAAGTGACCTCAGTCATTTGCATATGAGAAAAAGTAGGTTATAGAGATGCATGATTGCAACTATCTCTAAACTTTCAAGATCAAAAAGGTCAACAAAAACCTACATTCTAAAAACCCTCAAAAGATCCTCCCAGAACCCTCCTCCCCTTACCACCATCTTCAATAGCATAAGGGAACCGGTAGGAGAGGTGGTGCTTTTCTTGTCGGCAAAAAGGACGCAACAGAAGTTTGGCTGGAGATATACTGCATCCCCCTTGTTAACCCCAGAATAAAGAAACCGGAGTTTACCATGGAGCACGTGAGGGATATCACCGAGCGCAAGCACGCCGAAGAGGAGTTCCGCATGCTCCTCTCCCAACTTAGACAAAAGAATAAAGAGCTCCGCAAGGTATACAAAGAGTTTAAAACTTCAGAGGCAATGCTTGTCCAGTCAGAGAAGATGTTATCCCTCGGGCAGCTCTCCGCCGGGATCACCCATGAGTTGAAAACCCCTCTTGGCATCATTCTTCATGGCCAGTCATCAATCGATGGCAGCATACTCATCGATGCCTGTGAAAGAATAAAAAAATCGGCCATACGGGTTGATATAGTGATCCAGAACCTCCTCAGTTTTGCACGACAGGCACCCCCTTTCTTCAGCGAGACGGACATAAATATTCTCATCGAGGAAACTCTCACAATGATTGAACACCAGATGAACCTGCAAAATATACAGGTCATACGGAGTTATGCCCACTTTATTCCCGCGGTAAGAGTGGACGGCAAGCAGATCAAACAGGTGTTTATCAACATATTCATCAATGCCGCCGAAGCAATGAAGGGCGGAGGCATCATCACGCTTACCACCAGAACGGGATTGGGCAAAGATGGAGAACCATGCGTCGAGATGACAATAGCGGATACGGGAACGGGCGTGCCTGAAGAGATTATTAAAAATGTTCTAGATCCCTTCTTTACGACAAAAAGGGACTCCGGAGGTACAGGGCTCGGCCTGTCTGTCTCAAAAGGGATCATTGATCGTCATCAAGGCAGTATTATCATCAACAGCGGAGAGGGGGTAGGTACAACCGTGAAGATCGCTCTACCATGCAATCTACTGGAATGAGGGGAAATAATGATTGGCAAACTGCGGTACAGTGGTTACTGTGGACCTCGATACTATAGCTGCGGGCGAACAGGCCCTGTTTACCGTTGTGGCCATAGACCTCAAAGGGTTCCTGGAGGCGGTAGACCCGTGTTTAATGCCCCTTACACGCGGGCAACACCGGGCATAATAGGACATTGTGGTGGCCCTGGACGTAGCAGGCAGGGAAAGTGGGGATATCCCGGCCCCTTCCTGTTACCATGGTATGGTATAATTAAACAAAGGAGGGACAAAGATGAGAAAACGGTGGATATTCATTGTAATCGGATGTTTGCTTATATTTTCTGCCCCCGCTGAGGCTCAATTAGGGAAGATTCTGGATAAGCTTTTGGAGGGAGGGGAACAAGTGCTCCGTCCCGAATACCTGAAGGTTATTCAACTAGAGGTCTCCCCAGATCCTGTTCAGGAAGGGCAGGGTATAATTTTCAGGGCAACCATTACAAACAGTTCTCGTGATTCCGGCAGGGTCACCTTACTTATCAGGGACAAAGACCAGATCATAAGCGAGGTGAGAAATGCCGTCCTGAGGTCGGGCGATAATCAGATTGATTTTCCTGAAACAACTTACCGGTTGTCCCGTTCAGGCCGCTGTTTCACCATAGAAACGGAAGTCGAGTACACCCGGACACCTATCGCTGCGGCAAAAGAGTTTTGTGCGAGAAGGACGCAAGCAGGATGGACACTGAGCGATAAAGGGATTGGATGGTTGTACGTCGAAGATCTCACAATGCATCCTGACCCTGCGTCCCCTGGCCAGGACATCAGATTGAAAATAAAACTCAGAAATGACGGGAGGCCCATCCGGGGACATATCCAGATCAAGGACCGGGATCAGATCGTCACAGAGCTTGAGAATGCTGTCATCCTCCAGGGCGTGAAGGAATACCAGTTTCCCCCTGGCAAGTATACCCTTCAGCGTTCTGATACCTGTTTTACGGTGTCGGTGGACATTGAGAGAACCCCTCATCCGGTTGATTCATCGGGGAAGCAATACTGTGTGCACCCAGTGGGGTGGACCCTGAAGCCTGGAACGAAAGAGCAGAGAGGAGAAAGGGGGAGATAAGGGAAAAACAAGTATCATATATTAATAAAAGGAGGGAACCATGAAGCGCTTTGTTTTACTGATGAGTTTGATACTGGTTTTTATGCTCGCTGTTATCCTTGCGGCAGGCCCAGCCCTTGCGGAGAAGCCTCCTTGGGCCGGCGGTGGAAAGGGCGCAAAACAGAAGCCTCAGGAGACGCGCCAAAAATATGAGGAGCATCGCTATTTCAACGACCAGCACCGGGCTTACATCAATGACTATTATGCGAAACAATACGGAAAAAAAGGCCACTGCCCCCCGGGCCTCGCCAAAAAGCAGAACGGCTGTATGCCCCCCGGCCAGGCCAAAAAATGGACTATCGGACGGCCGCTCCCTCGGGATGTCATCTTCTACGACCTTCCGCCAAGCATCCTTTCACAGTTGGGACCTCCCCCGTCACGCCACCGTTTTGTGCGCGTTGCGCAGGATATCCTGCTCATCGCGGTAGGGACAGGGATGGTCGTGGATGCAATGGATAATCTGAACTGGGAGTTCAGTCATTAGCAGGATGTTACGAATGATGCGATCCCTTCAGTAGAAAGAGTCTCATCGTAACAAATTTACAGGAGGCAACGACTATGAAAAGGAGAAACATCGTTATTAGCTATTGTGTTATTACTATGCTGATTGCCACCTTTGTGGCCTGTGCATCAACACGAACACAAGAAAGTACGGGTGAATATATTGACGATTCGGTTATCACAACCAAGGTAAAGGCGCTGCTTGCAGCGGATGATTTTGTCAAGTCATTCCAGATCGGTGTCGAAACTCACAAGGGCATTGTCCAACTGAGCGGATTCGTTAATTCTAAAAGCGCCGCTGATAAGGCGGGTCAAATCACAAGAAGCGTCAAAGGGGTCACATCCGTAAAAAATGACCTGATCGTGAAATAGATGAACGTTATCATTCCCCAGAATAAAAGGGCTATAGAAGGAGATACTATGCGTTACGTAAGCATGTTCGCTATTTCTTTACCCGTACTTTTCTTGTTCCTCTTTTCCGGTACCGTTATTTATGCGGCACAGGCAACGGCTGACCTTAAGAAGCCCGTAGAACAGTGTGTAAAAGGCGGCAAGGTCCTACCGACAGTGAAGACAAAGGACAGCTGCATACAGAAAGGGGGAGTCTGGACAAAAAAAGAGACGCCAAAGTTACCGCCTGACCCATTTGGGAAGAGCAAAGCAATACCGCCTGATCCGTTAGATAAAAGGAAGGCAATGCCATCAGAACCGATAGAACCGCTTGACAAAGGCATCGGGGCAAAACCTTCTCCGATCACCAGGTAGGCACAATTAACTTGTTGCCTATGGGTATCATCGTGCCTGCTCCAAGGCACGAAGATATTTGCAGCAGTCAAGCTCGAAATACATGTCAAAGTCGCCGCCAGGCTGGTGGTTCTTATCGCCGTCCAGTTTCAAGCCTTCTTTGGACAGTATCTCGTCGGTCAGTCTGAGCCAGAAACGGCAAACCGGCCCCGCCAAGAACGTGCATATATCGAGAACGTTTTGAGCGTCATGGTCCCAGATAAACTCACGGTCATTTACCCAGGTAATATGTCCGGCTGCGTTATTGGCCTTTGGCGAAAAATTGAGCTTGACCGTGGAACCCGCAATGACCGTACTCTTCTTCACGTCAGTGTTGAACCGAACCTTTACCCTGATCCTGGCGTTTTCCAAGGCAAAGTCGTGGTAATCAAGAGGGTAGATCACCTGCAGGTTCTTGAGGATATTGCCAGGGAACGCTTTTGTTTTCGTTCCTATCTCCGGGGGTCTTACCGCATCCTGCGACCTTGACGGTACAGGCCTTTTTGCGCCTGTTTCAACTGCCCGGGCAATACCTGAGGCAAAAACAATCATCACCAATAGGATCAAGAGTTTTTTCATGGCAACCTCCTTTGCGATTGCAACGTTTTTGCAACGTATGGTCCTTATTAGATGATTATATAGCGCAACTTGAAAGAACTGGCAAATGAAAGGGATTGACCTCTCTCCCAATAAACCAGGCCAGATTCTGTTTCAGGGCATGGACAGATCGACCGCTCCCAGAAACTGCTCATACCGCAATTATTTCTTTTCGTAATTCACTATCAAAGGGGATAGTCCACAGGCTTGAGTAGGTGACATTCGCAATCGCTTCTTCCTGAAGTGAATTTTGTCTTCACCTCCATCCCATGCTCTCTTACAGCCCTGAATAAATACCTCTCAAAAACCTCTTGACTACCCATTGAAATAGCATAACAATGAAAAAAGAAGAGAAGGTGCGGCTTGATATTCTTTTTGCACGTTATTCGAAGGGGGTCAGCTATGCGATATAATAAATTGGGTTTGTTTGTCTTTGCTTTTGGCATAATGGCATTCTTGGGTCCGTTGATGTTTACCTGGCTCGGTTTTTTTATATGGCCGGAACTGAACCAATTAATGATGGGCGATCTGATAGGCGGTTTCCTGATTCCCACTGGCGCTGTATTGACCGTCATCGGCGGATTAATCAATGGTTTAAAGAACAAGGGGGCGATAAAATGAACTTTCCTTCCAGTTATCCTTTCTGGATATGGCTTTACTTTGGAGCTTTTGGGTCTATAAGCGCAATATTTTTTTCTATGATCGCATGGAGTTGGTTTAAGAGCCGTTCATTTGCAAAGGAACAGCTTCGCTCCATTCTCACATGGAATATGTTCGGGTATATGTTCCTCTTTATCGGAAAGGGTACGACATCGGCTGTTTTATCAATGTTCTTTTCGGTGCCTGGCTGGGCCTGCATATTCGTTGGTCAAAGGGGGCTTCTAAAATTTATACAACATGCTTAGTATCCTGGTCACGGGAAGGACTACAACGAGTTCAGTCATCGAAAATTACATCAACCCACCAAGGGATCAGGTAATCAAAGATGTCCTTTTCTTTACAGCTTTTTTGACTAAGATATTTCTTTACCGCTTCAGTGTCTGATGTTATTTGTACCTTATCACATACTTTCCCATCCTTTTCTGTATGGCTGACAACTGCTACTTTTTGCAAATAGTTCTTTACAACATGACGGATACATTCATTGCTGAAGTGGCCTTCCGATGGTCTGACTATCTTATAGATACCATCTTCTACTGCTTTCTTCCTTAAAGTTTTTCTGAACTTGCCCAGCTCCTCCTTGTCCTGCATATCGCCTGAATATACATCACAGTATTCACTTTGAACTGTCTTTGTTTCTGATAAACAAATAGATGGGAACAGGGAAACGACGACAATTAAAGAAATCCAGAATATTTTCAATTTCATTGATCCTCTCCTTTCAATTTTTTCGTAATATACGGCTAGCATGGTCAGCCCTTGATAAAAGATCATCTATGAACCTGTTGCGTGTATTTCCCGGGAAATTCCCGAATCATTATCTCCAAAATCTTCCCGGGGATTCAAGTCCCTGTTCTATAATCTGTCAATTAGTAGCAGTCTGTCAAGGCTTGACCTTGATGACGGCATATGCTGCCGTCAAATTACATCCGCTTCAAGCAGACATACTGGCAGTACTTTATGGGTGTGAGGTTGTACATCGTCTCGCCTATGCAGACGAGTTCCAAAGTTACCTGCGAATGAATGGGCTTGAAAACACGCAATGATAAAGTTATATTTCCTCAGTATTTCAGCGACAGCCTGGAATATCATGCGAACCAACACATAGAAAAATTCACCAGGAGGTTATTTATGAGGAAGACAGTTCTGCTAGCATCCGCCATTCTTTTTATTTCCATCGTGACGTTCGGTTTTCATGCTGAAGGATCACCAGACAAAGCAGCTCTGCAGCCGATGAGGATACTCACCGAAGATTATCCTCCCATAACATTCGTCAAGGACGGCAAGGTTACCGGTTATGCAACCGATATCGTCGAAGAGATCCTGAAACGTCTGAAGATAGATGCCAGGATAGAGCTTATGTCGTGGGGTGACGCTTACAAGATCGCCACAACGGACCCGAACGTCATTCTCTTCTCCACAACACGGACAAAAGAAAGGGAATCGTTATTTTCATGGATAGGCCCTATCGGCCGGTACAATGATATCCTTTATGGTAAGAAAGGTTCAGGGATAAAGATAAAGAAGTTGGGAGATGCAAAGAAAGCAGGCAAGATAGGGACGGTGCGAGGCTGGTTCTCAGAACAATTCCTGAAAGACCAAGGGTTTACCAATCTCGAAAGCGTTGACAATCCCGCCGAGAACGCCGCCAAACTGATGAAGGAAGACATTGCCCTGAGCGCTTTCACGGACACGACGGCCCCCGAGATCTTCAAAAAGGCGGGGATCTCGATCGATGATGCAGAAAAGGTCTTCACGATCAAGTCCTATGATTACTACATCGCGGTCTCCAAGGGAACTCCTAAGCCTGAAGTAAAAAAGTGGCAGGCAGCGTTCAGCAGGATAAAGAAAGACGGGACTCTCGATAAAATAAAGAAGAAATGGTTTCCGGTACAGTAAAGGAGCAGGGATCGGACAGTAGCAAATATTGGGGAGTCTTCGCTACCGCGGCTGCTTCGTAACCGATTTTTTTGTCTCTTTCTCCAGAGTTTCACCGCCCTTGCGTTTAGGGACCTCTTTCTGTTCGATGCTGAATGTCTTGCCGGAGGCGGTTATGGTGCCCTTCCGTTTGGCTCCCCTATTCTCATCCACTGTGTACTGAACGGCACCGCTCCCTTTTGACGATGCTCCGGATGTTATGCGTATCCAGGGGGTCTTCGTCTTCGCCGTCCATGCACAATCGTCACCCGTTGTTACCTTGAACGTCCCCGTAGCCCCTTTCGGCTCCACCGTTGCACGGGTAGGTGAAATGGCGGCCCTGCAATTTCCTTTCGTGGTCCCAGCTGCTGCCGGAGCCCCTTTGGCTGGCTCTGCCTCCTGTTTCACCGTGACCGTCTTTCCCGCCACCTGTATGGTCCCGGTACGCGGCGTACCCGTCTTGTTCGTCAACACTCTGTACTGTACGGTCCCGCTTCCAGTGCCGCCCTTCGTCATAATCCGGATCCAGCCGGCGCTCGCCGTCGCGGTCCAGGGACAGTTCGCCTTGCTGGAGCTGAGAGTGAGCTTAAGCGGTACTGAGGCGCCTGCTCCCCGTGGGTCTGATGAATCCGATCCGTGCCATGCTACAGAAACACTTGCAGGCGAAACCGAAATGGAACAGCCGCCGGCATATTCCTGGTTTATCGTGACGATCTTTCCCTCCACGTTTATCGTCCCGGTGCGCGGCTTGCCTGACGCATTCTGCAATACCCTGTACTCGACATATCCGCTTCCCGTTCCCCTGCGGGTCAAGACGTTGATCCAGGACGCGTTTTCCAGCGCCTCCCAGCGGCAGTCTCTTTTGCTCGTCGTGACGGTCAGTTTGGCCGGCGGCGCTGAGGCGGCCCCCCGGGGATCCGATGGCTCCTCCGGCGCTCCCTGCTCACGCACAGAGACGCTCGTTGGCGATACGGACACAACCTTACAAACACTGTCGGAGTCCTGCTGGATCGTAACGGTCTTTCCTGCTACCTGCATGATCCCGGTGCGCGGCGTACCCGTTGTGTTCTGCATCACCCGGTACTGGATATACCCGTTTCCTGTGCCGCCCGACGACAAAAGCTGGATCCACGATGCACCTGACGATGCGCTCCAGCTACATTCAGCCTTGCTCGCCGTGACATTGATTTTGGGGGGTTGCAATGAAGCTCCCCGGGGATCGTCCGGATCCGGTAAACCGTTCACGGGCGCCATGACTTTTGCCGCTGATACGGAGAAGGTACAGGTCTGCGCCCCTGTCCTGTCTACAGCGCAAAAAACAAAGGTACATAGAACAATAAGACAGGAGAAGAACATCGTTACACTTTTTGGTCTCATCATTATTTCCTTCGAATGGATTCTTTTTTTTCGATGTTAAAACGAAGACGCTCGATTGTCAACAAAAAGGAGTCGCGTATAGCATGAGAAAAATTGACCACGATTTACCCTGTAAACAAATATAAATATGTAAAGGATGTCCCCAAGCCGCCATTTCATAGATCATACTAACGGGCCTCGTGATGACGTCTGCCGGAACTTTATGGCTTGGGTATGCGAAGGGACCCGTTGACCGCTTCGATGAACCGCTCGAAGAGTTTTTTGATGTCATCCTTCCGCACGATCTTGTCTATCCATTCTTGCGGGATGGCGTCATAGCCGTAACAGATGCCTGCAAGGCCGCCGGTAACGATCGCCGTGGTGTCCGTGTCCTCGCCAAGGTTGACCGCCCTGAGGACCGCCTCTTTATACGAGCCGGAATTGAGGAGGCACCAGACGCCTGCCTCGAGGGTGTGCACGACAAAGCCGTCAGACCCTATTTCGTTTTCGGGAAGGGTGTCGATAGCGCCCGAGAAGAGGCGGGAGAAGTGGGAAAACGGCAGTTCGCTCCGGAACAACATCTTATCGTAGTAGCTTTGTATCACGTATGAAGTCAATTCGTATGCCCCGTGAGGGTTCGCCCCTTGAAGCAGCGCCTTGGCCATGATGCAGTAAAAGGCGCACGCCGCCTGGGCGATATAGTGCCGGTGCGTGAGGGCTGACGCCCTGTGGGCATAGTCGATGACCTCCGAAGGAGAGGATCTCACGCAATAGACGGCTACGGGAAGGATGCGCATCAAGGAGCCGTTCCCGTTGTCATGCTCGCTTTCGCCTCCTGCCGTCTCGGGGGCCGTGCCGTTCATCATCCGCCGGATCGCACTCATCGTCGAATTGCCGATATCGAAGGCAATTCCGTGGGGCGTCCAGTAGCCTTTTATGAACCAGCGGACGAAAAGCTCTCCCATGCGGGCCACGTTAAATCCGTCGATGAGGCTCTCCGCGGTGCAGAGCAGAAGCGAGCTGTCGTCCGACCACGTGCCGGGAGGCTGACTGAAGGTCCCGTATCCCCGCATGTCGGTCACCGGGTCCTTCTTCCGCTCTTCCCTGTCCTTGAATTCCACGGGCACGCCGAGGGCATCTCCCACGATGGCTCCCCAGAGTCCGCCGAGCATCCTGTCCTTCAATGATATGTCCATGGCCTTTCACATATTATACTATATTTTTCTCAACAATGGGTCCGATTTGAGATTTCAAACAGTTCCGGTTTTATTGTTTGTCAAATGTCAAAGGCCTTTTGCTTCTTTCGTGTGGAAATTATGAAGGTCGTTGGGTTAGATTGTAAAGATGGAGCGGTATTCCAATCTCCGCGGGAAAGCATTTCTTTTTCTCTTTTTTCTCTGGTTTCTCTGGTTTATCAACTTCTCGATCAGGATGGTGTTCTCTCCAATTTTACCGATTATTGAAGATGAATTTATGGTGAATCACGCACGGGCGAGCAGCTTCTTTATATTCCTGTCAGCCGGATATGGCATTTCGGTGATTGTTTCCGGTCTCTTTTCGGGCATAGTCGGTTATAAAAAATCTATCATCTTTTCACTGGCGCTGCTCAGCCTGGTAACTTTTTTGATTCCCGTGGTTCACAACTTTCTGTTGCTGTACCTTTTTGCTTTCGTGGTCGGTTTTTCTGTCGGCCTCTATATACCTTCTGTAATTCCGCTGATCACTGAATATTACGCAGAAAAAAACTGGGGTAAGGCAATCGCCATTCATGATACCGGAGCCGCGACCGGCATTCTAGCCTCGCCTTTTATCGCCCTCTTCCTTCTCCTCTTTTTCCCCTGGAGAGGGATATTTGTTGTCTTTGCGTGCGTCTGTCTGGCCTGCTCGGTTGTTTTCTATTTTACAAGCAGCGAGGTAAAAATAAGCAACCCCCCTAAAGCACTGTTCAAGGATATTATTAGAATGCGATCCCTTTGGCTGATGGCTATAATTTGGATTTTTGGCATGGGGGCAAATCTCGGCGTTTATTCCATTGCACCTCTATACCTGACAAAAGAGCTGCATCTGAACATAGGGTACGCCAATACTGTATTAGGCATATCAAGATTGGGATCGGTTGGCGTAGCAATCACATGTGGTTTTCTTATTGATAGGTTTAACTTGCGAAGGGTCATGTTTCTCGTTTTGGTCATTACGAGCGTTTTGACCATTCTCATAAGCCTGGTTTCTGTCAAATATATAGGGATCATTCTTTTCCTGCAGGCATCCTTTGTAACAGGCTTTTTTCCGGTAGGACTTGTGGCGATTGCGAAGACATTCAACCGGGAGATGAGAAGCCTTGCTACGGGGATTATTCTTGCAGTGAGCAACGTCTGTGGAAGCGGCATCATACCTTACTTCCTGGGCGTATCAGGGGATCTGTATAGTTTCAGATTAGGAATTACAATTCTCGGCACATTAGTGGCGCTTGCAAGCACCTTGGTCTTCCGCCTGGAGGAACTTGAGTAGTCCTCTTTTACAGGCGCCCCATGCGCCTTTTCCTCACATAGAAGTGGAAATGGCTCACATTGACGAGGCAAATAAAGGCCAGGAAGAGAAACATTATCCGGTAGCCCGTGAGCGGTATGATCATACCGGTAACTACAGGTCCCAAAGCCAATCCCAGATCAAAGATCGCCCGGATGGTTCCCACGGAAGCGCCATCGGAAGAGCCGGAATACTCAAGAGCGTACGCCATGGCCACAGGAACGAAGAAGGCAGCCCCGATTCCCCATACTGCCCCCACAATAATGAACATGGGAAGTGTTTTTGAAAAGGCAAGCACTATCAACATAACAATTAATGCGAGAAGAAAGGTCACAATGAGCTTTTCCTTATCGCAGTTGTCCATGATTTTCCCCCCAAACATCCTGCACGCTACCATCACTATGCCCATGGCGGAAAAGAAGTGGCCCGGATTTGTCACACCGCACTGAATCGCATAGAGAGGGAAGAAGGCTGCGACAGATCCCCAGACAAAAAGCTCAAGGAACGTTACCACGGCAGGAGTGAGGATTTTCAGGTTGACAAAAGAAGAGAAATGGAAAGAACCGGCCTTCTTGGCAGCAACAGCCTCCTGACCCTTAACCGCCCATGCCAAAAAAAGGGCGCAGAGGGTGAGAACGGCGCAGGAAAAGAAATAAACAGTGGAGCCATAATGATTTATGGTGAACACGCCGATGGGGGCGGCAATGGCAAGAGACAGGCTGGGCGCCAGCATCACATAGCCGAGTGCCCGCGTTCGGTATGCGAGCGGGGTGGTGTTGACGATAGACGCAAAGGCGGCAGTATCAATGCACGCCAATGCGACCCCCTGAAGGAATCTGATTATTGCAAATGGCCAGAATGGGCGAAAAGCGATGGAGGCAAGGAAGGCAATGGCAGAAATCAGGGCACCAAGCATCATAATGCTCCTTGCCTGGTATTTGAGCAAGGCCCCCCCTACGAAAAGCCTGGAAACTAAGGATGCTGCGGCACAGATCCCAATGAGCACGCCTATCTCGCTTTCATTGGAGCCTAATCTCGTAAAAAAGATGGGAAGGGTGGGTGCGAGGGAGCGGTCGGCAGCCAAAAAAACGAACAGCGAAAGAAACCCTATAATGAAATCGCGGGTGAACAGCCTTCCTGATGTTTGTCGCGGGGCATTCCCTTCGTCGTTCATAGTATCTTAGTATCCCATACCGGAATTGGCTGCTTCAATTTATTTTCGTTGTACGGGTGTTCCGTTGCAGCGTATACGAAACCGACAAAAAACTTCTTCTTTTTATAATGGGATATTGCCATGTCGTTTTGGTATCCTGGCATCACGTGATTTACTTCGCAGAAATCCAAGAACGTGAATGAGAACCTTGCGTGTCTCAGCGGGGTCGATGACATCATCGGCATAGAGATTGCCGGAGGCATTGGTGATGGGGTTGGCATGCCTCTCGCGGTATCGTGACACCATTTCTGCGTGCAGGGCTTCCCTGTCCTTCGACTTCGAAAGCTCATCAGCATAGAAAAGTTCCACAGATTGCTGCGCGCCAACAATTCCAGCTTCTGCAGACGGCCAGTGAAAGGTAAAATCCACCTTCATCCCCGGCGTGATCCCCATACCATGGCTACCCCCTCCATAGCATTTACGGAGGACAACGGCTACCCTCGGGACGGTGGCCTCGCAGATGGCGTAGAGCACCTTAGCTCCGTGACGGATAATCCCTCTATGCTCCTGGGCGGAACCCGGCATGTAGGCAGGTGTGTCGATAAGCATGACAAGGGGTATGTTGAAGGAATCGCAGAACCTAATAAACCGCGCCTCTTTATCAGAGCTGTCAACGGTAAGACTCCCGGCACGCACCATTGGCTGATTAGCGACTATGCCGACAGCCTCCCCCCCCAGCCGCGAAAAACCGACAACGATCTCACCGGCAAATTCCGGCTTGATCTCAAAGAATTCGCCGTTGTCTATAATGCGATCTATCACCTTACGCATATCATACACTTTGCTCGGTGAATCCGGTATGAGCCTGGCAATTTCCCTATCGGGGCCACCCCTGTTATCTATCGCCTGCACAATCGGCGTTTTTTCCTGGTTGTTTTGGGGCAGAAAAGACATGAGTTTCCTGACGCCATCGAAGCAATCTTTTTCGCTCTTGAATCTCAGGTCTGCAACGCCGGTGATCTTCGCGTGCACCTTAGCGCCGCCCAGATCTTCCTTGCTTATAGTTTCCCCGATCACTGACTTGACTATACGTGGGCCGGTTATGAACATGTGGCTGATGCCGTCTACCATAAAGACGAAGTCTGTTAGTCCTGGAGAATAAACAGCAGTACCTGCGCAGCTGCCAAGAATCACAGAAATCTGCGGTATAACCCCCGAGGCTTCGGTATTCGGGTAGAAGACCGAGGCCTCATGTTTCTCGCTGTTAGGTACGATACCGGCGCTTCCTCCATCGTCAGGTTTTTCTATCCTTGCCCCGGGGGAATCCCAGAGACCTATGATGGGAACGCGCATTTCAATAGCCCGCTCAATGGTCCGATGTACTTTGAATCCATGCCAGTGGCTCATTGATCCACCTGCAACAGTGGCATCCTGAGAAAAGACACAAACTGGCCTTCCGTGGATCATGCCAATGCCTGTAACCACGCCTTCTGCAGGATGTCCGCGAGTCTGTCCGAGCAAAGGGTTCCACTCGAGGAAGCTACCCGGATCAAGCAGGAGCCCTACCCTTTCCCTGGCTGTTAGTTTCCCTGCCTTGTGTTGCTTGTCAATTTTATCCGGACCCCCACCAAGTAAGGCCTTTTGTTTTGCTTCCTTCAATTCTTTCAATCTATTTTTCATTTCCCTGATTAATCCTCCGTTTGTCTTGAAGGTTTTTCAACCCTATTACGCACGCCGCACAAACAAGGGATGACGCTTCTATTACTATTTTGTCAACTACGAAGAGAGAATTTCTATCAGTTTTGTCTTCTTTGACTCCCTTGGCAAGGACTCTGGAGGCACCCACATGAACTGAGGAGTTACGCGCACCACCTCCTTGAAGGATTTCAGCATTTCTTCTTCGAGCATCTTAATATCATTTTGCTGCATCCCATGACCATACTCGATTTTTACTTTCAGGGGCGGCGTAACAGCTGGGCCCGGCTTATCCAATACAATCCTGAAAAATCCCGTAACCCGTGGAGTAAATTTCAATATTTCTTTTTTGATAGCCTCCGGGAACACGTTCACACCTTTTACGATAAGCAGATCATCGGCACGACCAATAATTTTAAACCTGATGCCGGTCCGTCCACAGATACAAGGCTCCGTAAATACCTGAAGGAGATCTGCATATGCGTACCTTTGGAAAGGTGTTCCCTCCCAATCAAGGAAGGTCATCACCTGCTCGCCTATAGCCCCATCTTTCATTGCAATATTCTTTTTGGTTTTGGGATCAACAAGTTCCAGCAAACAGTAGTCCGGAGCTGTCCAATGCATTCCTGAGTATACTTCTGGTGGCTCAAGGCATTCTTCACCCTGCCCGCTATGCGCACCACCGGTCTGATCGCAGATATGAACACCACCATACCCTTTGGACAGAAGCTTCCTGACCTCTATATTACCTGCGCCGGGTTCTCCCACAGGGAAAAGCCACTGCAGCCCCAATTCACTTGCCGGCTTGCCTATCAGTTTGGGGCACTGCTCCAGCAAATACTGAGCAAACGAAGGTGTTGTAAAAAGTGCGTGAGGTCGTGTAAGATTTATAAATTCAAGAACTCTCTTCGTTCCACTCTCGGCCCCGACCGGCACTGCGCATGCACCCATATGCATAATACCTTGCGATAAAGGGAGCCCTCCCGCAAACATGCTTAGCGACAGGCCTTGAAGGATTCTGTGCCCCGGTCGTATACCAACCATCCATAACCTTCTGCCCTGAAGTTCATTCATTATATCTATGTCGTGCTGTGTCAGCGCATACAAGGTGGGCGTACCGGTAGTACCCGAAGTGGCGTTCAGCCTGACGATCTTATCTTGCGGCGCACAGGTTATGGTGCCCGGCCCGAATGGATGACCGAGCTCTTTCAGCGATTCCTCCTGGGTCTCGATTTGCTCCGACTTGTTTGTTACAGGTATTCGCTGAAAATCTTCAAAGCTTCTTACATCTTCGGGCTTCATACCTGCTTCTTCAAACTTCCTGCGGTAAAGCAGTGAATTGTTGTAGTTGTATACAAGCTGTTTTTTGAGCTTCTTTAATTGAAGCGCTGCCATTTCATCCTTCGACATTGTCTCAATGTCCGGATTCCAGTATTTATCATGTACGTCGCGGGCCATAATTTCCTCCTAAAGACAATTTCATTTCATTCTTTTGAAAAATCTGCAATCTGTTTTCCATGAAAATATTTTGCGAAGTCGCCGCTCCCTTCATTTTCAAACATGAACATAGCACTTCCACATTTCATTCCTTTTCTAATCGAATCTTATTTTTCTTTTTTGAAAAGATTAATTGCGACAAGATCAGAAATGCTGCAATCGCTAAAAGTGTAATCGAAAGAGGGCGAGCGAAAAATATCGAAAAATCACCTCTGGAAATTTTGAGGGACTGCTTGAGACTATTTTCAAGCAGAGGACCTAAAACAAAAGCCAGCACGAGGGGCGCAGGCTCATATTCGAATTTCTCCATCAAATAACCTACCACTCCGAAAAACATCATCAAACTCACATCGACGAGGCTGTTCCTGACGCTGTACGTCCCGATAATACAGAACATCAGTATGAGAGGGAGCATCACCCTGGCTGGAACCTTGAGCATTCTGACCCAGAGACCGATTAATGGTATGTTGATGAACAGGAGCATAATATTACCGATGTACATGCTGGCAACGAGTCCCCAAAAGATATCAGGATGCTCCGGGATAAGAAGGGGGCCCGGTTGAATCCCATGGATCATGAGCGCGGCGAAAAGAAGGGCCGAGACAACGGTAGGAGGGATACCAAGGCTGAAAAGAGTTACCAGTCCACCCGTGAAGGCAGAATTGTTTGCGCTCTCCGGTCCCGCCACGCCCTCGATGGCGCCGTGTCCGAATTTTTCCGGATGTTTTGAGAACCGTTTTTCTAATGCGTAGGAGGCAAAGGAAGCCAGAGGAGCGCTTCCGCCCGGAATGATCCCAATTATAAAACCTATAAGGGAGCCGCGTGCAATTGGCTTAGATGAGTCTTTCCAGTCCTGCTTGGTTGGTAATAGATTTTTTATTTTGGTCTTAAGGACAGATACTCCCTGGAGGGAAGCCAGATTCTTAAATACCTCCCCTACCCCGAAGAGGCCCATCACGAGAGGAAGAATGCCAACACCATCGAGTAGGTCGGGGATCCCCAATGTAAATCGCGCCCTCCCGGTCATCCCATCCATTCCCACAAAGGAGAGAAGGAACCCGAATCCTGCAGCTATAAGCGCCTTGATCATCGATTTTTGGGCTAAGTACGTAATAAACGTAATGCCAAGAATAATAAGAGAGCAATACTCAGGGGGCCCAAAGGAAAGGGCGAATGTTGCCAGTGGATATGAAAGGAACATAAGAAAGACAATGCTGATGGTGCCGGCAATGAAGGAACCGAAGGCGGAGATTCCCAGGGCGGGGCCCGCCCTCCCCTGTTTTGCCATACGATAACCGTCAAGGCAGGTAACGACCGATGCTGCTTCGCCCGGAATATTGACCAGGATGGAAGTAGTGGAACCTCCGTACATGGCCCCGTAATAGATCCCAGCCAGAAAAATAATTGAAGTAACGGGCGAAATCCCGAAGGTTAAAGGCAACAAAATACTTATAGTTCCGGAAGGGCCGATGCCGGGAAGAACTCCGACCAATGTCCCGAGAAGCACTCCTATAAAACAATATAAAAGATTGACAGGCTCTAAACTTGCGGCGAAGCCGTTCATTACGTGGCTCAGCACTTCCATGCTGCTAGCTCCTGAAGATGAGAGGCGAAGGGAAAGGTACCTGACAACCAACAGAGAAAACCAGCCACGCTGCAAAAGCCGTAACTGCGGCAGCCAGGATGGTTTTCAGCCACTTGTGATTCCCTTCGAAAAGCATACCGAAAAGGAATACCATGAGCACAAAAGTAGAGAACGGAAAACCAATCAATTGAATGAGAAATGTGTATCCAATGATGGAGACAATGACCGCCAACTGTTTTTTCCAAACCAGAGCGGGTAAAGGCTGGCCCTCTTTGACAAGACTTTTGATAAAGAGGGCCAATCCCAAACAGATAACTATGATGGCCATGGCCGCAGGGAAAAAACCAGGACCCGGCCTTCGGGGAGTCCCTATATTTTCTGCAATTCCTCCTATAAGGAACAGAGTCCCTACTACAATCCAGAAAAGACTCGCGATAATATCAGCGTTAAAACTCTTCAGCTTATCAACCTTTTATTTGCCTAACTTAGCCTTTTTGATGATTTCGCCATTGATCGTAGACTGTTCCTTGAGCCATTCAGCCAACTTCGCACCTGACAGAGGATTTGTCGGGTACATGTACGTCGCCTTTGCCGTCTTCTTGTATTCGCCTTCTGCTGCCCACCCTTTGCGCAAAGCGTTTTCGAGCTTATCAACTATTGCGCGAGGCGTCCCCTTCGGCACTACAATAATATAGAGCTCATCCAGCTTAATATTGGGATATCCCTGCTCCACCAAAGTTGGCGTGTCCGCCAAGCCATCAGCCCTTTTGGCGCCAATGGTCGCCAGGGCTCTCACTTTTCCTGCTTTTATCTGAGGAATAGCGGCAGGAGTGCTAACACCTGCAACCGCTACGTGGCCGCCCAATAACGCTGTAATGCTCGGCGCAGATCCTCCCAAGGGAACGATAGCCATATCCACTTTCTCCTGGTCGGCTATCATTCGTCCCGCAATGTCAGGTGAAGTTCCGGCTCCCGGAACACCGAAATTAATTGTGCCGGGCTTCTTTCTTGCTGCCTCTACAACGTCCTTCATTGTCTTGTAAGGGCTGTCAGCTTTGACAATAAAGACCGGTGTCAGATATCCATGTTCAAATACAGGGATAAAGTCATCAAGGGAATATGTCAACGATTCCATATGAGGCACATTTGTAAGCGTTGCGGTCACAGTAGAGAGTATCGTATATCCATCAGGCTTTGCTTTTGCGACGAGCCCTGCAGCGATAGCGCCGCCGCCTCCAACTTTGTTAATTGGAACGATCTCTTTGCCGAGGAACGGTTCTGCAGCTTTTGCGATTAGTCGCGCTCCAATATCAGCAGCCGCTCCGGGCGCCATGCTGATAATCATGTCAATCGGCCGTGTTGGGTATTCTTGTGCAAAAACACCTGCAACAGATCCGGTCCCAAGAATAAAGATCATCCCTAAAAGTAGCGTCATGAATATAAACCTGAAAACTCGTTTCTTTGCCTTCATGATAATCCTCCTTTTCTCTTTAGCTTCTCATAATAAACAATTTAATCATTTTTATAAAGCCTGATTATCCCCTAAGCACAATTCTCCCGACCTGTGCATTCGACAACATGTAATCCATCGCCTCCATTGCATTCTCCAGTCTAAACACGCGATCTACAATTGGTCTTAGGCGCCTCTCATTCAAATGTGGCAAAAGATCCCTGGCCACAGCCTGAGCAATAGCTATCTTCTCTTCAATTGTCCGGGTGCGAAAAGTCACGCCTATGAGATGCAGCCGCTTAAAGGCCAGAGTCTCGAGGTCAAGCTCGCCGTTATTTCCGGCAATTCGTCCTACGCTGACCATCCTCCCTTTAACAGCCATGCAACGAAGATTATCCTTCAGGTATGGACCGCCAATATGATCGATAATCACATCAACTCCACGACCGTCAGTGGCCTTGAGTACAACGTCTGCAAAATTGTCGGTCCGGTAATCTATTCCAAGATCCATTCCAATCGAGCAGAGCTTTTCGAATTTTTCACGGCTATCGGTTCCCATGATCAGTTTCGCGCCAAACAATTTTGCTATTTGGATAGCCGCCACCCCAACGCCTGCCGCAGCACCATGGACCAACACAGTCTCGCCGGGCTGCAGAAGGGCAGAGGTAATGAGGGCATTGTATTCGGTCATGTATGCTACGGGAAATGTCGCTGATTCTTCCCAGCTAAGGCTCCCCGGAACCGGCATTGCCAGACGGTAGTCAAGGGCAGCGTATTCGGCGTAAGCACCTCTGCAAAAACCCATTATCCTGTCTCCAATTGTGAAGCCGGAGACGTTTTTTCCCATGCCCGCAACCACACCTGCCGCCTCCTGACCAGGAATTTTTGGTCGATCAGGGGCTGCAGGTTTCGTCTGATAATGGTTAGGTGAAAATATGCCAGCGACTTGATAGACGTCACCGCGGTTAAGAGCCACAGCTTCGACCTTCATCAACAAATCATCAGGTCCCGCTTCCGGCTCCGGCGCATCACGCCATTCAAGCTCCCCTCTCTGGTCTCGTTGAATAATGACCATCGCCTTCATATATGCCCCTTTTTTTCACTATTCTTTTTACAATAGCATCAACGGTTCTATATAAAAAATTATTTTATTGTGATGATTTTTTTGCTTTGTACTGAAGACCGTCTTTCAAAAAGTCTCCTTAGCCATTTATTGATATATCAGTATATATATTAGTCAATACAAATGTCAATACTATTT
>DIFC01000034.1:9793-22763 GCA_002418945.1 Deltaproteobacteria bacterium UBA5758 | reverse complement strand
ACCGCCTCTATCGCCTCTTCCTGGCCGATGACGCGCCGGTGGATGCGGTCCTCCATGGTGACGAGTTTCTCCATCTCACCCTCGAGCATCTTCGATACCGGGATGCCTGTCCATTTCGAGACGACCTTCGCGATGTCTTCCTCGTCGACCTCCTCCTTGAGCATCTTCCTCCCCTTCTGGAACTCCGCGAGCTCCTTGTTCTTCATCTGCTGTTCCTGTTCAAGGGCGGATATCCTCCCGTAGCGGATCTCCGCTACCTTTCCGAAATCTCCCTTTCGCTCAAGCTCATCCGCCTCGGTCCTGGCGCGGTCTATCTTTTCCTTGATCTCGCTGATGGACATGATAAGCGCCTTTTCCTTTTCCCAGTGCTTCCTCTTCTCGCCCACCTCTTTCTTAAGGCCTTTCAGCTCTTCTTCGAGCTTCTTCTTCCTGTCCTTCGATGCCTCATCCTTTTCCTTCTTGAGGGCCTCGATCTCTATCTGGACCTGGATGATCTTCCGCTCCACCTCATCGATCTCGGTGGGCACGCTGTCGATCTCCATGCGCAGCTTCGACGACGATTCGTCGATGAGGTCGATGGCCTTGTCGGGGAGGAACCGGTCCGTGATGTACCTGTGCGAGAGCGTGGCGGCGGCGATGAGGGCAGAGTCCTTGATCCGCACGCCGTGGTGGAGCTCATATTTTTCCTTCAGACCCCTGAGGATCGCGATCGTCTCTTCGACCGACGGTTCGCCGACCAGGACCGGCTGGAACCTCCTCTCGAGGGCGGCGTCCTTCTCGATATACTTCCGGTATTCGTCAAGGGTAGTGGCACCGATGCAGCGGAGCTCGCCCCGCGCAAGCGCCGGTTTGAGCATGTTCGACGCGTCCACGGCGCCCTGGGCTCCTCCTGCGCCTACGATCGTGTGGAGCTCGTCGATGAAGAGGATCACCGTGCCCGCGGCCTCTTCGATCTCCTTGAGCACCGCCTTCAGCCTGTCCTCGAACTCGCCCCGGTATTTGGCGCCAGCGAGCAGCGCACCGAGGTCGAGGGAGAGCACCCGCTTGTTCTTCAGGGTCTCAGGTATATCGCCGCTGATGATCCTCTGGGCGAGGCCTTCAACGATGGCCGTCTTCCCGACGCCCGGCTCGCCGATGATGACGGGATTATTCTTTGTCCTCCGGGAGAGTACCTGCATGACCCTGCGCACCTCCTCGTCGCGGCCGATGACGGGGTCGAGCTTTCCCTTCCGCGCCTCTTCCGTCAGGTCGCGGCAGTACCGCTGGAGCGCCTGGTATTTTTCTTCCGGCGCTTGGTCGGTGATGCGCTGCGTGCCCCGTATATCTTTCAGGACGGCATAGATGGTGTCCTTGGTAACGCCGTTGTTCTTGAGTATCTGCGCGGCGTAGCCCTCCTTGACCTCGGTGATGCCGATGAGGATGTGCTCCGTGCTCACGTATTCGTCCTTCAGCCGCGATGCCTCGTCGAAGGCAATATCGATGGCGCGCTTCAGAGCCGTAGAGATGTAGACCTGCGTGGAGCCTTCGACGCGGGGTTTCTTCTTCAACTCGCGGTCGAGGTCGTTGAGGATAGCACTGGCGTTTGCGCCGAGCTTGTCGAGGAGCGGCTTAATTACCCCTTCCTTCTGCATAATGAGCGCGTAGAGAAGGTGTTCGTTCTCAATCTGCTGATGGCCCATAGACTCTGCCTTTTTCTGCGCTTCGGCTATAGCCTCCTGGGCCTTTATGGTCAATTTTTCCCAGTTCATATGGTCACCTCTTTAAAATTTACGCCTTCAGCCGTCAGCGATCAGCCAACAGGTAAAGAAAAAATTTATGCGGTTCTGTTGCAAGCTGACTACTGAAAGCTAATAGCTGATAGCTATCTTTAATATAAACACGATTTCGGGAAAAGCAATATAAAGGCATCGTTGCCGGGCCTGCTATTCCAGGGACTCACGTCGTCCCCTCCAAGAGTAGAAGCCCGTGGAGCCTTCTTACCCCCTCACCCTGACCCTCTCCCGCTAGGGGAGAGGGGACATTGTTACTGTGACCCTTTTCCTCAAGGGGAGAGGGGACATTGTTACTGTGACCCTTTTCCTCAAGGGGAGAGGGGACAAAGTTGCCAAGTGTCGCCTGTGCCCTGATCCTTTTCCGCCAAGGGAGAGGGGATGCTGTTGCCCTGAAGCGCTGCTTCGGGGGATCTGTTGATCGAGCGTGTTTGCGGGGATATCGCGCACAGATGCTCATCGTGGGGTGGAGAATCAGGGTTTATCAGAGACTGATGACTGATAGCTGATAGCCGGGACGCTCTTTACAACATCTATTTCGTATGCTATGAATTAGCCATGAGAGTCGAGTGTGAAGGGAACACTTACGAATTCGAGAGGCCGATGCTGGCCTCGAAGCTCCTGGAGCAGCTTTCGCTGAGCAGGGAGACACACCTCGTTGTCGTCAACAGCAAACTTGTCACCGAGGATCATAAGATAGAAAAAGATGACGAGGTAAAACTGGTAAGGGTCGTATCGGGCGGATGAAATGCAGGGTCTGCGGAAAACCGGCAAGCATCAACCTGCGGTCATATAAGACCGCTCTCTGCGAAGAGGACTTTATCGCCTTCCTCGAAAAGAGGGTCTCCAACACCATAAAGAAATACCGCCTCATGGAGGAGGCCGACAGGCCGGTCGTGGCGGTCTCCGGCGGAAAGGACAGCCTGTCCCTGTGGTATATGATTAACAGGATTGGATATGCCGCTGACGGGATATATGTTGATCTCGGCATAGAGGGCTACTCCGGGCGGTCGCTCGGAAAGATCAGGCAGATGGCGGATATACTGCGGCGAAAGGTTTACATATTCCACGTTCAGGAGGCGCTACAGAGAGGGATCGACGGCATCGCAAAGGCCATAAGGAGGCCGACGTGCTCTGCCTGCGGGACCATCAAGCGATACATCATGAACAGGATATGCATTGACAAAGGATACACGCTCCTTGCCACAGGCCACAATCTTGACGACGAGGCATCGGCCCTTTTCGGGAACATCCTCTACTGGAAGAAGGAGTATCTCTGGAAGAAAAACGTCCTCCTCGAGGGCAAAGAAGACCATCTCGTGAAAAAGATAAAGCCCTTCTTTTTGTGCTCAGAGAGGGAGATCGCGGCCTATGCGATTATGAAGGGCATTGATTATATTTACGAAGAATGCCCCTTCTCAAAGGATGCCAAGACGCTCACGTATAAAGGAATCCTGAACGGCATCGAAGAGTCGTCGCCGGGCACGAAAATAATGTTTGTGAAAGGCTACCTCAACATGGTAAAGGAAAAAGGCGGCGAAAAGGAAGACGGGAGGGAAGGGCGCTATTGCCTTCAATGCGGCTATCCGACCTTCAGCGATAAATGCAGCTTCTGCCGGCTCCTCGACAGGTTCGGTACGGGATGCGCCGTGGAGTTTGATCAGTATGACTGATATGCGATTGACTTCAGACAAGGGGAATGACATAATTCCATGAGCATGATAGACGGTATTGCCCAGCTTCTTTTCAATGTCTACGAGGCCTTTACTGTTGCCCTTTACGTGAGGGGCAACGAGCACCTAAACTGCATTTCATCGGTCACCTTTGCAAAAAGCTTTGATAAGAACAGGGCCATCTCCATTGAGGGAACGCTCCCCGGATGGGTTATAAAGCACAATGAGCCGCTGATCATTCCGAATTTTGACAAGGATGAGGACGCCCTGGGTTATTACGGGGCGTCCGAAGGGATCAAGTCCTTCATGGGGTTTCCCGTGGATACCGATGCTGTAATCATTGTGGACAGCAAAAAGAAATATGTTTTCACAGACAGGGAAAAAAAGATCCTCGGCTTTTTTGTCTCCGTTATCCGCGAAGAGATCGAAAGGACCGCCAAGGAGCGTGAGATTGAGGAGGCCGTTGAAGATTTCTACGCGGAGAAGCGGATCATGGGCCTCTTTAACGGGCTTAACACAGGAAAGATCTCTGTGGACGAGATCCTGAAGGAGGTCTTGAATATCTCAGGCGGAGATTTTTGCTTCGTTGGCGTGGAGAAGAATGGAAGGCTTTCCATCACGGATGTCTACGGGGTTGACCGCCCCGATGAGCTGAAAAGGGACTGTCAGCCGGGCGCCAGCATTGCATTGATGGTGATGGAGGGAGGGCGTGAGCTCCTTCTTCCATACAACAGCGGCTACCTGAGGGAAAAGCCGCTCTTTTTTTCCAATGAGCCGATAAAGGCAAGGCAGTTCTTTGGCTTCCCTCTTGCGACAGACGATGCGATCCTAGGCGTCCTCGGTTTTGTCTCGCTTATTGATGTGAAGCTGAAGGAGCAGTTTATCGGCGTCCTGAGAAACGTTTCAACGTTCCTGTCGCTCTATTATTCATCGCGATGGATGAAGGAGCATATCAACAGGCTGAAGGATTTCGAACCGGTAACGGGGGCCATCCAGTTCTCGTCGTTCCTCAGCATTGTCGATAAGATGATAAAAAAGAATGAAAAATTCTCACTGCTGACCGTGAAGGTTCTCCACGTGAAAACGTACAACAAAAGGATGGGGTATGATTTTACACATAACCTTCTGCGGAGGATCTTCCAGGTCATCCAGTATTCTGCGGGGCCGCAGGCCTACATCTCGCGGAAGGGAGGCGGCCGCTTCTATATCGCGATGAAAGGAAGCGATATGGTCGAGGCGCGGAATATACTAAAACTAATACACCATACCGCTCATAAGATCCTGTCGGAGGAGCGGGCTTTTGACGGGGGGGATCTCATCGAATGCAGTATCTGCATGTTCCCTGAAGACAGCAAAGACCTCTGGGAGCTGCTTGAAAAAGCGAAGGAAAGGAAGCATGGAAAAATCATTGAATAGATAAAGGAGGGTGGTAATGAGTTTTTTGAGGAGATTATTCGGCATGCTGCATACCCATCTTGCTATGGATCTTGGAACGGCGAACACCCTCATATACATGAAAGGCGAGGGTATCATTTTGAACCAGCCTTCTGTGGTAGCCATCGACAACAACTCCGGCAAGGTTATCGCGGTGGGAAAAGAGGCAAAGGAATATATCGGCAGGACTCCTCCCAACATCAGCGCGATAAGGCCTTTAAAGGACGGCGTCATCGCCGATTTCGAGGTTGCGAAGGCAATGATCAAATATTTTCTGAAGGTCGTCAGCGCCGAGCGGAAGATATCAAGGCCGAAGATGGTTGTAGGGGTGCCATCGGGGATCACGCAGGTCGAGAAGAAGGCGGTCATAGACGCCTGCTTTCAGGTAGGGATAAGGGATGTCTACCTCATTGAAGAACCAATGGCCGCGGCCATAGGGGCCGGGATGCCCATCGAGCTTCCAAAAGGGAACATGATCATAGATATCGGCGGAGGCACCACGGAGGTTGCCATTATCAGCCTCTCGGCTGTCGCGTACAGCGAATCGTTGAGGGTTGCCGGGGATGAGCTCGATGAAGCGATCGTCAGATATCTTCAGAAAAAGCTTCAGCTTGCCGTGGGGGTGATCGCCGCAGAGAAGATAAAGATCGAGGGAGCTTCGGCCTTCCCCATCGATTCGCTGAGCGATTCCATAAACGTTGTTGGGAAAGACCTCCTTACCAGCATACCTAAAACGGTCAAGATCCGGAAAGAGGATGTGAGAGAGGCGATAGAAGAGCCTGTGGCGGCGATTATCGATGCCGTCAAAAGGGCTCTGGAGAAACTGCCGGCGGAGTTTATCTCCGACCTCAATGAATCAGGGATCGTTTTAACAGGCGGAGGGGCGCTTCTGAAGGGGCTTGCGCAGAGGATAGAGAACGAAATGGAAATAATGGTAACTATCGCCGAAGACCCGCTCACCTCTGTCACCATGGGCTGCGGCAAGGCCCTTGAGGATATGGCGAAGTACAAGAAGGTGTTCATTAATTAGCTCACAGCTAATACTCCGTTATCTGCCATTCGTCGTAATGGCTGCCGCTTAATTCGGAGATGAACCGCGACGGCTTCAGGATCACATGCCCTACCTGCCTGTCAAAAACAAGCATGGGATAACAGAGGTAAAGCTCATCCATGGCCCTCGTGGCGGCCACATAGAACAACCTTCTCTCTTCTTCCAGCCCGCCGTCTTCAATGGCCTTGGGATTGGGAAATCTTCCCTCGGCGCACCATATTATGAACACAACCTTCCACTCAAGCCCCTTGGCCTGGTGGATGGTGCTCAGGATGACCCGTTCGTCGTCCCTGTCCGCGGCGATGACCTCTTCGCCGCTTATCCCGCTCATAAGTGATAGCTCACTTAAAAAATTTTCCAGCGACTGGTATTTTGTGGAGAAATTGATGAGCTGGCCTAAGTCTTCAAGCCTCGATTCGTAATTGGGATAATTGAATTTCAGGTATTCCGTGTAGCCGTTTTTCAGTACGGCCGTTATCATGTCGGAAGGCGCTTCCTGTTCATAGAGGCTCGTGAGCTCCCGGAAGAGCCTCGACCATGTTTCAAGGGTGTCTTTCTGAATATTCTTGAATTGATCGGCGATCTTTTTCGAGATCAAAAGGTCAAAAGGCTTCTCAGAGGCCTTTATATAGGCATAGATCCTTTCCGCTGTCTTTCTGCCTATCTTAGGAAATATTCTGAGCATCCTCAGCCAGGATACCTCATCGTCAGGGTTCACTATGACCCGCAAAAAGGAGACAACATCCTTGATGTGGGCCTGTTCAAAAAAGCGAAGCCCGCTTCTTATCTCAAAGGAGATGTCCCTTCGCGTTAGCTCCATCTGCAGCTCCATGCAGTGGTAATGCGCCCTGTAGAGAACGGCTATACGGTGCAGGGGTACTCCTTCATCCCTCAGCTCTAGGATGCGCTGGACGACGAATTCAGCCTGCTGGATAACGTCTCTGGAGGGCGCAACGACAGGGATGACGCCGCTCGTTTTGATGCTCCGGAGGACCTTATGGAACTGCTGCTTATTGTGTGATATGGAGTTGTTCGCAAGCCCCAGTATCTCCGGTGTGCTTCTGTAATTTGTCTCAAGCTTGAAGACCTTTGCCTCTTCGTATTTTTTTGGAAACTCGAATATATTCTGAAAATTTGCGCCTCTGAATGAATAAATGCTCTGCGCGTCGTCGCCGACGACCATGACGTTGCGGTTGATGAGGCCCATGAAATCGACGATTTCGGACTGTATCCTGTTCGTGTCCTGGTATTCATCGACGAGGATGTGGGTAAATGTGCCCGCATAGAGCCTGCGCAGATGCTCGTTCCCGGAAAGCACCCTGTGCCAGTAGTAAAGGAGGTCGTCGAAGTCCATCGCGTTGGTGAGTCTCTTCTTTTCCGTGTAAAGCCGGTAGATCTGCGAGATCTCATCAACAATGTCACAGAAATAAGGGGTTTTTTCTTTGACCGATTCCTCGATGCTGCTCATTGTGTTGATGCAATAGCTGAATACCTCTTTCAGCACCCCTCCTTTCGGGAACATCCTGGCCTTGGTGTCTATCTTTGACTCCTTGAGGACTACCTCGATAAGGTCCTTTGCATCCTCATTGTCGAGTATGGTGAAGTTCCTTTTGAATCCCGCCAGTTCGCAGTTCTGCCGGAGGATCATGTTCCCGATATGGTGGAACGTCCCTCCCCAAATGTACCGGGTATCGATCTTGAGAAGGTGCTCGACCCTGTGGAGCATTTCCCGGGCAGCCTTGTTCGTGAAGGTGAGAAGGAGGATGCCGTTGGGTGATACGCCCTTTTCGAGAAGCCTGGCCACCCTGTAGGTAACGACCCGGGTCTTTCCGCTGCCCGCTCCCGCGATGACAAGTATAGGGCCGTCCTCGCTCATCACAACCTTTAGCTGCTCTTCGTTAAGTTCTTTGTCATAGTCTATGCGGGGCGTTGCCGGGGCAACGTCCCTGTGGATGGTGTATCGCTTCATCGGCGTAACATTATCCTGCATGGGATGGTGGAAGTCAAGTCGTGTACACAATAACCAAACAAATGCTATCGCCGCCGCCTCTCATTTGGATATCCGCTCATTGGTTATTGGATATTCATTGGTGATTGATGTTTGGCGATTGGTTATTTGAATCTGTTGATAGGTTTTATCGTGATTTTTTTCACTTTTTTTGATAAACTCACTCACGAGACCTTAGCTGATAACCGACAGCTTAAAAACGTAAGGCGTCAGGCGTTGGACGATCAAACTCTTTATGGCTTACGGGTGTCTTGCTAAGGGCCATGAACTATGAAATGCCTTTACGGGAGGGTGTTATGGCAGAAAAAAATAAGCAGAAGAGAGAAACAAAAAAAGCTCCGAAGAAATCTTTGAAAGAAAAAAGGAAAGAGAAACAGGAAAAAAGATAAGCTGTCTTTGTATAACAATTTGTCATAAGGAGGATGTAATATGAGAATCGTACTACTGGGTGCCCCCGGTGCCGGCAAAGGCACGGTTGCAAAGATGCTGACGGATTATGACGGTTCGGTGCAGATCTCCACAGGAGATATCCTGAGAAACGCCGTCAAGGCAGGAAGCGAGCTCGGCAAAAAGGCGCAGGGTTTCATGGAAAGGGGCGAGCTTGTCCCCGATGACCTCATCATGGACATCATGGAGGCGCGGCTCCAGGAGCGTGACTGCGCAAAGGGTTTTCTCCTCGACGGTTTCCCGAGAACGATCCCGCAGGCCGATGCGCTGAAGAAATTGCTGGTTAAGATCAACTTGAAGCTCGACAGGGTTATAAATCTCGATGTCCCCAAAGACGTTATACTGGACAGGCTGACGACGAGGAGAACCTGCTCTAACCCGGATTGCCAGGAGATCTATAATATCAAGAGCAAACCGCCGAAGCCCGACGGAACCTGTGTGAAATGCGGAGCGCCTGCTATCCAGCGCGCCGACGAAACGGTGGAGGCAATAACGAAACGCCTTGAAACATATAATGAAAAGACCGCACCCCTTATCGATTTTTACAAGAGGGAAGGGATTCTGACGACCGTCAGCTCCTTAAGCAGCGAGGAGATCGTCGACCAGATAAAGAAAGCGGTAAAATAATAGCCAATAGCAAAAAAACAGGCTGAGGCTCAGGTCGAGAAACTGCTTAGCCTTAGCCTGCTCTTTTGCTGAAGGCAATATATCCATGCAATTCGGCTTCTCCACATATTTCTGCATGCATAAATCCATCGGGCAGATTGTTGACGAGCTCGTTCACAAAGGGGTCAGAACGATCGAACTGTCCTATGAGCTGCCCCATGTCCTGACAATGGACGAATCCTTTATTGTGAAGGCCAACGGCCTGCGGGAAAAGGGTGTTTCGTTCTCTATGCATGGCCCTTTCTTCGAGATCAACCTTGGAAGCTACATCGACGAGATAAGGGTTGTAACGAAAGAACGGCACAAGAAGGCCGTTGTTCTGGCGGCCAGGATCGGTTGCGATCCTCTTGTTGTCCACCCCGGCTATTCCTTTTTGACAAAGAGGGTGAAGAAGATCGAGGACCGGCTGAGGGTAAAATTTATCGAAGATCTGCAGGAGATAACCGCCTATGCACATCAACGGGGCGTGAGGATCGCCCTTGAGAATGTCCACATGCCCTATTTCTTCTTTTATGATCTTCGAGAGTTTCCTGAATTGCAGCAATCTGTACCCGGCATAGGGATGACCCTCGACCTTGGACATGCCTACATTGCAAAGCGAACAAATGGGTCGAAGGATCCTGAAGGCGAGATTTTAGACGATGTGTGTGCCATCGGAATAGAAAAGGTCTTTCACGTCCATCTCCATAACAACAAGGGCGACCGGGACGACCACATGTTTCTCGAAGGAGCCATGGACATGAAGAGGCTCATCGACGGCCTAAAGGCCCTTGGCTATGACAGAAAGGTCGTCGTGGAGAGCTTTGAAATGGAGGAGCGCGGCATAGAATCAGTGCTGGAGAGGCTTAACGCGATCAGCGCGTAAACACGGGACGCCAAGCCATCGTTGCCTTTTCCCGGCCGGTCATTTAAGGAACAGTTTGACGACGACGAAGCCCCCTATCAGCAATACCGTGAACAGAAGCGCCAGCTTGTTGAAGTATTTATCGATCCAGCGGGTGATGGGCTCACCGAACTTCCAGATAATGCCGGCAACGAGGAAGAAACGGAGGGATCGCCCTACCAGGGATGCGAGGATGAATTCAAAAAAATTGATCTTGCAGACCCCGCCGGCAATGGTAAAAACCTTATAGGGTATCGGAGTAAAACCTGCCGTAAAAACCGCAAGAAAGGCATTTTCGTTATATTTGTTCTGGACGAGATTGAAGACCTGCACGGTAAAGCCGGGGATATAATCAAAAAAGAATCTGGCAAAGGCGCTGAAGGTTCCATCGGAGCCATACCAGAGGAGGTAACCGATGGCGTAGCCAAGGATGCCTCCCAGCACGGAGCCCAGGGAACAAATAAAAGCGTATTTGAATGCCCTCGCAGGGATAGAAACGGCCAGCGCTATCAAGAGCACATCGGGCGGGATAGGAAAAACAGAGCTTTCCGTCAGGGCGAGAAGGAACAGGGCCGGCGCTCCGTAAGGGGTATGTGCCCAGTGAAGGACCCAATCATAAAGACTGCGCATGAAATTATATCTCAACCTGCCTCCTCAATGGAATGTTCGTTGGACGAACAAAAACCTGAATATAAACATGCTGTTTTTGAAAAATAAAG
The DNA here is from genome assembly GCA_002418945.1 of Deltaproteobacteria bacterium UBA5758. GTDB lineage: Bacteria > Desulfobacterota > Syntrophorhabdia > Syntrophorhabdales > Syntrophorhabdaceae > UBA5609. The sequence goes on along the minus strand of DIFC01000034.1, from coordinate 12,113 downwards.
TTAGCAGACTTGAGGCACGAAAGCAAATGAAACAGACGGCGACAAGTCAAAAACCCTACTACTGCAGGATCGATGCCCAGAAGATGAATGTCAGCGGCGATGCGAGGGTGGAGAGGGTAACCGCCCCCGAAGCAATGTCGGCGCTGCCCCCGATCTCGCGTGCCAGGATATAGGATGTTGTGGCCGTCGGCGTTGCAAGGAGTATGATGCCGGAAAGCATTTCGTTGAGAGGAATGCCTAAAAGCTTGCAGATCAAAAGAGAGCACGCCGGAAGTACAATAAGCTTCAGGAATGAGATCGCGCCTGAAAGCGCAAAAGACTTCCTGATAGTTCCTATGGTGATCGAAGCGCCGATGATGATGAGCGCCATGGGGAGGGCAATATTTGCCAGGATACCCATGCTTCTCAGGAGTACGCCCGGGATGGATATCTTGAGGTAAAGGACGGCGATGCCGCAGAAGGTGGCGATAATAACCGGCGTTCTGATGATCGGCAGAAAGAGCTTCAAGATATTCTTGTGCTGATGTTGCGTCCAGGAAAGGACCGCTATCGCAAGGATGTTGTTGACAAGGATCAAAAAGCCGATGAGGATGCTTCCACGTTTCAGCCCTTCCTCGCCGAGCATATAAAAGAGAACGGCCAGCCCGATGTAGGAGACATTTCCGTGAAAGGTGGTTTGAACGAAACTCCCGAGCCTGCCCTGTTTTAAGCCGATCACAAGCCCGGTAAGGAGGGATATGCACAGAATTACAACCGTCGGGAGGAGCACCGAAAGGATATGTGCAAATTCCACGTCGCCGGGATTCGATTTGACGATCCCCGTGAAGATCAGAACAGGAAGGGGAAAGAGAAATATGAACCTGTTCATCTCCTGGATGAAATGCTCTTTGAGAAAGCCCCTTCCCTGGATTATGTATCCAAAGGCGATGATCAGGAATATGGGTACTATCGTCTCAACGACAGCCATGACGTTGGCTCATAGCGTGCATCAAAGAACACATGCTATTCGGTTTGTTTGGTTCATAAAGTCTGTCTTACCTTGAACAAATTATCACGGCAAAGGGCTGCGTTCAACAGGATTATGACAGGAAGGGGTTGTTCACGATAGAGAACAAAAGTAATTTAGAATGATTCACATTTTCTTGACAAAATTATAGAGAAAAAGATATAAATGTGAAATACGTAACAAAAAAATCCGTTTAAAATTATAGGGGGTATTGATGCTAAAAGAATCGATAGTAGCAGAACTCCAAAAAATCGTTGGAAAGGAAAATGTCCTCACGTCTCCTGAGGCGTTAAAGGCATATTCCTACGATGGCACTTCAAGCTGGGTCCACGAGCCCGATGTAGTGGTCTTTCCCACAAGCACACAGCAAATATCTGATATTATGAAGCTCGCTAATGGTGAAAAGATCCCCGTTACACCAAGGGGAGGCGGTACAAACGTAAGCGGCGGGTCGATCCCGATCATGGGCGGGATCGTTCTCTGTACCACAAAGATGAACAGGATACTGAAGGTTGATAAAGAGAACCTTACTGCAACGGTAGAGCCCGGTGTTGTGCTCCAGGATCTGACAATAAGGCTCATGAAGGAGGGGCTCTTCTTTCCACCGGATCCGCAGAGCTTCCTCGGCGCTACACTGGGAGGGGCCATTGCGGAAAACGCCGGCGGGCCCGCCTGCGTGAAGTACGGGGTGACCAAACAGTACGTCCTTGGCATAGAAGTTGTGCTGCCCAACGGCGACATCGTGAATCTCGGCGGCAGAACGCTGAAGAACGTTGTGGGGTATGACCTGCTCCATATCTTTATCAGCTCAGAAGGTACCCTTGGCGTCATAGCGAAGGCGGAACTGAAACTGAACCCGATCCCGCCTGCGAAAAGGACCATAATGGTCGTGTATGACGATGTGGCAAAGGCAGGCGAGAGCGTCTTCAGGGTCCTCGAAAACGGCGTGATACCCGGCAAGATAGAGCTTATGGACAACTGGGTCATCAACAGGATAGAGGAGATGATGCCCATGGGGCTCCCCAAGGATGCAGATGCGCTGCTTCTCTTTGAGGTAGACGGCATACAGGAGGCCATTGAGAAGGAAACGGAAAAGATCGTTGATATAGTGAAGAAGTACGGCGCCGTCGATGCGAGGGTCGCGAAGGACCAGGCAGAGGCAGACAAATACTGGATGGGGAGAAAGGCAGGCTTTGCGGCGGTGTTCGGCAAGGCAAAAACCGTCTTTGCCGAAGATGTGACTGTGCCGAGGGGAAGCATCCCTGCACTTATAAACAAGTGCAAGGAGCTTTCGAAAAAATACAACGTCGAGGT